>JBCBCT010000213.1:0-503 GCA_038530365.1 Pseudomonadota bacterium | reverse complement strand
CCAAAGCCGCCGGGGAAAACCGCGACCGAACTGGCCCGCATGAGGAAATGCATTTTGCGGATCGCAAAATAGTGGAAATTGAACGCATATTCCGGCGTCACATAGGTATTGGGTGCCTGTTCGTGGGGAAGGACGATGTTGAGCGCGATGTTGGGCGCGCCCACATCCACCGCGCCGCGGCTTCCTGCCTCCATCACCCCCGGCCCGCCGCCCGTGACGACGACATACTCGGTGAAGTCTGTTTTCTTTGAGGCTTCGGAGGCCAGCTGTGCGTAGCGCCGCGCTTCGTCATAGTATTTGGCGCTGCGCTTCAAGTTTTCCCGCTGCGTCTCGTTTTTTGCAGCCCACGGTTCCGTGCCAGGTTCGGCAATGCGCGCGCCGCCAAACAGGACGGTCGTAGAGACAATTCCCGCCTCCTCCAGCATCGTTGGGCGCGCCCACATCCACCGCGCCGCGGCTTCCTGCCTCCATCACCCCTGGCCCGCCGCCGGTGACGACGACAT
>JBCBCT010000212.1:0-542 GCA_038530365.1 Pseudomonadota bacterium | reverse complement strand
TCCATCGTCGGCATCACCGCCTTCGGCGCCGCCGGTACGCAGGTGAAAGGCGCTTTCCAGAAAGCCGCTGACGAAATTCAAGCTGCAAACAGCTAAGTTTCGCCATTCTCTGTGCCGGGTGGCCTTTGGGCCTGCCCGGTGTTGAGACCGATCAGGGCCACATCGCTTGCGCGGTGTGGCCCTTTCTTTTTTTCAGGGTCGTCACTTGAGCCTTCGCTCACAGCTGCGCTTAAGCTTTGCAGAGGGGGCCATGCAGAGGGGGCCATGCTCAGGGGGCCTTGCGGAATGGGCCTTGCTTGACCGCCAGCAATATATAGGACGACGTTTTACAACCGGTTTCACGCTTCGTTCACCCTAGCAGGCACAGTCCATCCTTTTGGATTCTGGTAAGGATCTTTCTTGGGATTCTGGAAAACTCCAGCGCGTAATTTGGCATCACTGATCGGGGGAACACTCGACAGACATGCTGTAACACGTGGAGTAGGATTAGACCCATGACCAACGTTTCTCGTTTCTTCAAAGATGAATCCGGCGCAACTGCA
>JBCBCT010000211.1:0-570 GCA_038530365.1 Pseudomonadota bacterium | reverse complement strand
CTGGCAGCTTCCAGCCGCGTTTCGTCTGGTCGTCCACAGATGCCATGCTTCAGTGTGCCTCGATTACCGCATCATTGCGTTATATAGAAAGCGTTGACCAGATGGCTGGGCAGCCGCTCCGCGTTTTGTGGGGAGGAAAGTCCGGGCTCCATGGGAACATGGCGGCGGGTAATGCCCGCCCGGCGCGAGCCGAGGGAAAGTGCCACAGAGAGCAGACCGCCGATGCAATTGCGTCGGTAAGGGTGAAAGGGTGGGGTAAGAGCCCACCGCGGAGCTGGCAACAGATCCGGCATGGTAAACCCCGCCAGGAGCAAGGCCAAATAGGGGGCGCACATGGGCCGTTTCCAGCCCGCGCCCCGGGTGCGCTGCACGAGGCACGCTGCAAGGCGTGTCCCAGATGAATGGCTGCCACCCCGATGAGGGGAACAGAACCCGGCTTACAGGCCATCTGGTCACAACATCTCCTTGAAATGCCCCGCATTTCGCCGCGTGAGACACCCGCAATGGGTGAATCGCGGCGCTAGGCAACGCAACTTCGCTCTGCTAGCGTTCGGTCACGAAAGCGTGAGG
>JBCBCT010000210.1:0-594 GCA_038530365.1 Pseudomonadota bacterium | reverse complement strand
CGGTGGTCGGCCTAGATTTCTGGCAGCTCTATCGGCGCGTCCAGGACCAGTGAAATGCCCTTGCCGTCGACCTTCTGGCGCATCATGCGCACGGCTGCATCGACGGGCTCAATGGGGTCGAGGGGGGCGAGATTGATGGTCATCTTGCCGGCTTCGATCTTCGCCATATCCAGAATGTCATTGATCAGGTCGAGCAGGTGCTGGCCTGAGGTGAGAATGTCCTTCGCATAGGCCTTGTATTTCTCATCGCCGAGCGGGCCGTACAGCTCCTCAATAAGGATCTCCGAGAAGCCATTGATGGCGTTCAGCGGCGTGCGCAGTTCATGGCTCATATTGGCCAGGAAGGCGCTCTTGGTGTTGGCGGCGTGCTCGGCCTTCTTCTTCTCTTCCTGGTACTTCACCGCCAGTTCGCTGGCCTGACCCTCGGACCGTTCGAGCTTGGCCACCACTGTCTTCAGGCGGCGCCTCTGGTCCTTGAGCTGGTTCTCATTGCGGCGGTTTTCGGTGACATCGATGCCGATGGTGATCTTGCCGTTTTCGGAGGTGGAGCGCTCGACCATCTTGAGCCAGCGCTCTGAGTGGAGTTCCACGAAC
>JBCBCT010000209.1:0-616 GCA_038530365.1 Pseudomonadota bacterium | reverse complement strand
CCGCGAACTGCCAGGCCTGAGCCTCTCCTTCCATGCGGCAGTCGACTGGGACCGGATGCCCGGCGCGCTTGAGCGCTGCAAAACAGACATTGCAAAGGCTGATCTCATCATCGCCTCGATGCTGTTCATCGAGCCCCATATCGAGGCTGTGCTGCCAGACCTGATGGCTCGGCGCGAGCATTGCGATGCCATCGCAGGCTGCCTCGCTGCAGCCGATGTGGTGAAGCTAACCAAGCTCGGCCGGTTTCGCATGGACAAGCCCGAGAGCGGGCCGATCTCGCTTCTGAAGAAGCTGCGCGGCTCGAAAGACAAGGCCAAGGCCGGCGCGACCCAGGCGCGGATGCTGCGCCGACTGCCGAAGCTGCTGCGCTATATTCCCGGCACGGCCCAGGACGTGCGCGCCTATTTCCTGACGCTGCAATATTTCCTCTCAGGCTCGGACGAGAACCTCGCCAACCTCGTGAAGTTCCTGCTCAACCGCTATGCCAGCGGCGAGCGCGTGCACCTGCGCGGCACGCTACAGGTCGCCCCACCCAGTGAATATCCAGATGTCGGCGTTTACCATCCGGCCCTGAAAGGCAAGGTGAGCGAGAGTGCAGCCAGGCTACCCCATGCG
>JBCBCT010000208.1:0-747 GCA_038530365.1 Pseudomonadota bacterium | reverse complement strand
ATCCTGTGGTCGGAGCTAGGCCCCAACCACCGCAACGGGATGTCTGAAGCTGTGAGCACGCATCTTGGCGAGATGGACACGTTCTTAAACGATCAACTGCAAAATCCCCGCCCGCAAAATACCGCTTTGATCGGCTTTCGGCGGTTGCAACGGGAGTTGGTGCGAAAAATGGCGGCGGAGTGGGAAATGCCAGGACACCAACGCATTCTGCCCACGCCGCGTTGGTTGGTTACGGATTTCGTTACCATGGGGTCTCCGCTCACCCATGCGGAATTTTTGATGGCGGAATCGCCGCAAAAGGTGGAGCAGTCCATTCGTGAGCGCATTTTCAACACCGCCCCGCCGGTGATGGAACGCGACGGTGTAAAAGACCCGACCTTCTTATACGCCTATTCCACGGGCGAAACGTTCCCCCACCATGCATCCATGTTTGCGGCGATGCGCTGGACCAATATTCATGATGCTGCCAGTCAATGGTGGAACGGTGATGTCTTTTCTGGGCCCGTCACAGGCATTTTCGGCAATGTTTTGCGGGTCTACAAACCGCGTGAAACCAAGCCCAAGATATCTGCAATGCATGTCATGCGTGATGTGAATGTCGCGCTCTACCGGAACAGACTGTCCGCACCGCTCAGTTGGTTTTGCCGACGCTGGTTCACCCATACGCTCTATTGGGATCAAACCGCGCGAAAAAAGATGGGCACCACCAAAGAGGACCACATCGCGATCTTAAGGGAAGCGGTGAAT
>JBCBCT010000207.1:0-786 GCA_038530365.1 Pseudomonadota bacterium | reverse complement strand
CGGGCACGCATCCGATTGATGTTGTACCGGTGGCGGACCAGCCGTCTGCGACGGGCGGCAACTACGTGACGGACGAGGACACGGCGGTGGCGCTGACGGGCCTCGACGGGGCGTTGGTGGATGTGGACGGTTCAGAAACGCTGACGTTCACGATCTCCGGCGTTGATCCGGCGGCGTCCTTCACCACGGGCACGGACCAGGGCGGCGGCGTTTGGGCCTTCACACCTGCGGAGATCGCAACCGGTCTCTCCTACAACCCACCGCCCCAAGCCCACGGCACCTTCTCCATGGTGCTCCAATCCACCGCAACGGAAGCCGAAGGCGATGTCGCAACAAACACCGCGCCCGTTGTCGTGGTCGTCAATGGCGTCGCCGATGCCCCAACGCTGACGCCTGGCGCGTCGAGCACAGATGAGGACCAACCCGCAGCGGTGGGGGCTGCGATCTCCTATGCGGTGAACGATCCCGACGGATCAGAGGTCGTCACTTCTGTGTCGATCACCGACATTCCGGCTGGCGCAACACCGTTTTTTGCGCCCGTGGGCACAGCCGTTTTGACGCCTGTTCCCGGTGGCTTTGAAATTACTGGCGATGAAGCCGACATCGCAGCGACATTGGCGTCTTTCACCGTGACACCACCGCCGGAAAGCGGTGATGATTTTACGCTCACGGTAGCGATCACCGTTACAGACACAGGCGGCGACACGGTTGTTGTCACGCAGCCCCATCCGGTGACCGTGACGCCCGTTGCGGACACGCCGATTCTGACCGGTGGAACGATCAATG
>JBCBCT010000206.1:0-788 GCA_038530365.1 Pseudomonadota bacterium | reverse complement strand
AAACCCCCTGTGTAGGCGCCAAAAGACGGGAGGATCATGCGCGTTCGGGAGGCGGCGAAACAGACCCGGCGTACGACCCGACCTTTGCGGTAGAGCCGCGCTTTGGGGTGGAGGTGGCCCGCAACCTCGCCCAAACAATCCTCGCTCGACGGTTCATGGCGGAAGATCAAACCACCTTCGCGCAACTCAGACGTAAAAGCCCCCTTCATGCCCACCGGCGGCTTGGGGTCATGGTTTCCGGCTATCCAGACAAAAGCGTGGGCGTCGCACAGGCTTTGGAGCGCGGCCAGGGCGTCGTCAGGCAGGCGCTCAGATGCCGTTTCATCGTGAAAGGAATCCCCCAGGGCGATCACCCGTTTGGGCTGCCAAAGGTCCAAAAGAGCACGCAAGCGCCGCAAGGTCACCCTGGTGTCGTAAGGCGGAACAAGCTGGCCCCGGGCGGCAAAGGACGACCCTTTTTCCAGATGAAGATCGGCGACGATGAGCGTTTCGGTGGCCGGCCAGTAGACCACCCCGTCCGGGCAACACACCAACTCCACCCCGTTGACGGCATGGATGCAGGTGCCCTGTGCCACGACCGCGGCGGTTGCTCGCCCAGACGCATCGTGGCTTAACTGGGTTTGGTCGGATTTCGTTTGGTTGATTTGGGGCGAGGCCCGTTCGGCCAGTGACGTCAAAAGCGCTTCATCCTGTTTTGGTCGCCGCTCCGCCTTTGGCCAGCGCACAGTGAGGGGCGAATCATCCATATTCAACCACCGTACACACAGACAACGTGTTTCGCCCGCCCG
>JBCBCT010000205.1:0-858 GCA_038530365.1 Pseudomonadota bacterium | reverse complement strand
AATCGCCAGCATGAACGGCTTCCAGCGCTTGTCATCAAGGCGGTCGCTTTTGACCACAAAGATCAACTCATCATAAACGGGAACCCCGTTTTCCTCAGGATAAAACGCGATGCCGGGCCGCTTTTCGATGTCGAGCTGGTTGAGTTCAAAGTTCCGGAACGCACCGATTACGGCATCCACAGAGCCAGTAATGAGCGATTGGGAGAGCGCAAAATTGATGTTGATCAGTTCCACATCCTTTAGCGAAAGCCCCCTGGTTTTCAGCATTGCGCCGAGCACCGCATCCTCGAACCCGCCGACGGAGAAGCCAACCTTCTTGCCCTTCAACTGTTCAATGCTCTTGATGGGACCGTCTTTCAGAACGACCAGCGAATTGAGAGGTGTTTCAACGATCGTGCCAATGCGGGTGAGCGGCAGGCCCTCGGAGACCTGAATGTGCAACTGGGGCTGATAGGAAATCGCGATATCGCTTTGCCCCGCCGCAATCAGTCGAGGTGGTGCGCTGGGGTCTGAAGGCGCGACGATCTCCACCTCAAGGCCATGCTTTTTGAAAAAGCCCTGGGTTTCCGCGATCACCAGCGGCGCATGGTCAGGGTTCACAAACCAATCCAGCAAAACCTGAACCTTCTCGGCGGCCTTTGCCGATCCGTGGGGAATGAGAACCGAACCGACGATGGCCAGAACCGTCATCAAAGCGATGCGCGCGGCACCAAAAGGTTGGGTGAACATAAAGCGTCTCCTGCGTTCGGTTAAAATGCAGCCCGATCTGTTTCGGGCATCCAAAAAATCAAGCGGTCGAGCACCGTGTCAACGATCAGCCGCAACACGAGCACCATGGCGACCAAAACCACGAGACCG
>JBCBCT010000204.1:0-896 GCA_038530365.1 Pseudomonadota bacterium | reverse complement strand
GTTCGATAGTTCCATCGTGCTCCTCAAGAATTTTGCCAACGATGGCGAGGCCGAGGCCCGTCCCTTTTTCGCGGGTGGTCATATAAGGTTCGAGAAGACGCTGGCGATTTTCCTGCGGCAGACCCTTACCATTGTCGATGATGTCAACGGTGTGCATTTCTTCACCCGCGCGGGCACGAACGATAATGTGCGGCTGTTCGCCATCGGCAAAGTTCACCGCTTCAATGGCTTCCGTCGCGTTCTTGATCAGGTTTCCGAACGCCTGCCCCAACAGCCGGCCATCGAAGCGCGCTTTGAGCGCTTCCTCACCCAAATCAAGCTCGAACTTGATCGTTGGATTGCCGACTTTCAGCAAAAACACCGCTTCCCGTAGCGTTTCACCCAGTTCACCGGTGGTCATCGCGGGTTTGGGCATCCGGGCGAAGGAAGAGAACTCATCCACCATTCGCCCAATATCCGCCACCTGCCGAATGATCGTGTCAGTGCATTGATCAAACACTTCGCGGTCTTCGGTAATCTTCTTCCCGTATCGGCGGCGAATGCGCTCGGCTGACAATTGGATGGGCGTCAGGGGGTTTTTAATCTCGTGGGCGATCCGCCGGGCCACGTCCGCCCAGGCGGAGCTTCGCTGCGCGGTGACGAGGTCCGTAATGTCGTCAATTGTGATCACTCCGGCGCGGTCCGCACCATCTTCCGGATCAACAGAGACGCGAACATTCAGCGTGCGATCTTTGCCCTTGCGGCTCAGGCTGATCTGCTCGCGCACTTCGCCAGACCGCGCACTTTGGGCACGTTCCAAAAGGTTGGCGAGTTCGGGGCTTACGCTCGACAAGGCTGATCCGGCAAAGTCCTGCTGACGATTGGCCAGAAGCTGGATCGCCGCCGGGTTCGCAATC
>JBCBCT010000203.1:0-1270 GCA_038530365.1 Pseudomonadota bacterium | reverse complement strand
TTGGTTTGTAGCGGTGGTACGGGACATGCTCATAGGCCGGGCTTTGGCATGGTGGGCCTTCCAAAAGCAAGACGCACGGTTGCGCACAATTCAAGACGTGCTGTTGCGCTTGAGGAATTGCCCGCTTAGAAATTCAGCATGAACCAAACATGCCTAGAAATAGAGCAATCAAACCGCTCCCCCGTGTTGCAAAGCCAATCGGCCGGGCCGTTGGCTATCGGTGGTCTGGCATTGCGCAATCGTGCGATCTTAGCGCCGATGTCCGGCGTCACAGATGTTGCGTTTCGGCGGCTGGCCTGGTCGTTCGGTGCGGGCATGGTGGTGTCTGAAATGGTGGCGAGCGAAGCGCTGACCACCGGCCATGACGAAATGCGCTTGAAGGCGGAGAGCGCCGGGCTGCCGGTCCACATTGTCCAATTGGCGGGGCGGGAAGCCCGCTGGATGGGAGAGGCCACGCGATTGGCCGAAGACGCCGGTGCCAGCGTCATCGACATCAATATGGGTTGCCCCTCCAAGCGTGTGACGAACGGCTATTCCGGCTCCGCGCTTATGCGCGACCTCGACCATGCCTTGGGCCTGATTGAAGCGGTGGTGGACGCGGCGAGCGTTCCGGTCACGCTCAAAATGCGATTGGGATGGGACAAGCAGTCGATAAACGCGCCACAACTGGCCAAGCGGGCGCAGGATGCGGGCGTCCAACTGATCACCGTCCATGGCCGCACACGCGATCAATTCTATAAGGGCGAAGCGGATTGGGCTGCCGTCCGCGCGGTGCGGGAAGCCACCGCTCTGCCATTGATTGTCAACGGCGATATTCGTGATGCGGCGACAGCGCGTCAGGCACTTGCGGCTAGCGGTGCGGACGGGGTTATGGTGGGTCGTGCAAGCTATGGTGCGCCTTGGATCGTGGCGGAGGTTGGTGCGGCGCTGGCCGGTGAGCCGGTAAGCCTCAGACCTAGGGGCGATGCGTTTGCAGACTTCGTTTTTGCTCACTTTGAAGCGGTGCTAAGCCTCTACGGCGCACATCTCGGTGTCCGAAATTTCCGCAAGCACATCGACTGGTATAGCCGGCATTTGCCCGCCGGAGCCTGGTCGCCCGACATGCGCCGCGCCGTCATGACCAGCGAAGATGTGACCGGGATCGCCCGTGACATTCGCAGCGTATTTAGAACGGTAGACGACGATGCGCCGTTTGTTTCGCTTGAAGAAGCGGCGTGAGTGATCGTCCGGTGGTAAAATCAAGCAGTCCCGACGCTTTGCAGGAAGCGTC
>JBCBCT010000202.1:0-1400 GCA_038530365.1 Pseudomonadota bacterium | reverse complement strand
CACTGGCCATGCCCGGCGTGGCGGCTGTGCTCACGGCCTTCGACATTCCCGGCAAAAACGAGGCCGCGCCCATCCTCAGCGACGAACCGGTGCTCGCTGATGACCGCGTTGAACACGTTGGGCAGATCATCGCCGCCGTCGCGGCAAACACCATGGCCGAGGCGCTGCAAGCCGCGCGAGCCGTGAAACTCACGATTGAAGAGGAGCCGCCCTGCTACGACGTTGAAAAAGCGTTCGACGCGGGTCTCGAAACCCTGCCGGTCCAACATCTTCAACAGGGTGATTTTGAGGGCGTTTGGGCGAGCGCTCCGCATCGCTTTGAAGGCCGGGTGGAATGCGGCGGCCAAGACCATTTTTATCTTGAAAGCCACATCGCCTACGCACTGCCCGGCGAGGGAGACGAGATGCAGGTGTTTTCCTCCACCCAGCATCCCACCGAAGTGCAAATTCATGTGGCAAAGGTCTTGGGCGTTCAAAACCACATGATCGACGTCGACATTCGCCGCATGGGGGGGGCGTTTGGCGGCAAGGAAAGCCAGGCCACGATTATCGCCTGTATTGCCGCGCTGGGTGCAAAAGAGACGGGTCGCCCGTGCCGCATGCGCCTGCGCCGTGATGATGACATGGCTGCCACCGGCAAACGCCACGGTTTCGTGTTTCGATATAAGGCGGCGGTCGGCGAAGATGGTCGCTTTCGCGGTCTGAAGGTCGAAGCGCTGGCAAATTCCGGCCATGTCGCCGATTTGAGCGGCCCCGTAATCACGCGCACGCTCACCCATATCGACAATTGTTATCACCTGCCCAACGTTGACTTGCTGGGCTTTGCGGCAAAAACCAACACCGTGTCCAACACCGCCTTTCGTGGGTTTGGCGGACCCCAGGGGATGCTGGTCACCGAAGCGATTATCGACGACATCGCCCGCAAGATGAACCGCACGCCGGATGAAATCCGCGCGGTCAACTATTACGGTCCCACCACAGGCGACACCACGCCCTACGGGCAAAAGGTGGAGGACAACCGAATCGAAGAGGTGGTGGAACGCCTCAAAACCAGCGCGGATTGGGACTCCCGCCGCCGTGGAACCGATGCGTTCAACGCTGAAAACACGACCCTTAAAAAGGGCCTGGCCCTGATGCCGGTGAAGTTCGGCATCTCCTTCAATCTCACCACCCTGAACCAGGCGGGCTGCCTGCTCCATGTCTACACCGATGGTTCGGTCCATCTGAACCACGGCGGCACGGAGATGGGGCAGGGGCTCCACACCAAGGTTGCTCAAGTGGTGGCGGAAGTCTTTGGCATCGGTCTGGATCATGTGCGCATCACCGCCACGAGCACCGGTAAAGTGCCCAACACATCGGCCACGGCCGCATCCTCCGGATCGGATTTGAACGGAGCGGCT
>JBCBCT010000201.1:0-1509 GCA_038530365.1 Pseudomonadota bacterium | reverse complement strand
GGGTTGGCCGTCTGCGAATATTTCGCCTCGCATGAGGCCGGTATGGTCACCGGTTGGGAGATTGAAGTGCTGTTCCGCGCCCAAGCGGGCGCGGCTAAGTAGATCCTGCCAAGGACCGGGCCAACCCTGTCTGCCAGCAATTGCAAATACCGTGTTTTGACGGCCCTGCACCCGCGCACGTATGGGGGCATTCGTTGGTCTGCCTGTTTGATCCAGATTTTCGCGCCAAATGCCAAGGTCATAGTCAAAACCCGCTGTGGCCCAAAGGGGAAACGCAGCTGTGGCCAGCCATGTTTGAAACCAGCCCGACAGCTCCTCAAGTCCGCTATCCGTCGAGGCGCCCTCAATTTCAGGACGTCCATCGCGCTGCAAGGCCGCCACCACATCTTTGGTGCGTTGGGCGGCACTGTGGGCGCTCACCAAGACCACATCTTCGTCCACAACAACATTGATATCCGATACGCCCAAAAGCACCGTGAGCGTGCCGTCTTTCGACCGCACCGCGCAGCGTTCGCTGTCAAATGCCATCACATCGCCGGTGAACGCGTTCTCCTGGCTATCTTTGTCAGCGGCTGTATAGAGCGAGTCCCACGCTCCAAGGTCCGACCACTCAAACGTGCTTCGCAGAACACTCGCCTGATCGGTCTTTTCCATGATTGCATAGTCCATGGAAATTTTTTGGGCATCGACAAATGCGTCGCCCAGAAGCATGCCATCGGCAGTGATGCGGGCGGCTTGTACTGCAGCTTCGACGGGGCCCAAAACGTCCGGAGCCAGCTGTGCAAACGCGGTTACGAGCGTTGAGGCTTTTGCGATGAAGTTTCCGCTGTTCCACAAAAAACCCTGTTCCAGATAGGTCTGGGCTGTGACTTCGTTTGGCTTTTCGACAAATTTTGCAACCGGCGACACGGGTTTGTCCGGCTGCTGCGGCTGAATATAGCCATAGGCGTCGCTGGGGTGTGAAGGCTTAATGCCAAGCGTCACGATGCGATCGGTTTCAGCGATCTCGACGGCACGATTGCAGTCGCGCCGGAAATGGTCATGGTCTGGGATCAAGTGGTCGGACGCAACAACCACGGCCACAGCGTTTTCGTCTTTTTGCGCAATGAGTGCAGCGGCTGCGGCAATGGCCGGCGCAGATTCTCTCCCCGCCGGTTCCAGCACAATTTGCGCGTTGACCTTCAACGCATCCAACTGTTGGGCAACAAACCGCGCATGGTCGCGACCCGTGACGATGATGAGGTCCTCAAAGCCCTGGATCGTGCGCACCCGCTCGACCGTGGCCTGAAACAGGCTTTGCCCATCGAACAAGGGCGCAAATTGCTTGGGACGCGCGCGTCGCGACAACGGCCACAGACGCGAGCCGATGCCCCCTGACATGATGACTGGGTAGACCTTGGCCACGATTATACTCGGTTCCTGCAGTCGAGCGGGTTTGGCACCACGGTTTCATGAGCAGGTTTCGCGACCGTGTAAGTCGCGGCGTTTGAGCCGGATTTGAAGCTGATT
>JBCBCT010000200.1:0-1600 GCA_038530365.1 Pseudomonadota bacterium | reverse complement strand
CGTCCGGAAAGGAATAAAGCGCCGCCTGCTGATGCGGATTTTCGCCGTAGCGCATGGTCGATAAAAGCGCGCCACCAAAGGCCCGGGACGGCGGCGTATCGACAGCAAACGCCGTCGCCATCCAATTGGAAATCGCAGCATCATAAGCAGCCGTGCGGGCAAAGACGGCCTGCGCCAACCGTTTCCGGTCGGCAAGGTGCGACGCACCGTCGGAGGCGTCAAACCGGTCAAGGAACGGCTGATAATCGACCGGATCCGTCAAAACGCTCAAATAAGCATGGTTCTTGGCAGCTGCCCGCAGCATGGCCGGCCCGCCGATATCGATGTTTTCGATGACCTCTTCGGGGGCCGCCCCCGAGGCCATGACGCTTTCAAACGGATAAAGATTGACCACCAGAAGATCGATCGCACCGATGCCATGGGCCTCCATTTGCGCGGCGTGGTCCGCCGCACCTCGAATGCCCAAAAGCGCGCCGTGAATAGTGGGGTGAAGTGTCTTCACCCGCCCATCCATAATTTCTGGAAAGCCTGTGAGCTCCGAGACATCCCGAACCGGCAGGCCAGCCTCTGCGATGGCGCGGGCTGTGCCACCGGTGGAGACCAATTCGACCCCCCGCGCGGCCAGCGCCTGCGCCAACGGAACAAGCCCGGTCTTATCAAACACCGACAACAACGCCCGTTTGATGGGGACGACATCGGGTGCGGGGATGGAACGGGAGGCGATGACCATCTGAACAAAGATCCATGTGGGAGAGAAGGTTCACCTTTCTTTGCGCAAGGCGAACGACAATGATAGGTCAACCAAAGACAAACCCGAGCGTGATCCACACCGCCCAGCGTTTCCCGGTTCTGCCTTTCGCCAAGCCCGCCCTCAAACGCCTCCATCCCACACAGTTTCCTTCTCGCCAGCGACGCCCACCCTGATTTCGTGACACGCCCTTCAAACCCCACAGTTATTGGCCCCCCAGTCCTTGGCCTCACAGTCCTTGGTATTGAAACAAGCTGCGATGAAACGGCAGCGGCGGTCGTGCGTGGAAATACGCCCGGCCACGCATCGAGCAACAAAACGGCGGGGGGCAGGATTTTATCCAACATCGTCTTAAGCCAGATCGACGATCACGCCCGGTTCGGCGGCGTCGTTCCCGAAATCGCCGCCCGCAGCCACCTCGATGGGCTTGATGGTGCTATCGGTGCAGCGATGGGCGAAGCTGGTGTTTCCTGGTCTGATCTCGACGCCATCGCCGTCACCGCGGGGCCGGGTCTTGCGGGCGGCCTGATCGTAGGCGCTGTGACCGCACAAACCCTGGCCGCCATCCACGGCATCGACCGGATCACGGTCAACCATCTGGAAGGTCACGCCCTCACCGCGCGGCTGACGGACAACGTTGCCTTCCCCTATCTTCTCCTGCTTGTCTCCGGCGGCCACAGCCAAATTCTACTGGTGAAGGGCGTGGGCGACTATGAGCGCTGGGCCACCACGATTGATGATGCGCTGGGGGAAGCGTTCGACAAAACGGGCAAACTTCTGGGCCTGCCCTACCCGGGCGGACCCCATGTGGAACGGGAGGCACGAACAGGGGATGCGTCACGCTACACGTTT
>JBCBCT010000199.1:0-1721 GCA_038530365.1 Pseudomonadota bacterium | reverse complement strand
GTCAACGTGACCAATCGTGCCGATGTTGCAATGCGGCTTATTGCGTTCAAATTTTTCCTTCGCCATAGCGGCTCTCCGTCACTTTCGTGTTTTGGATCTCGTGCTCACATTTCGAAAAACAGAGCGAATTCAGTTCAATGGGCCCGTTTTTTCAGACCCACTTGATTATGCGTATTTTTCGACGACCTCATCAGCAACCGCCTGAGGGACTTGCTCGTAGTGATCAAAGACCATGGAATACTGAGCGCGTCCCTGACTCATGGAGCGCAGGCTGTCGACGTATTTAAACATGTTGGCCAGCGGAACCATGGCGGTCACAACCTGGTCGATGCCCCGTGTTTCGGTGCCAGCGACCTGACCACGACGGGATGACAAATCGCCGATCACGTCACCCATGTAATCTTCCGGTGTCACCACCTCGACCTTCATGATGGGTTCAAGCAACTTGGCGCCCGCTTTCTGTGCGCCTTCGCGGAATGCGGCGCGGGCCGCAATCTCAAAGGCCAGAACGCTTGAGTCCACGTCGTGGTAGGCACCATCGAGAAGCGTGGCTTTCACACCCAGCATCGGGAAGCCGGCCACAGGGCCGTTATCCATGACGGACTGAATGCCCTTTTCAACACCGGGAATGTATTCCTTGGGAACGTTACCGCCAACAATCTTGGATTCGAATTCGAACTCTTCGCTCTCGGTGTTGGGCTCGAACACAATCTTCACGCGGGCAAACTGACCCGAACCACCGGATTGCTTCTTGTGGGTGTAATCGATTTCGGCTTCCCGCGTGATGGTCTCGCGGTACGCCACCTGTGGAGCGCCAATGTTGGCTTCCACGTTAAATTCGCGCTTCATACGGTCAACAAGGATGTCGAGATGCAACTCGCCCATGCCGGAGATGATCGTCTGACCGCTCTCTTCGTCAGACTTCACGCGGAAGGACGGGTCCTCTGCAGCAAGACGGTTGAGCGCGATGCCCATTTTCTCCTGGTCGCCTTTGGTCTTCGGCTCAATCGCGATGGAAATCACCGGATCAGGGAATTCCATGCGCTCTAGAATGACTTGATGCAGGTTGTCACAAAGCGTGTCGCCCGTGGTGGTCTCTTTCAGACCGGCAATGGCGACGATGTCGCCAGCATAGGCTTCTTTAATGTCCACGCGGTCGTTGGAGTGCATCTGCAGCATGCGGCCGATGCGCTCTTTCTTGCCCTTCACCGTGTTGGTCAGGGAACCGCCGGTTTCCAGCGAACCGGAATAAATACGGCAGAAGGTGAGCGTTCCCACAAAGGGGTCGTTCATAATCTTGAAGGCCAGCATGGAAACGGGCTCGTCATCGGACGATTCCCGGACGATTTCCTTTTCCGTCTTAACGTCGATACCGGCAATGGCCGGCACGTCCAGCGGGCTCGGCAGGAAGTCGGTCACAGCTTCAAGAAGCGGTTGCACACCTTTGTTTTTGAACGCGGTGCCACACATCATCGGGAAGAAATCAACGTTGATGCAGCCCTTGCGGATCAATGCGCGAAGCGTGTCATTGTCCGGCATCTCGCCTTCCAAATACGCTTCCATGGCCGCTTCATCGACTTCAACTGCCGTTTCGATGAGCATCTCGCGATACTCTTCAGCCTGGTCCTGAAGCTCTGATCGAAATGAAGGAGCTCGTCTGGAAGGGCGAAGAGCTCGGCGCAAGCTGGGACGTTCTCGACATTCGTCCAGAGCTTCAGGAC
>JBCBCT010000198.1:0-1754 GCA_038530365.1 Pseudomonadota bacterium | reverse complement strand
GCGCGATACGATCATCACCCGTGCCCCGGCCAGCACCAACGCTTCCGCCATCATGCGGCCGATGCCCGTCGCGCCACCGGTCACAAGGGCGGTTTTTCCCGCCACGCCAAACAGCGTTGTGAGGTAATCCATAACAGTTTGTCCAAAACAGCACCTCGCGAAGTGCGAAGTCTTCTCCCGAATGAAAGCCTAAAGGGACAAAACGCAGTTGACAACATACTCGGTAGTATGTTCCCTAAATTTCAGACAAAGCCGCGGCTATCGCGTTTGGAAACGGGCAGCGACACGCCTGATCAAGGGCGCGCGGTTGGGAGAGAGAATGTCTGAACCATTGCGGTCCGGGATTGCCAGCCTATCGGAGAGCAGGAGCGATGCTGCTGCGCCGGAGGCGACCGGGCGTTCACAGGATGCGATCTTGAATGCGGCTGCGCTGTGCTTCCGCGACTACGGGTTTGCGGCGGCCAGCATTGATGACGTGGCGCGCGTGCTGAACGCAACGAAGGGCCGTATCTACCATCACTTTCGGTCCAAGACCGATCTATTTTTTGCGGTGTACCGTCGGGGTATGGCGTTAAACTTTGAAGCCGTGGAACCGGTGTTTAACGAAAAAACCGCGCCGCTAGAGAAAATCGCCAAAATGGCGTTGTCCCACGCCCTCGTGTTGCTGGCTCAGATGCCTTATCAACGCGTTTTGGCGCAGGGTGTGCACATGCACCAAACCGGCGCAACGACAGCGGCGCAGCGTGAAACACTGGCGGACTTGATTGAAATTCGAAACCGTTACGAAATGATGTTTCGCAAGGCTATCGCCGCCGTGGTGGACAGCGAGGACTTGCCGGTGAACGATATTCCCCTGGCGACGCGGAGTTTTCTCGCCGTGTTGAACGGGAGCGTGTATTGGTATTCGCCAAAGAACGATGACATCCATGGGGAACAGGTGCGACTGGCCGTGAAGCAAGTGCGCTTTGCCCTGCGCGGTTTGGCTGCCTCACCGCCGGAAAGCGTTTTCGACAGCTGGGCGAACAGCCAAATTCCAGCCGGGCCCTACGAGACACTGAGCGATACGCATAATAAAGCGGTGGCAACGCCGCATACGACGACTTGAACAGATCGATTAACGAGGAGGAGACGGGCCGATGAGCGACGCAGTGATGGATTTAGGCATGTCACCCAAGGTGACGGAACTTCGCGAAAAAGTTGCGGAGATGATCCGCGAAGATGTGATGCCCGTTGACCATGAGTTTCTGGAAGAGGTGGGCAAAGGCGACCGCTGGGCCCTTACGGAACGCCAGTTGGAAATCTTGAGCACGCTGAAGAGCAAGGCAAAGTCCAAGGGATTGTGGAACTTCTGGCTTACCGATTCCGACGAAGGTTATGGGCTTTCAACGGTGGAATACGCCTACCTCGCCGAAGAGATGGGCAAGACGCATCTGGGCGCTGAAACGTTCAACTGCTCCGCCCCCGATACCGGCAACATGGAAGTGTTTGAGCGTTACGGCACGCCGGAGATGAAAGAACGGTGGCTGAAACCCTTGCTCGAAGGGGAAATTCGGTCTGCCTATGCCATGACGGAGCCGGATGTTGCATCATCGGACGCCACCAACATTTCCATGTCCTGCGTCCGCGACGGCGACCACTACGTTTTGAACGGCGAAAAGCACTGGATTTCCGGTGCCGGTGATCCGCGCTGCAAAGTCTACATCACCATGGTGAAGACCGGTACGGACGATGATCCGCGCCACCAGCAGCATTCG
>JBCBCT010000197.1:0-1759 GCA_038530365.1 Pseudomonadota bacterium | reverse complement strand
CGCGGGTTTTGTCCATTGGTCGGCTGGACATCAACACCGAAGGGCTATTGCTTCTCACCAATGATGGTGGCCTCGCCCGCGAGCTTGAACTGCCCGCCACAGGTTGGTTGCGCCGGTACCGCGTGCGCGCCCATGGTACGGTGGATCAGACCGCTTTGGATGGCCTCAAAGATGGCATCGCCATCGATGGTGTTCTTTACGGCTCCATCGAAGCGGAAATCGAGCGTCAGCAGGGCAGCAATACCTGGATGACATTTGCCATGCGGGAGGGGAAAAACCGTGAGGTCAAAAAAGTCCTCGGGGCGCTGGGTTTGGAGGTCAACCGTTTGATCCGCGTCTCCTATGGTCCATTTCAACTGGGGGATTTGGCGGCCGGCGCGGTGCGGGAGGTGCGGGGGCGGACCCTGCGCGATCAATTGGGGGCAGTCTTGATAGAGCGGGCCGGTGCCAATTTCGATGCCCCTTTGCAGACGCGATCTGACAGGGCGGGAGCCTCCAAGAAGCCCGTAAAGGCCGAAGGTGAGCCATCGGCAAAAGGCCAGCCGATGGGCAAGTCTAAGGCAAAGCTCAAGAAGATATCCCAGAGAAAAGCTGATCCGCTGTCCCGCCTCACCACCCAAAAACCGGGTTCAGTCAGCCGGTCCGGGAAAAAGCCCAAGGGCCGAGCTGGCGGTGGAACGGGAGGCCCGCACCATGCGGATCGTCGGCGGTGATTATCGGGGCCGGCGTTTGGAGACCCCCTCAAGCGACACCATAAGGCCGACAACAGACCGCACCCGAGAGGCCTTGTTCAATATCCTGACGAACGCTTTTGCCATCAACTGGCGCAACACCCGCATCCTTGATCTTTTTTCGGGAACCGGAGCTCTGGGGCTGGAGGCCTTGTCGCGTGGTGCGCCCATTGCCGTTTTTGTCGAACAAAGCACCCAGGGCCGCGGCTTGGTGCGCAGCAATATCGAGGCCTTGGGTCTCACCGGACGCACAAAGCTGTTTCGTCGCGATGCGACGCGACTTGGTGCTGTGGGGACGTTGGCGCCCTTTCAACTGGTCTTTGCAGACCCGCCTTATGCGAAGGGGCTGGGGGAGCGTGCTGCGGCAAGCCTTGCTCAGGGCGGCTGGATGGCCCCTTCGGCTCTCTTTGTGCTGGAAGAAAAACGTGGCTCTCTTCCCGTGACCTTGCCTGATTTTGTGGCTCTGGACGTTCGGGCCATGGGGGATACGGAGATTGGCATATTTCAATATGCCGCGGGCTGAGGGCGCAATTCACACACATTTATGATGAATGTGAAGGCACCGTCCCTATATCGTTACAGACTGTGCACACGCGCGCGTCGGCTGAACCGTTGTTTACGATGTATGCCGACCAACCATCATAAGACCCCACAAGAAAGAGCCGCCCATGCCCCTAAAACGACCCTTTCGCACCGCGCTGTTTTCCGCAGCGCTTCTGTCGTCCACAGTTGCCGTGCCTTTGGCAGCATCCTTGGGAGCAATGGCGGTTTCAACGCTTGCGGGCGCTGTCCCGGCTGCCGCGTCAGATGGGAAACTGGGGCAAGTTTCCAAATCCGGAGTCACCCACCACGTGTTGGCAAACGGCCTGAAAGTCGTCGTCATCCCCGACCGCCGCGCGCCGGTTGTTACCCACATGATCTGGTATAAAGCCGGTTCCGCGGACGAGACGCCGGGTGTGTCCGGCATTGCCCACTACCTCGAACATCTCATGTTCAAGGGCACAAAAACGGTTGCCGATGGTGAGTTC
>JBCBCT010000196.1:0-2077 GCA_038530365.1 Pseudomonadota bacterium | reverse complement strand
GTTCCACCATGATGGTGGAACGGCGCGTTTAGCGCGCGCTTTTTGTCTCGCCTCTGCCCTCAGACCGCGCCACGGGCTTTTGACAATGCAAACAGCCGGACGGGCTGGGGTTCTCCACGCATGGTGTGGCTGCCTAGCCCGTCCAAGCGGCCAGTTGTGAATGCATCTTTTCCAAGCAAATCGTGGACGCGACCATCAAGGACGGTCTTTTGGCCGGTTTCCTTGGCAAAGCCTTCAATACGCGCGGCTGTATTCACGGCTGGGCCAACAACGGTGAATTCTAGGCGACTTTCATCGCCTATGGCAGCGGCTAGGACCGGGCCTGCGGCGATGGCTATGGCGATGGCAAGTTTGGGATCGCCTGCTGTGGTGCGCTCACTGTTCCACATGTCCATGGCGGTGTGGATGTCGAGGGCGGCGTGGAGCGCTTGGGCGGCGGCCTTCTGGGCGTCGATTTCAAGCCCGAAAAAGCACATCACGCCATCGCCGATGAATTTGTCGACGATGCCACCGTGGGCGGTGACCTGCCGGGTGACGAGGGAGCGATATTGCGTGAGAAGCGCAGCCGTTGCGCCGGGGGACATTGCCTTGCTGAGTGCCGTGTAGCCGCGCATGTCCACAAACATCACGACGACTTCCCGCTCCTCGCCGGCCCGCAGGCGTTCCAGTTCCGTGTCGTCCAACTGATTGGTGAGTTCGCGGGGCAGGAAACGGTTGCGATTGTGGGCCGTCTCCAGTTCGTGGGCGATTTTTTCCATCATGCGCCGGGAGCGCCAGATCGCGATACCCACGATGGTCGCAAGGACCGTAAGCATCAACAGGCGCACGACATTGGGGGGCAGCGAGTACATTTGTTGCAGTTCCGCCAACACACGGGCCGGCACCGTCTCCCCCATGCGCATGTCGAACAATAAAAGAAGAAGAATGCCGACGAGCAAAAGCGCGGACACCGCAACATGCACCACCAGCCGGTAGCGCAGCACCTGTAACACCAGAACCAAGGTGACCATCAGCACCAGCGGGCTTGCCAGCGCATAAAGTGAACTGGTCTCCGCGTCCTGAATGTCGAAGAAAATATTGGCCAAAACCAGCGCCACTTCGGCAAGGGCCAGGATGAGCCCTGTGCGAGGTTGATAGGTTTTGCTGCGGGCGATGAGAAAGGATACCAGCCCAAGGGCGAAGTAGAGCGTGGTGACAACGAGCGCGGCGTAAAGTTCCGTTTGGCGCAGCAGGAATGTTTCCAGCGGCAGGCGCGTGAGCAGTCCCAGAACCGTTAGAAACAAAACACCGGAGACGAACATGCGCACCACGCCGATGAGCGCTTCGGACCGCGCATCGGATTCCGCCATCAATCGGGTGGCGTAGCTGGGTGCTTTTTTCTCAGAGGGCATGGTTCGTCGATTTGGGCTTGAATGGCTCGTTTTGGTTGTGTTGTCGGTTTTGGGCGGGGAGACGGTGGCCATGCCGATCAAGACTGCGGATGGAGACACGGTCAATATGACCAAGACTAAAGCGGGTGCGTCCCGAAGCAAAGCGCTCTAAGATGATCACCAAACGCGCAGGCGGTTTTTGATGGCTGCGCACAGGAAAGGTTTGCAGGTCCCATGCTCGATCAAATCAAATCCCTCTTCGGTCTGGATGATGAAAAAGAGGTTCGCGCCGTCGAGCCGCTTCTCGACAAGAACACGGCCGCCGGCGCTCTGATGGTGCATGTTATCGCCGCCGATGGTCAGATCACCAAAGATGAACAGGCGAAGCTGAGTGAGATCCTCCATGATCACTACGCTGTGACGTCGGAAGAAGCGGCGGCGCTGGATAAGGCTTCAAAAAATGCGCAAAGCTCTGCCACCGATCTTTACGGTTTCACCAGTTTGCTCAAACGGGAAATGGACGAGCGGGAGCGCATTTTGCTGGTCGAAGATCTGTGGGAAATGGTGTTTGCCGATGGGGCCGTCCATGAGTTTGAAGACAATGTCGTGTGGCGTGTTGCGGAGCTTTTGGGGGTTTCGTCGCGGCACCGGATGGAATTGAAACAACGGGTGATTGCGCGTCTGGAAGGCGAAGCCTGACCGTTCCG
>JBCBCT010000195.1:0-2138 GCA_038530365.1 Pseudomonadota bacterium | reverse complement strand
ATAAGTTTCCAAGACTACCATAAAGACTCGCAATGTTTTCTTGATGACCGAGTTTCAAATCGCTTTTCAATCGAAAATCGAAAAAATCTTGCTGACTATATAAATGTGTATGACCCACATCCTGATTGCCCTGATTGCCCTGATTGCCCTGATTGCCCTGATTGCCCTGATTGCCCTGATTGCCCTGATTGCCCTGATTGCCCGACGTTAACTGCAAGCTGTCTAGAGGCGTCTCATCTTGATAAAGACTTAGAAAAAGTCTTTCAGATTCCAAATTATTGCCTAGTTTTTGGTGAATAATTGCAAGTTCAAAAATAATATTATTATATAAATCAAAATTTTTATCCTTATTGACTGAATTTAAACTATCCATCAGTATTTGTTTTGCTTCTTCCATTCTTCCTTCAATGCGAAGTAATTTTGACTTATTTATATTAAATTTTATGATCGAATCGTTTGTCATTGAATTTTTCTTTTCTCAAAGGCGCATTCTGCGCGAGATAAGCGCCCTAGTCGGATCATTACATTTCCAAGCTCATCCCAAGCGTCGAAATTTGCATGATCAATTCTCACCGCTCTTTTAAATTCTTGAAGTGCAAGCTTTGTGTTTTCTTGGAGCAGAAGCCTACCGATATATAAATAATCTATTGAAATTTGCCTATTATTTTCGGTTTTTCTCTCTTCAATTCTTTTTCTCAAACCTTTCACATTCAGATATTCTCGATCGTCTATGTAATTTTTTTGGTATTCAAATTTATACTGATGCATATTATTGTAGTGTGATATGATATCTGAGTAATTTTCTAAAATTGAAGAAATTTTTTCAATTTGGTCTCTCGTTGCAATCCGCTTGCTAACATCTTCAATATTTTTTCCAATGCGACGAACATCCTCACCAATATGTTGAAGCAAAGCCATTTGCAGACCCTCACGCAGCGATTTTGGGGCCAGCATCGCTTGATGGAAGGCATCGAGAACCGTCGTCAGCGCCTCGCGCTCCACGGTGCCCGGCTCGCGAAAGGGCTTAAAATCCATGCCGCTGGGAATATTGGCGAGCACCAGCGCTGTCGCCTCCGTCCAGTCGCCGTTCTTCTGCTCGACGAGATGTTTGGCGAGGGTGGGCATGGTGTGGCTGACGATCCGCGTGCCCTCATTGTGAAGGCTGTTCAGCAGGGCCTGCCCGCGCTCCGGCCCGTCGGTGAACGCCAGCGCTTTGATATCCTGCGCGACGCCATCAAGAAACGGCTTGAGTTTCTTGTCCAGCGTGTCTGACTTCCGACCGGGCAGGAGGCTCAAAAGCCCACCGCCCGCTTCACCCCCAGCCAACGTGGCTTCGATTAGCTTATCATCCAGCGTATAGCAGCAAGCGGCAAAAGCCTTGAACAAGGCGATGCAGCACACCGATGCTGTGATGGCAGGTACGCTCAAAACCCCAACCGCCTCCCATTTTTCCAATCCAACGCCCAAGGCAATCTGGGAAATACAATCAGGCGGCGCAAGGGTTGGTTGGAACTAGCGCACCAGATCGCCCAGAATATTCGCCGCCACCGTAATGCGCGACACGCTCACCTCTTCTTGGTCGATAAGGCCCGACATCTGTTTTTTCGTACGCGCTACCGTGTCAGCTTGGACGTCCATCCAGGCTTCAAAACCACCATCCATCGACACCGCCTGGCGGGTGATATTGCGACGGGCGTGGTGCAGGCTTTGGACCGCACGGTTGAGCGCCAGGCCATCGAAATAATCCGTCGGGTTCACATCCCGCGCCGCCCGCACGATCCGGCCGATCCCAAAGGCTTCCGTGACCGCAAAAAAGGCTTGAGCCGCGTCCATCAGCGCCGTGTCCGTTGTTTCCGCCACTCGCTGAACGTCCGTGAGCAGACCGGCGACGGGCAACGTGGCCAGCGCCTTTGCGGTTTTGGCTGGAACGCCGCCGGCCCGGTAGGCCGCTTCATCCTCCGCCATCCGCTCCACCAAAAATGCCGGAGCCAGATCAGACAGTTGCGGCGTTAAGGTATCGATGGCCGCGCGATAGCGCTCCGCCACAGGCGCAATGCCGTCTGAAAAATCGCCGTGCCGCGCAAACCAAATCGACTGGGAAACCACCCGATCCCGCAAGATGGCATAAAGCTCCAACT
>JBCBCT010000194.1:0-2238 GCA_038530365.1 Pseudomonadota bacterium | reverse complement strand
CTTTATTGCCACCGGAAAGCCGGTTTCGCCGGTGCCGGAAACGGCCCATTTGGTGAAGGGCTAGTCTTGTGTTGCCAGCTCTTTTTTACCGTTCTTGAGGCCTCTAGAGCACCACGATGCTGGTTCCTGGTTTGAGGCGCGGCAGCAGAAGCGCCATCGTTTGGGGTGAGACGGCTATACAGCCCTCTGTGGGCTGAAATTCGGCGGTTCGATCATCGGATCGGGCGAGGTGGAAAAAAATTGCGCTTCCCCCGAGGCTCATCCGCTTTCGCAGATTGTGGTCCATGACGATGACAACGTCATACAGATGATCGGCTCGCCATAGCCGCTCGTGGGACGCGGGATAGGGCAGGGGGACGGGGCGGTTGTAATTTCGGTCGCCTACAGCATCGCACCATCCATCCTTGGGCGTGATCGGTTGAAATGGCAGGCGGTTGGTTCGCTGCACGGGAAGTGGCTTGCGCCACAGGCCGGACAGCAGCTCGAAACGGCCCCGCGGTGTGCCTCCATCGCCCTCACGTTTTTTAAGCACGACACCGGTGCGGCCCATCGCGCAGGGAAAGACCCGTCCGTAGGCGTGGAGCAGGCTCTGGGTTTTCGAGCCCGGGCGGCGGCGCACGGTGAACACGGCTGCTGCATTTTTCGTGCGTCGCAGGCGCTTTGCCCGTTGGTCTTGCTTGATTTTCCGGCCCATCGCACCAATCTGCTCACGAAGCGCCGCAAACACTCACATTCGCGTGTGGATGGGGCGCGTTCAAGTTCACACGTCGGGTGTTGCGCTTACATAAGCACAACCGAAACCGAAAGCCTTTTGGGAGAGCCCCATCCATGACTGAGCGCACCATCCTTCTCGTCGATGATGACACCGACCTGCGCGAAGCGTTGACCGAACAATTGGAGCTTTATGAAGAGTTCACTATTGAACAGCGGGAGTCGGCCACCGAGGGCATTAAAGCTGCGCGGGACAGCCACACCGATTTGTTGATCATGGATGTGGGCCTGCCGGATATGGATGGCCGCGAGGCGGTGAAACTGCTGCGCAAAGGCGGCTTTAAATCCCCCATCATCATGCTCACCGGCCACGACACCGACAGCGACACGATCCTTGGGCTGGAAGCGGGGGCGAATGACTACATCGCCAAGCCGTTCAAATTTGCCGTTCTCCTCGCCCGCATCCGCGCGCAGTTGCGGCAGCACGAACAGAGCGAAGATGCCGTTTTCACCATCGGGCATTATTCCTTCCGCCCGGCACAAAAACTGCTTGTCCTGGACGACGGCGGCAAGGTGCGGCTGACGGAGAAGGAGACCGCGATCCTGAAATATCTCTACCGGGCGGACCAAAAGGTCATCACCCGCGATGTGCTGTTGGAAGAGGTGTGGGGCTACAACTCTGGGGTGACGACCCACACGCTGGAAACCCACATCTATCGTCTGCGCCAGAAAATCGAGATTAACCCGTCGAGCGCGGCGCTTCTGGTGACGGAATCGGGGGGCTATAAGCTCGTTCCTTAACGATCGGTGCACCTTGGCAAGGCGTTTGGCAGGCCGTATCAGCGATAAAGCGAAGGCGGACCATCCGTCTTCTTCAAAGCATGGGGCTGGACGTGTCGCTGGATTCAGACATTCGATTGCTGGGCTCTGTTCAGTTGTTTCGCGGGTTTCAGGTGGACCATTTGCGTCTGCTGGCCTTCGGTGCGGAGAAACGGTTTTTCCGCAAAGAGGCCCGTATCTATCGGCAGGGTACTTATTCTGACGGTGGCTATGTCCTCATGAGCGGCACGGTGCAGTTGGTGTCCGGCTTGAACGATACGCTGATCACCACGCACCGGCGGGGATCGTTGCTCGCAGAAATGGCCTTGATCAGCCAGACCCACCATGCGGCTTCCGCGCTGGTGGTGGAGGATTGCGAGGCGCTGAAACTCCCCCGGCCTTTGTTTTTGCGCATGCTGGAAGAATACCCGCAACTGGCGGTGGTTTTGCAACAGCGCATCGGAGCCTCCATCGGCGAATTTGTGGGCCAATTGGACCGCATCCGGGCCAAGCTGGAGCATGCCAATAATCTGGTGAAACGCCCGGCACCGGGGGGCAGCTGATGGCCAGGCTTCGCCTGCTTTCACTTATAGCCATAATTGCTGCCCTTTCTCTATCGGCCCGTGCTGACGAGGGGGAGACGCACACGCGCTTGGAGCGTATCACTGCCGCCTGGCAAGCGTGGAGCGCGAAACATGGCGTCACGCA
>JBCBCT010000193.1:0-2267 GCA_038530365.1 Pseudomonadota bacterium | reverse complement strand
TGAAGGATCAACCTGTGGACAGATTAGGCTTCTGTTAACCTTCGTTTACAAACTTTAAGCGTCGGGCGTTTCATGCCGCCCATTTCGAAGATATTCTGTTAAGAGTTGATGACATGCGCAGCCCACCTGAATGGGGATGGGGGTTCTGCGTTGAGGCAAGCCTTGGCGGCTTTCCGACTAAGACCATCTGGGCGGACTTGAGCGAATGTTGCATGAAATACCGGATAACCTGGACGCACTCATCCGGGAGGAGAAGGAGCAAGTTGCGCTCGATCTCATCGAAGACGCTTGGGTCACCGCCCAGCAAGAGGGTATTGAAAGCGCGATCTTTGCCGATTCTGCCCTGGCATTTGTGCTCACCCGGCTGAACTACGAAGAAGGCGATGCCGCTGTCAGCCAGCTTATCCGCTCGCTGCAGGAACGCTGCGAAAATGGCGCGTTTGTTGCCAATAAAAGCATACAGTAGGGCTGTCTTCGCCGATCAGGTTCAATTTGGGCCGATGGCGCGCAAGCGAGTCCAAGCAAGCCCCAGCGCATTTGTGCACGGGACGCACCGAGCGCATCTGGCGCATCCGCGCCCGTTAAGAGCACCAGCGGAGCGAACGCCTTTACTTGGCCCCTATCCGTGGTAGCGTTTAAGCCATAAACGGTTGGCGGCGCGAACAGCGTGTCTAAACATTGGGCACAGCGGCGGGAACAGGGTTGAACAATGGCAGTCGGGGCAGTCGGGGCAGTCGGGGCAGTCGGTTTTGGCCCGTCGGAGCAAGGCAGGCGCGCCCGAGGTTGCACCCATGGCGCTGCGTTGTCTCGGCCCGTTTGGCTGTTGGCGTGTTTGGCTATTGGTCTGTTTTCTTTAGGGCTAGCTGCCCATGCCGCCACCAAAGTGCCGACACAGACGATCATTGTTCCCAGTGATCCAAGGGCCGGCAAAGACGATCCCACGACGACGCCAGAGGACAAAAACCAAGACTTTCAGCCGGGCGGCCCGGGCATCCCCAGCGATGCGCTGTCCGATCCGACCGCTCCGGCGGCACAAGACCCCTCGTCCGACGCTGCGCCGGATGTAAATTTGGATGAGAATGGGACGGACGAGGACGGCAGTGACACCGCCAAGGATCGACCCACGCCCACTATTGAAACCGATCTAACGAAGCTGCCCAAAGCCGTACTCGACACGCGCAACCGGATTCTAAAGGCTGCAAAAACCGGCGAGATCGAAAAATTACGCGCGTTGATCGGCACCGGCACAGGAGCCACCACCCTTTCATTTGGCGGCTTGGAAGGTGACCCAATCGCATTCCTGAAAGAAAATTCCGGGGACGACGATGGATTTGAAATCCTAGCGATCCTCGTTGAAATTCTGGAGATGGGCTACGTGGTGTTCGACAAGGGCACGGAGGAGGAACTGTTCGTCTGGCCCTACTTTTTTGCTATTCCCTTCGACAAGCTGACGGCGCCCCAAAAGGTCGAATTATACCATATCCTCACCGCGGGTGACGTTGAGGATTCCGAGGGGTTCGGCAGCTATATCTTCTACCGCGTGGGCATTACGCCGAAGGGTCAGTGGAGTTTCTTTGTGGCCGGCGACTGAAACCAATGCCTGCCCCTTGTCCGAAGCGGGTCGAAGACCACATGAGAACCGGCGGCGAAAACTGAGCTTACAGCCGCAGGCTGAATGTTTGAAAGGCAAATGGACTTGAAAGACACGGGGACTTGAAAGGCCCAAGAAATCGAAAGGCAAAGCGACTTGAAAGGCAGCGATGCCTCACGCCATGGCTCCTGCCACAACACAGGCATGACTCGCTCATGACACATCTATGAACCAGCCCGCCCTTCTTCCAAACCGCGCGCTCCTTCGCATTGGCGGTGGTGACGCCGAGGGTTTTCTGCAAAACCTGGTAACCTGTGACATCGAGGGGCTACGGCCCGACGCACTCACTCTGGGTGCTCTCCTGACCCCGCAGGGCAAGATCCTATTCGAGTTCTTTTTGGCACGGGAGGGCGATGGTTTTGTTATCGATATCGATGCCTCCATGCGGGCCGATTTTTTGAAGCGCCTTACGTTCTACAAGTTGAGGGCCGACGTGCATCTTGCTCCCGTGGATGATGCGGTTGCGGTGTTGCCGGGGGGTGATGGGTCAGGCGCGTCTGACCGGTCTCGCTTAGGGCCACGTTGCTTTGCGGACCCTCGGCATCCGGACCTTGGACTGCGAATTTGGGGCCACGCGGAGGCGTATGGCGCGCCGTCCAGCGCCTACCACGCGCGG
>JBCBCT010000192.1:0-2283 GCA_038530365.1 Pseudomonadota bacterium | reverse complement strand
ATCTGGGCGTAGATGGCCTCGGCACGCTCCGGCCCGCCAAATTTCTGCTCCAAATAGGCGCGGCGATCCTTGCCTTCTGCCGGAAGCGTCGGATCCAATTGGTAGGGACGCCAGCGTATGTTGGCTTCAATGTCCGGCCCCAGACGGTCAAGTGCGGTCTCCAAACGCCGCTTTCCGATATAGCACCACGGGCACATCACGTCTGAAACGACATCGATATCAACGGTTTGCACGGTGTCCGAGCCGGTGCCACCGGCAGAGTCGGTGGATGAGGAAATCGTTTTCTTGGTCACCTACGGTTTTTCCTTTTCCTGCCACCATGCCGGCAATTGCGGGCCGTAAACCGGCGTATAATCCGGCCGCCCAAGCCAAGAACGGTAAGCAAGACGTATTTGGCCGGAGTGGTAAAGCGGCACGACGTAGTGTTGATCTATCAGCACGCGATCAAAAGCCCGAACGGCGGCAACATAGGCCGCTTGATCCTCTGCATTCAAAATGGCCTGCAAAAGGCGGTCGACAATCGGCTCATTCGCGCCCGAGAAATTAAAGCTCCCCGCCAGGTCGCGGGATACAGAGCCCCAGCGAAACGTTTGCTCCGCCCCTGGCGAGAGCGAACCGGAGAAACTGGCCACCACCATGTCATATTCAAACGAGCCCTTGCGCCGCTGGTATTGGCTGTCATCGACCTGCCGCGGTGACACCGTAATGCCGATCCGCGCCAGGGAAGCCTGATAGGCAAGGGCGAGGCGTTCAACGTCCGCGCCGCTGATGGAGGCATCCCCCGCGATTAGAAGTTCAAAGGAGAGCGCTTCGCCTACGGCATTCACCAGTTTGCCCTCTTTGAGTTCAAAACCCTCTTTGCGCAGCAAGGACAGCGCCTTCCGCAGCACTTGCCGGTCGAAACCGGAACCATCGGTCTTCGGAGCGCGGTAGATGCCAGCAAGAATCGCTGGGTTCATTGTCTTGGCATGGTCGCCGAGCAAAGCCCGCTCAGTCTCACTGGCCGGATGGTTAAGGGACGACAGTGATGAGTTTTGCCAATAGGACGTCGTGCGGGTGTAGGCATTAAAGAACAGGTTTTCATTCGCCCATTCAAAATCAAACACCATCGCCAGCGCTTCTCGCACCCGCTTGTTTTGAAACATCGGACGCCGCGTATTGAACACAAAACCCAGCATGCCGGACGGTCGACGGCTGTCGAAATCCGCCTTGGTCACACGGCCATCCTGCACTGCAGGAAAGTTGTAGGCCGTCTGCCATTTCCGAGGACTGTTTTCCGCCAGAACATCGTAGAGGCCCTTTTTGAAGGCCTCAAACCGCGACGTTGCCGAGTTGTAGTAATCGATTTGGACCGTATCGAAGTTCCACAGCCCTTGGTTCACCGGAACATCTTTGCCCCAGTAATTGGGGTTGCGTTCGTAAACAATCCGCTGGCCCGGGACCACTTCGCCGACCACATACGGGCCGGTGGCGATGGGCGGCACCAGGGTTGAGCGTTCAAAGCCGTCTACAGTGGTGGCGTGGCGGGGAAGGATTGGCATGAACGCCATCAGCACCGGGCTTTCGGCGGAAGCCTTATCGTTGAACGTGATTTTGAAACTGCGTCCGCCGGTTTGTTCCACCTTCTCAACATGGCTCATGCGTGTGTTGTAGGGGGGGCGGCCCTTCTCTTTCAGCAGATCGAGTGTGAAGAGCGCGTCGGCAACGGTGACAGGCTTGCCATCGGAAAACGCGGCTTTCGGGTTGAGATGAAACTCAATCCAACTGCGGTCCTTTGCCATTTCGGCTCTTTCGGCCAGCAAGCCGTAGAGCGTAAACGGTTCGTCCCGAGACCGCATCATGAGCGTTTCAAACACGAGGTTGCCGTAAGCCACATCCCACAGCCCGCGGGCGGTGGTGCGCATGCTTTTGACGATAAACGGATTGAGACTGTCGAACGTGCCAAACACGCCATGAATGATTTTACCGCCCTTTGGTGCGTTGGGGTTGGCGTAGGGCAGGTGCTTAAAATCGGCGGGCAAGGCGGGTTCACCACGCATGGCAAGGCCGTGAGACGGGCCCCGAGTTGGACCCTGAGCTGGACCCTGAGCCGCGCTAGTGGATGATCCAGCGGACGTTTCGGCATGGACCGCCGTTGAAGTCGTGACCGTACTGATGGCGATGGAGGCAACCAAGACCGCTGCGATGGACAAGACGGTCGCTACGTTGAGCCTGGAAACAGGTCGACGCACAGTGTTCCTTCGACTAAGAAAGAGATGCCGAGTGTTCAAAAGGTCCAAAAGG
>JBCBCT010000191.1:0-2344 GCA_038530365.1 Pseudomonadota bacterium | reverse complement strand
CTTCGCCAAACCGTCGGGAACAGCGACGATGTGATCGAAACGACCATCTTCCTTGCTTGCCAAGGCGCTTTGGGACACAGCCACATTTGTCGATCCTGCGGCAGGCAGATCGCTGGGATTGATCGGGCTGTACAGCGTATACATCATGGGGCGATCTTCGCCCCGCCAAATTGGGTGCCAGCCGCCCCGCTCAACGCAGTGGCCCTAGACATTCAGGGAGCCTTTGGTGGAGGGAACGGCATCTTTTTGCCGAGGGTCAACCGCAATGGCCGTCCGCAAAGCCCGAGCCACCGCCTTAAACGTGCTTTCTGCTATGTGGTGGGAATTCGACCCGTAGCGATTGTCAATGTGCAGCGTGATACGCGCCGCCTGGGAAAAGGCCTGGAAAAATTCGCGCACCAAATCAACATCAAATGTGCCGATCTTGTCGGAGGTAAATGCCACTTGCCACACCAAAAAAGGGCGGCCTGAAACGTCGATGGCGGCCTCGGTGAGAGCCTCATCCATTGGCAGACTGATGGAGGCGTATCGGGTGATGCCTTTGCGATCCCCCAGCGCCTCGTGCACCGCTTGCCCCAGCGCCCAGCCGCAATCTTCCACGGTGTGGTGATCGTCGATGTGAAGATCGCCATCGGCCTTGAGATCGATATCGATGAGGCCGTGCTTTCCCAATTGCTCCACCATGTGGTCGAAAAACCCGACGCCGGTTTCAATGGTGCAAGCGCCCGTCCCATCAAGATTGATGGCAGCGGCGATGTCGGTCTCGTTGGTTTTGCGCGCAATTTTGGATGTGCGGGCCATGGGATCGTCTACCTTGGTTCGACAGGCCGCCGTCCCTTAACAGGCTTATTTATGGCTGGCCAGATGGTCAGCCAGATGGTCAGCGAGACGGGTTTGTAACGCCGCATGTGAGACGGATGGACAGCCGCGTGATCCGAGCGGAGGAAAGCCCAGAAAAATCCCAAAAAATCACAGGGAAATCAGAGGCGAAATCAAGGGTGCGCCAAGCCGCCGCCCATCGGCAATCCCCGCCCATCATTTGCAATCGCACCCATCCACCCCATATGCCGCCGCAAAGGCGCAAGGGTGAGAACGTTTCAGCCCAGGCGCTGCAGAAACAAGGAGCGATGCCAAACGGGTCGCTCCGTCCGGACATGTTTGGAGTATCAAAGTGAGCCGAAACAACAGCGGGGGTCTGCCCCCTATCCACGCCACCACCATCATCATGGTGCGAAAGGGAGACAAGGTGGTTATCGCCGGCGATGGGCAAGCCTCCATGGGCCAAACCATCATGAAATCAAACTCGCGCAAGGTGCGGCGTCTGGCCAAAGGTGATGTCATCTGCGGTTTTGCAGGCTCCACCGCCGACGCTTTTACCTTGCTAGAGCGGCTCGAAGCCAAGCTTGAACAATATCCAGATCAACTGATGCGCGCCTGCGTGGAACTGGCCAAAGACTGGCGGACAGATCGCTATTTGCGCCGCTTGGAGGCGATGATGTTGGTGGCCAACAAAGAGGTGAGCCTGTGCATCACCGGTGTTGGCGACGTGTTTGAACCCGAAAACGGGATCATGGCCATTGGATCAGGCGGAAACTACGCCCTCGCGGCCGCCCGTGCGCTGGCCGATACAGACGTGTCAGCTGAAGAGATGGCGCGCAAAGCCATGAACATCGCCGCCGATATTTGTGTCTACACCAACCACAATCTGATCGTCGAAACCTTGGACGCAGACGGGTAACGCGGACGCTTCCAGCACAGACAAACAAAAGTACAAAAGAAAAAAGCATGACCAATTATTCCCCCCGCGAAATTGTCTCCGAACTGGATCGCTACATTATCGGCCAAAACGATGCCAAGCGTGCGGTCGCCGTTGCCATGCGCAACCGTTGGCGGCGTCTGCAACTGGAAAGCCCGATGAAAGAGGAGGTGATGCCCAAAAACATCCTCATGATCGGGCCAACGGGTGTCGGGAAAACGGAAATCTCCCGCCGTTTGGCAAAACTTGCCGGCGCGCCTTTTGTGAAGATTGAGGCGACGAAATTCACCGAAGTTGGCTATGTTGGCCGCGACGTCGAACAGATCATTCGCGATCTCGTGGAAATCGGCATCGGCCTCGTTCGCGAACAAAAGCGCGAGAAGGTGAAAGCCAAGGCCCACACAGCCGCGGAAGACCGGGTCTTGGATGCGCTGGTGGGTGCAAACGCCAGCCCGTCCACCCGCGCCACATACATCAAGAAACTGCGCGAAGGTGAACTCGACGATAAGGAAATCGAGATCGAAATCGCCGACACCGGTTCCCCCTTCGGTGGCCTCGATATTCCCGGAATGCCCGGCGGCAATGTCG
>JBCBCT010000190.1:0-2402 GCA_038530365.1 Pseudomonadota bacterium | reverse complement strand
CGGACGTGGGTCCTACGGCATCTCTCGACAGTCTTGAAGAGCGGGAGCAAAAGGCGCGTATATCCAAGCTTCAAGAGGAAGCAGCTTACATACGCGCGCAACCCACGCTCTATCCTGTCTTTGTGTTCTCCAGTGCGACCCTGGCTGCGGTGGGGATCATCAAAGTATTCTTGAGCTAGTAAGGCCGTTTGATCAGGCCCTCAAACACCAAAAGGACGACCTATGGACATCGGCCTCACGACGCTTTCTGAAAAAGACATCGCCAAGCATCTGCCGGTGGCGCAGTCGCTGGTTACGCAGTTTGTTCAGGTGGTGAGCGGACGGGCGCAAAGCGGTACGGAAATTGCCGGCACCCGCCGTCGTTTCGTGTCAACGGTGTCCACAACTGGCACGAAAAGCACCAACAGGGTTGAGTTTACGCAGTCGGTGTCCGCCGTGTCGCCCGAAGACGGCATGCTTTCCCTCGCCCAGCATGGATTGGTGTATAAAACGCGGCGCGCGGTGGCTGTGGCCTTGGCAATTGTCGACAAGTTCAGCGAACAAACCGGGCTCGATGCGCTCACCAAAAAGAACGCGTCGGGGGACCTGGCCGGTGCCGATCTCGAACGCTTTCGGCCCATGGTGGAGAGTTCCGCCTATATCGCGGCTTTTGCGGCGAGTGCTTATCTTCTTCAAATGTTGCCGGATGAAGGGGAAGCGGCAAGTGATGTGCCTGAACCGGATTTTCTGTTCGACACGCCCAATGATGCCTTGAAAGGGCTGGTTGCCTGTCTGGACGTTGCCATCACCGACGCGGCGGATGATCAGGTCATGACCGCACGGGCCCGGGCTGCGGCGCGGCTGGCTTTGGATGAACTCCTCCAGCGCAAGGCACGCTTTTCGGCCCTGGGGCCGTTTGAGCAGACGCACCTGCGGCTCGACAGTGACGGATTTGAACTGAACGGCTTCGACGTCGCCCCCGGCGCCAAGCGCAGCAAGCTGGTGATGCAGTTCAAAAAGCCCAACGAGATCATCGGCAACCACATCGCCAAATACCAATCGATCAAGCTGGCCAAGATGCTGATGGCCTATGACTTTGACCGTCAGTTGAACCCGTTTGTGGATTTGGGTGGTTTTCTGTTCACCTTCATCGGCGACGGCTCTCCGGGCACGGGGAAGACAATCCTGATCCAGATGATCGCGGGGATGGTGAACGATTACTGCGAGGTTGCCGGCTACGGCTTCACCTATCAAAACTTTGGGGTGGATGAGATTTCGTCCTATCAAGGCAAGAGCGGCCAAAATTGTAAGCAGTTCATCACCAATGTTTTGAACCCCAAAACCATCGGTTTTGGCACGGTGGACGACATCGACCAGATCGCCGCCAAGCGGTCTGATGATCGGGCAAGTGCCGGTCAGCAAGAGATCACGGCTGTGCTGATGGAGAGTTTCGCAGGGGCAAACACCGTTGTGCGCGGCAATTGCTCTTTTGGCATGTTTTCCAACTACCCCGAAAATGTGGATGATGCGCTGCGGCAACGGGCGGGCGCGCGCTGGTTGGTGGACGGGCCGCAAACCCGTGACGACTACATCGACATCTTCGCGCTGCTGGCCGGCAAGAACCACAATATCCCGCTGGGGGATCATGATCTGTTTGACGCCCAAGTCATCCAAAAGGCGGTGGGGGAAGCCTATTCTCAATTGTCGAAGCCCAAGGAAGAGGGGCTGCGGACGGTCTATGATCGGTTCATGAACGATGTCGGGGAACCCAAATCCCTCGCCGATGTCGGCACGTATCTGCACATGATCAAGATTGCCGAACCGCGCTTCACGGGCCGTGCGATCAAGAACATCACCGATGCCATCAAAATGCGGGCCATGGATATTGAACTGCCCGATGAATGGTTTGAAGACCCTGCAACCTTCATGCATCAAAACTACGACACCAAGCGGGACATGATCGCGGAACTCCGCTCGCCGTTCACGATGGATATGGTGATGCAGGAGATCAACCGTTACGCCGACTCAGAGTTCCGCTATACTGACAAGAGCGACAACGCTGCTGTAGACGAAATCATCCGCCGCGAACGCCAACGCGAAAAAGCCATCGCCGAAATCGAAACCATGAAATCCGACGGCCGCTGGTAGGGTAGAGTTTTTTGGATGGGTGAGCAGTGTTTTGGGGGCCAGGTGGTTCTTCGTCTGTGTTGATTGTATCAACACCATAGAAACTTTGGGTTTGCAGGCGAGCCAGACGTAGTCTTCGCGTGAACCATGGGACCCAGGTTACTTGGTTTTTACGGCTAATATTAAAAACGTGCTGCCCGAAGACAACGCGTTTTGTTTTTTGAAACCAAGTGCCGGAGCACGTAATTTAATCTGGTGCATATCTCAGCTTGTTAACAGCTGGACTGCGATTTCTG
>JBCBCT010000189.1:0-2411 GCA_038530365.1 Pseudomonadota bacterium | reverse complement strand
ATTGCCATGGATCTCTATGATCTGCGCATCATCCACGCCGCCGCGCTGGTGCAGCCCATCGATGTTTTGCGTGATAACAAACCGCCCATTGTCCCGCGCCATCAACGCGGCGATGGCATGGTGTCCGGCATTTGGCTCGCAAGCGTCGAAATGGGCCTGAAAATGAAAACGTCGCCGCCAGTCTTCCCGCCGCGCGCCCTCATCGGAACAAAAATCGCGATACTGAATGGGCTTAATTCGGCTCCAAATGCCGCCGGGGCTGCGGAAATCGTCAATACCGGATTCAGTGGAAATACCCGCACCGGTGAACACAACGACGGCGCGGGCGCGCTCAATCCAGTCTGCCATCCGCTGCGCGTGTTCTAAAATGACTGTATCCTCGTTTGATCACGACTGACAGTCGCCAAAGTTGCGCCCGACGGCCATTGGTGATGCGGTGTCCACCCTATTCTCTCGGGCGAACTTATCGTAAGACGCTGAGAAAAAGGCGGGCAAGTTGCCGCGGCCAATCCGTTGACGAACACCGACTAACAAAGGGCCCGCCAAAACGGGACCGCCACAACTCAGTATCGCTCAGGTGATGTCTGCCTTTTACCTTTGCACGGTCGGGCCCGCTGAACGATTGAAAGCCAAAAGAGGACACCCTTCATGAAGTACCTGCACACCATGGTTCGCGTGCGCGACCTCGACGCCTCGCTTGATTTTTATTGCAACAAGATGGGTCTCGTCGAGGTGCGCCGGCGGGAGTTCGAACAGGGCCGCTTTACATTGGTGTTTTTGGCCGCCGATGAGGATGTTGATCAATCGAGCGCCGAACGGGCGCCGGAGCTGGAATTGACCTATAATTGGGACCCGGAGACTTATGACGGCGGACGCAATTTCGGCCATTTGGCCTATACTGTCGAAAACATCTACGAGACCTGCCAGAAACTCATGGACGCGGGCGTGACCATCAATCGCCCTCCCCGGGATGGTCGCATGGCGTTTGTGCGTTCGCCGGATAACATTTCCTTTGAGCTGCTTCAGCAGGGCGATGCTCTGCCTCCGCAGGAACCGTGGTCTTCCATGGGCAATACCGGAGAGTGGTAACGGATGCGGGCACACGCCCACAATGCTGCCGAATTTCAGCGTCACGAGTTTTCGGCTTAACTTTGGTTTGATGGTGAGACGCGTGACAAGGCTGAGATGACCGCGCATAGAGGCATTTTTTGGGTTGTACTCATGGATTGAGTCGGCCTGCTGCTATTACGCGGATTGGTGTTCCGTTGGGGGCCGGATCAAGACATTAAGAGCGCATGACTGTGGACACACATATCGACGCCCAAGGCAGGGCTGGTGCCGGCGTTGCGTGCCGAGCGGCTGACGAAGAGGGGATGTGGTGAAATTCCACGGGCTTAAAAACACGGCGCGAAACTATGCCGTTCGGTGCGCGGACACCCAGTTCGCATCACTGATACGGTTCGGTGCGTTGCGTGGCCGCGGTCTGTCCATGGCGGCAGTCGTCGGTTTGGCCTTGGCGCTCAACGGCTGCACCACGAGCAGTCCCGTCCCACCACTCGATCTCGCATCGGTCATTACGCCAACCGATCAAGACAAAGGCAAAGATCCCGCCAAGACGACCACCCCCGATTCCGCTGGGGATCCAGCGGTGCTTTCCACCAGCGGAAAGCCGGTCGATATTTCCACCCCGAAGAAAACAAAGCCGAAAGCTGTGGCCAAGAGTGCATCGACAACGCCGTCGCTGTCTGCGTTGGCACCTGCCAAGGAGAACGAGCCGAAGGCGCAGATCGCCGCGCGGTCCACGACTTTGGCCCCAGCCACCCAACCGAAACAGTCCCAGCAGAAATCCGCACCCAAGAAAGACGGATCGCTGCTCGGTCTCTGGATGGCGTCGTCGGGTGCCAATGGCGGTTCTGGTTCTGCTGCTGGTACGCCCGCATCAAACAAGCCGTCCAGCCCGACCAAAGCGACCAAGCAGAAGCCCACCCTCGTGGCCTCCACCCGCGCGGGCTCGGCCAGAAACGGCGATTTGCCGGGGGTTAAGGTCAAGCAGCTCTTTAACACCAGCACCGCAAAGCCACGGCGGGCATTGGATGCGCGAAAGGCTCGACCAAAAAGCGAGATCGACGTATTCGCGTTGCCTCCGTTGCCACACGGGCGGTGCGCGGCAACCACGGCCTCATTCTTCAGCGGCCCAACGTGAAAGTTGGTTGCTTCCCTCCCCGCCTGTTGCGGCTTCTGCGCCAGGTGGAGCGGCATTTCGGGCGCAAGGTCATCGTCACGTCCGGTTTCAGAAGCGTTGCCCACAACCGCCGCATTCGCGGGGCGCGCAATTCAACCCACACGCGCTGTCTGGCAGCCGACATTCAAGTCAAAGGCGTCAGCAAGTGGCGCATGGCCCGTTATCTGCG
>JBCBCT010000188.1:0-2513 GCA_038530365.1 Pseudomonadota bacterium | reverse complement strand
GCTTCATGCATCGTCCCATGCTATGGATGGCGTCATGGCAACCGAGAAAGCCCCCGAAAATCTGCGCGTCGAAACCATCGCGGTCGGGACCAGCGCGGAGGCTATCAACCGATTGATCGCGCGGGCAGCCGCTGGCACGGTTCTAGAGTTTGCCGCCGGAACGCACAGCCTGTCCGCACCGCTCTTGATCAAGCGCGATGCTATCACCCTGCGCGGCAGCCAACATGCCAAAACGAAGTTGCAATTTGTCGATCCAACACGCGATTTTATCGCGGTTCAGGGCACCACGAGCCGGCATTTGATCAGGCTTAAAGCGGACGCCACCGCAGGTGATCGCAGCATCGAGGTCGACGGTGCCGGTGCCATCAAACCCGGCCAGATGATCGCTCTTAAACAGCCCAACAGCCGCGCTTTCATCGCAGAAAACGGTTGGACGAATGTGACTTGGACGGAAGCGAAAAACCGCCCGTTTCGAGAAAGCCTGCACCGGGTTGTGGCCATTGAAGGCGCCACGCTGAGCCTCGCAACGCCGTTGCCATTTGCCTATCAAGCCGGAACCGCCACCGCCCATGTCGCGACACCGCGGACCAAAATTACCCTGGCTGATCTCACGATCACGACGGATCTTGGACCCGCCGATCCCAATATCTTTTCAAATACTCTTCCAGCCGCGTCCCGCCACAGTGCCCTGCGTCTGCGCTGGAGCGACGGCGTTGCCTTGAAGCGTTTGACGTTTAAAGACATGCCGTCCACCGCCGTCGCATTGCAAAGCGCGTTGGCCTCTAACCTTGAGACGATCCACATCGACGGGGCCCACAACAAGGGTGGCCTTGGCAATGGCTACGGTTTGGAACTGAAAGAAGCCTTCGATACCGTGGCCAAGGACCTCACCATTTTGGGGATGCGCCACGCGGTCATTTTCTCGGCGTGGCACGCGGAGATCGGCAACCATATTCATGTCAGCCGCACCGACCGGGACATCAATTTCCACGGCTCGCTCGACCATGGCAACACGGTGCTGGTGGACGAAATTATCCTGGCTTACGCCGCCGACCGCTCGCGCAAACGGCGGCGCAACGTCTGGCCGGTTCTGTCCCCCGGCGGCACGAACCACGCCCGCACCGCTTTTTTGACCGACAACACCGTGCGGATCAAACGTGGGGTCGGCTCCTGGCGCGATGATGTGTTGATCGGTGATCCCAAAGGCGCCGAACTGGCGGGCGGCTTTGGCAACGATGTTTTCGTGGTGCACGGCCCCACCACACTCTTGGATTTCGAAGCCCAAGACCTGCTGCATCTGCCGGGCACGCGCCGCGCGCTGCGCTGGATTGAGAACGGAGCAGACACGCTTCTCATGGTCCAGAACGGGCCAACGGTGCGGTTCAAAGATCGCGCTCTGTCTAACATCGATCCCAGCCGTATCGTTTTTGAAAAGGCCGACCCTCGGTTGAATTTGGGTTCTTAAACCACGGGACGCATCAGGACCGCACACCCGCTGGTGTTCGTGAAAGACCTTTACCGGTCCAGCCCCGCCGCAAATAGGATCGCACCCTTAAGATCATCCACCCCTGAGCCCTTATCGCTCGAGGTGGCGATGATCGTGGGAAATGCGGCCGGGCGCTTGGCGATTTTTGTCTGGGTGGCTGCAACCAGCTTTGTCAGGGCAGGGGGTTTGATCTTATCGGCCTTGGTCAGAACAATCTGGTAAGAGACCGCCGCTTTATCGAGCAGCTTGAAGACGTTTTCGTCGATGGATTTGATCCCATGGCGGCTGTCAATGAGCACAAACACCCGTTGGAGCGTCGTGCGGCCCTGTAGATAGGCGAAGATCAACCGTGTCCACGCATCCACCGTTTCCTTGGGTGCTTTGGCAAAACCGTAGCCCGGCATATCCACGAGCGCCAAAGGGGGCGCGTCTTCGCTCCACTCGCCCTCACGGGCCTGCGGCACAAAGAAGTTCAATTCCTGCGTTCGACCCGGCGTATTGGAGGTCCGCGCCAGACCCTTGCTGCCCGTGAGCGCATTAATCAGCGAAGATTTTCCCACATTCGACCGCCCGGCAAAGGCAACCTCAGCGGGCCCTTCCGGGGGGAGAAATTTCATCGCAGGAACACCTTTGACGAACATCCAATCGTGGGCAAAAAACTTTCGCCCCAACCCCTTTAGACGCGCCGCTTTCCGCGCTTCAACGCTCTCGTCCTCGGGAAAGGTCAAGCGGACAATCCGTAAAATTTCGAGACCACGTCCCACCCTTCATCCGCGCTGTCGACGATCGTAAACAGCTGCGTATCGTCTGGCGAAATTGTCCCCTCTTCGGCCAGCGCATCCAGATTGATCACCCGCTTCCAGAAATGTTCGCCAAACAACAAGACCGGCACCCGCTCCATGCGTCCCGTTTGAATGAGGGTGAGCGTTTCAAAAAACTCATCCAGCGTTCCAAAGCCGCCGGGGAAAACCGCGACCGAACTGGCCCGCATGAGGAAATGCATTTTGCGGATCGCAAAATAGTGGAA
>JBCBCT010000187.1:0-2536 GCA_038530365.1 Pseudomonadota bacterium | reverse complement strand
TCTGTGTCCTCACCGGATTTGTCCGCCAGCCCCGCTTTTTCGGCAGCCCCAGGGGCGTTCGTCTCAACAGTCGCCTCATCGCCCCCCTCAGACGCTACCGCCTTAGGCGCTTCGGGCTCCGTTCCATCCCACGCGGCCAGTTGGCTTATGACGTCGGGCTCATCCACCGTTTCGGCGTTATAACCCAGTCCACGCAGAATATCGGCCATGTCATCATGAGACGCGCCCAAAATGGACAGCATCGCCGGCGTTGCCAGAAAACCGACGCCGCTCCAGGCACCCTCGGGCCGCTTGCCCTTGCTCTCCCCGGGACCGCGCCAGGAAATCGCCGGACGAATAAGATCGGCAAGCCGCTCCAGAATATCGATGCGCACGGCTTTCCGGCCGAGGGCCCGGAAACCGCACAGCGGGTAAAACGCCGTATCGAACCCCTCATCCACCGGAAGTGACGTGCGCCCTGCCCCCAAGGCCGCAACCAATTCCAACCGACCATCGGCGTGGACCTTGTCATTGAAGACGGCCCACATCAGCGAGGAAAGACCGGCAGGGGCCGGCTTCAACAGAGCTGGAACAAAAATATGGTACGCGCCGAAGCGCACGCCCTTGGCCCGCAGCGTGGCCCGCTGATCCTGTGAAAGGGCCTTCACATCGTTTGCAACGCTCGAGCGCTCCACCACACCCATGTTTTCAGCCAATTGGAACGCCAGACCCCGTGCGATACCCTCCATTCCGTCCGTCTGTTTGAGGTCCGCCAGCGGCTTCAAAATCGTGTTGATCTGGTAGGCCACCCAGCGTTCTAGCCGCGCGGCAACCTTGTCCCGCGACGGGCCGGTCAACTGTTCATCCGCCAGCAGCAACACCCGGGGACGCAGGGCATCATCCCCCGCAACCACACGCCCCACGGGCGCGCCAACCCATCGCAGCGTCGCGTCTTGATCCAGAACAATGTCACCATTGGGCGCTGCGGCGAGCCGGGTCGCCCGCGCGTCGAACTCTCCAGCGAGCGCCTTTTGAGCCGCCGCCCGCGCGGCCTTCGCGTCCGGCCCATCGGCGGTCACATCTGCGGTGAACCGAAAACCGTTAAGATCACCCACATGGTGACCTTCAACCGTGACGGCGCCGGAGGAGGCGATTTCAGCGTCCAGCATGCTGTTTTCCCGCAGCCGCTTCATCAGTACCGAAGTCCTGCGATCAACAAACCGTTTCGTCAAGCGCTCATGGAGCGCATCGGATAAACGATCTTCGATGGCACGGGTCTCAGCCCGCCAATGCACCCCATCGCGCAGCCAGCCCTGACGATGGGACAGGAAGGTCCAAGTGCGCACGTGGGCGATGCGATTGGACAGAGCGTCGATCTCACCCTGGGTGTTGTCGGTGAGGCGCACCTGCTGGGCAAACCAATCCTCGTTGATGACACCATCATCACAAAGATCGCGAAACAGCGTGGCCAAAAGGTCTGCGTGGTTTGCCGGCGCGATTTTGCGATAGTCGGGCACCTGCGCCACCTGCCACAGCAGTTCGACCCGCGCGGAATCCCCCAATCGGTCCCGAATGTCGGCCTGCCCACCCATCGCAGTCAGAGCCCGCTGGTCCGTTGCCATCGGAGCCTTGACCAATTGAGGCGAACGCGCCGGGTGTTCCAGCGAAATCAGCAGATCCGACAACGTCTCGAAGGACAACTGCCGCGTCCGCCATTGAAACACCTTTTCTTCGGGGAATTGGTGCGCCTCCAGGCGCTCAACCAACTCATCTTCAAACGGATCCACCCGCCCAGTGGTGCCGAAGGTGCCGTCGCGAATATGCCGTCCGGCCCTCCCGGCAATCTGCCCAAACTCCGCCGGTTTCAGACGCCGGTGGTGGTAACCGTCAAATTTATGGTCCTGGGCAAAGGCCACATGATCGACATCCAGGTTAAGCCCCATGCCTATGGCGTCTGTCGCCACCAGAAAATCCACATCGCCAGATTGATAGAGGGCCACCTGGGCGTTGCGGGTGCGTGGGCTGAGGGACCCCAGAACCACCGCTGCCGCCCCCCGCTGACGACGGATCAATTCTGCAATCGCGTAAACTTCGTCGGCGGAGAACGCCACAATGGCGCAGCGCCGTGGCAGGCGGGTGATCTTCTTTTGACCAGCATAGTGCAACTGCGACATGCGGGGGCGACCAACCACCGTGATACCGGGGAGCAACGCTTCCAAAACACCCCGCACGGTGGCCGCACCCAAAAACATGGTTTCGTGGCTGCCCCGCAAATGGAGCATTTTGTCGGTGAACACGTGGCCACGGTCGAGATTGACCCCCAGCTGAACCTCGTCGATGGCAACAAATTCGCAATCGGCATAGTCCGGCATCGCTTCCACCGTGCACACGCGGTAGCGCGCGCCAGCTGGTTCGATCCGCTCCTCCCCCGTGATGAGCGCGACGGCCGATTGCCCCACTTGCTGGACCACACGCCCGTAAACCTCGCGGGCGAGCAGCCGCAGAGGCAAGCCGATCATGCCGGAGCGGTGAGCGACGAGACGTTCAATGGCGAGGT
>JBCBCT010000186.1:0-2658 GCA_038530365.1 Pseudomonadota bacterium | reverse complement strand
GCGGTGCCCGCGACCAGTCCCAATGGGAAAACGCGGCTTCCAAAGGCTCTAAACCCCAATTGGAATCGATATAGCCGTGGCCGGAAAACCGGAGGCTGGGCTGATCAAAGTGCGCTTCGATCCGGCATTTTGGCGCGATGGGGCACCACTGATGCCGCCCGGCACGGTCGAGGGAGAAAGCTGTTTCGTTCACGCCTTCGGGGATGATCCGCAATTCGCCCCGCACTTTGCGGGGGAAGGGCACGGCCCATTCGTCAATCGTTACGCATAGTGCCGCGCCATCCCATTCAAGATGGCTTGGGCCGATATTCAATTTCGCTTCAGCTTGTTTCAACGACCGGTTGCTGCGTTCCGTGAGCGTCCAGCGCTTAGCGCCTTTACCGTAAAGACCAACGTTTAAGCCGTTGAAATTATGCGGATTATGACGTCCGGACCAGGCGTAGTATGGCGAAAAGACCGAACCGATCATGGCGATAATGGCAAAGCCGAACGCACCATCATCGCTGATTCCATCGGCGTACCACCAGCCATAGCCTTGGGGTGGGACCCTTAGGTCGAAACGCGGTCCGCGAGAATCTGCTGCGCCGCCAGCATCCCCGAAAGGGTGGCCATCGGAACGCCCGGTCCCGGATGCACGCTGCCCCCCGCCAGATAGAGCCCTGGAACCGCTGTTTTCGCGCCCGGTCTGGCGAAGGATGCCATCCAACCATGGCTCGCGCGGCCGTAAAGCGCGCCCCCCGACCCCGGAAAGAGCGTGTTGAAGGTTGATGGTTGCGTGATCACCGTTTGTGATGGCTCCAACTCCACCGTCAGGCCACAGGCTGAAAGGCGGGCGATCATGGCGTTTTGGCATGTGGCCAATTCCTTTTGAGACAGCGTGCGGCGGTCCCCAAATGCCGGGGCGTTTGTGAGGCACAACATGCGCTCGCCGGTGTCTTGATTGATGCCTGAAACGCCGGAACCATCGGACCGGCGATCTTGTGCGCACAAATAGACGGTGGGGTCGGCGGGTGTTTCGCGATCGCGGAAGATAGAGTCGAATTCCGCCCGGTAATTGGGTGAGAAAAAGACGTTATGGTGGTCGAGGGCAAAACCGCTGGTTTTGGCTTTTGCGGACCATGTTATGGCGGATAAAGAGCGATGTTTTTCCGGGACGGGGGGAAAGCGGCGGTGATTCTTGCGCCCCTGGTTGTCCGACAAACTGTCCCTCAATGCCGAGATATCGCCGCACCAAAGGATGCGGCCCGCATTGATGCGCTCGCCATTGTCTAGGGTGACAGCCCCGGCTTTGCCATCGATGGTTTCCACGGAGGCCACGGGCGAATCGAGTCGGATAGTTGCGCCTTTGGATAGGGCCAACCGTTGCATGGCGCGGGCGAGGGCGTGCATGCCGCCATCAATCGTCCACACCCCGTCCTGCTCAACATGGGCGATCAGCATCAGCGTTGCCGGCGCTTGGTAGGGGGACGAACCGACATAGGTTGCGTAGCGCCCAAAGAGCTGCCGCAAACGCGGATCTGGAAAGTAATCTCCCAACGCGCTCCACAGGGTCGACATCGGTCGCAAGGCGAGGAGGGCGGACAGGTTGGTCCAGCCCACCCGGTTGGCGAGGGCTATCGGTGACGGGCGTTGAGCGGCAATGAACGTCTCGCGCAGGGTTGTGTAAATCGCGCGGGAATCAGTGCAAAAGCGGGCGAAACCCGCCGCGTCTGCGGCGCCGAAAAAATCCCCCACAGAGGCAATAGAGGCCTGTTCATCGGCGAAAAGATCGAAATGCGCGTGGCCGTTTGCACCTTTCAATCCATCCCAAGCGTGGCGGGCGAGGGTGGAGGCCTTCGTCAGGTTTAACTCTGTTTCTGGCGATGTGCCGCACAGAGCAAAGAGGCGTTCAAAAACCCATTTCATGGTGAACACGGTGGGACCCGAATCGATTCCCTGGATGGCGGGGTGTTCGCTCCCCTCCGCTCCATACGCAACAGCGCCGTTTTGTCTCTGTTGGCCCGGCATGATCTGGCGCATTTTCCCGCCGGGGTAGCCTCGGGCCTCCAAAATCGTCACCGGTTCGCCTTTTGCAGCCAAAGCGATGCCAGCCGCCAGCCCAGCCATTCCCGCGCCCACGATAATGGTGGGATGCTGCGCCTTTAGTAGCATAAAAAACCTTTCGTATCCCAACAGCCGCCTTGCTTTCCCGCGGCGATGTGTCATTATAGCGTGACAGTTTAGATTGTCATTTAAATTTGACACTCCTTCGGGAGGGAGCAAGATGGACTACGCCGCGCGCATAGAACAGTGCCTGGAAAAGGCAGTTAAGCGGGCAACGCAAGGCGGTTGTCCTCCCCTTCTGTCGAAGGCTCTTCATTCGGCTGTGTTTCCCGGGGGTGCGCGGTTGCGTCCTCAGTTGACGCTGGCTGTTGCGGCTGCAAGCGGGGCGGGGGATGCGGATGCAGCCTGTGTCGATGGGGCAGCGGCGGCGGTTGAGTTGATGCATTGCGCATCGCTCGTTCACGATGATCTGCCGTGCTTTGACGATGCTGATCTTCGGCGCGGCAAGGCGACGGTTCACAAGTTATATGGAGAAGAAATTGCGGTTCTTGCCGGCGATGGCCTCATCGTCCAGGCGTTTCAAGCGATGGCGGATGGATGTTGTGACAATCCCAT
>JBCBCT010000185.1:0-2766 GCA_038530365.1 Pseudomonadota bacterium | reverse complement strand
ATCATAACCGCCAAGTTCATCGTTGATCGCTTTTTCCAACGCGCCAGGAATGGTTTTGCCGCCGCCGTTTGGCTTCATCCAGTTCCAGAAATGGATGTGGTTGTAGAACTGACCGGCCTGGTTGAAGAGGCCCGGCATGGCCGTGTCCGAAAAGCTTTTCACCACCATGTCTTCCAAAGACATCGACGCATAATCGGTGCCGTCGATCATGCCGTTCATGGCAGTCAGATACGCGTTGTGGTGCTTGTCGTGGTGAAACTCCAGCGTTTCAACCGACATGTGGGGCGCTAACGCATCATAGGCATAGGGAAGGTCGGGAAGGGTATGAGCCATGGGGGCAACTCCTGAAAATGAAATAAGTGCGTGGCCGCAAAACGCGCCATATCAGGCACATAGGGCGTTTTACCGCCCGCACAACGTGCGCAGCGGCAAAAACACGGCTCGCTGTGGCGGGCGGTGTAAAGAGTATGTTCCTAAGCCGCTTGATCCAAGCGACCGTGGGCAAAATCCCAATAGAGTTCCCGTGCCCGGGCCGCGACGGGGCCGGGTTGAAAACTTCGATCTTCAAACCGCGTCACCGGCATGACCTTGGAGTAGTTTCCGGTGGAAAAGATCTCATCGGCCTCCATGAAATGCTTGGGCAGCAAAGTTGTTTCCTCAACCTCGTATCCGGCAGCGCGCAACAACAAAATGACACGGCGGCGCGTAATGCCGGACAGAAACGTCCCGTTCGTTGCGGGAGTCAGCACTTTGCCGTCCTTCACCATGAAAATGTTGGAGTTGGCGAGCTCCGCCACGTTGCCCAGCATGTCCAGCACCAAAGCATTGTCGAAGCCACGGCTGTGGGCCTCTTGGAAAGCGCGGGCGTTGTTGGGGTAAAGGCAGCCGGCTTTTGCATCGAGCGGCATGCATTCCTGGGTTGGCCGACGAAACGGCGAGACCGAGATCGCAAACCCCTTCGGCTCCGGCAGTGGCGTGACGTAAATGCAGAGCACAAATTTCGCCGAATCACCCTGGGGTGGCACACCCAGTGGGCTGTCCTTTTGCGCGTAGTACATCGGGCGAATGTAGAGCGCTGCATCGGGGGCAAATTTTGCGACGCCTTCGCGGCACAGGGCTTCGATTTCATCCGGTGTCTTGGTGGGGACGAGGCCGAGGGCCTTCGCCGATTTGTTCAGGCGTTGGCAGTGGAGATCGAGGTCCGGCATAACGCCTTCAAACGAGCGAGCCCCGTCAAAGACGCTTGAACCCAGCCAAAAAGCGTGGTCCCGCGGGCCCATGATCGGCACGTTGCCCTCGTGCCAAGTATCATCCACATATGTCCAGGTCTCCGACCAGTCGCTCATCGTCGTCTCGCGTCCGTTCAATGGGTGTTTCGTGTGGCTAGTGAACGGGTTTTCGACGCTTGACGCAATGGGGCGCGTTGGACCCAATGGGTGCTGTTGAAACGTTGCCGCCAGAGACCAAGGAGAACGCAAGGCCATGCACACCGTTTATGCCTTTGATGCTTATGGAACGCTGTTTGACGTCCACGCTGCCGTGCGAAAACACGCAGCCGCCGTGGGGCCGGAGAGCGCTGCGCTTTCTGACACATGGCGGCAAAAGCAGCTTGAATATTCCTGGGTCCACGGCCTCATGGGACGCTATGTCAGCTTCTGGGACCTTACGCAGCAAGCCCTGGATTTCGCGTTTGACAAGCACCCGGCGGCAGATCGGTCGACACGACAGCGGCTGCTCGACGCGTATTTTGAACTCGATTGCTACGCGGAAGTGCCGCGGGTTTTGGAAGCGCTGAAGGCGGGGGGCGCGCAAACGGCGATCTTGTCTAATGGCTCAACCGACATGCTGTCGGCGGCGGTATCGTCAGCAGGGTTGGATGGCCTGGTGGATCATGCGCTTTCGGTGGATCTGGTTCAAAAGTTCAAAACCGACAGCGCCGTTTATCAATTGATCCTAGATGTTTGCTCCGTGACGCCGGAACAGGTCTCGTTTCAGTCCTCCAACCGGTGGGACGCCGCTGCTGCCAGCGCGTTTGGTTTCCATACCGTTTGGATCAACCGAACCGGCCAGCCCGACGAATACAAAGCGTTTCAACCGGCCCAAACGGTCCAGGACCTCACCGCGTTGCTGTAAGCAATTGCGGACTTAGCACTGGCGTCAAAAAGACCGCATCTGACACTGCACTTCGTCTTGCAGGCAATGGCGTGTTCCCCTATACGAACTTTCGGTTTGGATGTTGGCTTCGGTCACATCGACCCACGCTGGGGCGTGGCCAAGTGGTAAGGCAGCGGCTTTTGGTGCCGCCATTCGCAGGTTCGAATCCTGCCGCCCCAGCCAATCTCTTCAAATGTCTTCGCCTGATATGCCGCGGCGTCCTAAAGATGGCGTCCCATCTCCACAGCGGTATCGCACATGCGGTTGGAGAATCCCCACTCGTTGTCATACCACGCCAGAACGCGGACGAAGTTTCCGCCGGTGACTTGGGTTTGGTCCGCCACAAAGCTGGAGGAATGGGGGTCATGGTTCATGTCTGAAGACACGACGGGATCGGTTACGTAATCCACCACCCCGGCCATGGAGCCCTCGCTGGCTTCTTTGATTGCAGCGTTCACCTCATCCACCGTGCAATCGCGGGCCGCAAGAAATTTCAGATCGATGCAGGACACATTGGGCGTGGGAACGCGGATGGCGGAGCCGTCTATTTTTCCCACCAATTCGGGCAGCACGAGCCCGACCGCTTTTGCTGCCCCTGTTGTCGTAGGGAAC
>JBCBCT010000184.1:0-2774 GCA_038530365.1 Pseudomonadota bacterium | reverse complement strand
CAAGCAAGGAAGATGGTCGTTTCGATCACATCATCGCTGTTCCCGACGGTTTGGCGAAGTGGGCGTTGATCCTGCCGCCCTTTTGGCTGGCCTGGCACCGCCTTTGGTTTGCGCTCGGCATCTATCTCTTGGTGACGCTGGGTGTTCTTGGCCTTTTGAACACGGATTTTCGCATTTTTGTCCTTCTCCTGGGCGGCCTTCCGGGCCTTTATCTTATGCTGGAAGGCAACACGCTGCGCCGGTCCAGGTTGGAGGCTCAAAACTGGGCGATGGTGGGTGTCAGAGAGGCCAACAGCGCAGAAGAGGCCGTGGAGCGCTGGCTTGCTGATTGGAAAGAACCGGTGGCGATCTCCGCGCAGATGGCGGCGGTCCATCAAAATTCACCAACGGGCTCCCACCCCGCCAAACCAACGCGGGAGCATGAAGCCCAAACGTTTGGACTGTTTCCCGAGCGGGCGGAATAACAAGACCCATGCAGACCATCGCTATCATCGATTATGGATCGGGCAACCTTCGGTCGGCGGCCAAGTCGTTCGAACGAGCGGCCCGTGAAGCGGACATCGATGCTGTTATTTCGGTTACGAACCGATCTGATGAAGTCTTGAGTGCAGACCGGATCGTCCTGCCAGGTGTTGGGGCCTATGCGGACTGCCGGCGGGGCCTCGATTCGGTACCCGGCATGGTGGCCGCCCTAGAACAACGGGTCATCAGAAACGCGGTGCCTTTTCTTGGTATTTGCGTGGGCATGCAGTTGATGGCGGACCGTGGGCTTGAAAAGGCGGTGACCCCGGGATTGGGCTGGATTTCCGGCGATGTGGTGCAGATCACCCCCGATCACCCCAGCCTCAAAATCCCGCAAATTGGCTGGAACAGCCTCCAACCCCATTTTACACCCAACGGCGCGCACCCCATTCTTGATGGTATTGAAACCGGCACAGATGGGTTGAACGCCTATTTCGTCCATTCCTATCACCTGGCCGATCCCAAGGGCGACCATTTGATCGCAACCACAGACTATGGCGGCGCAGTGACGGCCATCGTTGGGCGGGACACTATGGTGGGCACGCAGTTCCACCCGGAAAAGAGCCAGACCCTCGGCTTGCGGCTGATTGCAAATTTTTTGAAGTGGCGCCCATGATCCTGTTTCCCGCCATCGATCTGAAAGCGGGCGAATGCGTTCGCCTGAAGCTTGGGGATATGAACCAAGCGACGGTCTACAACACCGACCCCGGCGCCCAGGCGCGGAGTTTCCAGGACCAAGGATTTGAATGGCTCCACGTGGTCGATTTGGACGGTGCGTTTGCCGGAGAAGCGGTGAATGGCGCAGCCGTTGACGCCATTTTGGCGGCGACCACGAACCCAGTGCAATTAGGGGGCGGGATACGAACGCTCCAACACATTGAAAGCTGGTTGTCTCGCGGTTTGGCGCGCGTGATTTTAGGAACCGTGGCCGTGCGAAACCCGGCACTGGTGCGCGATGCCTGCCGGACATTTCCCGGGAAAATCGCAGTGGGGATAGATGCCAAAGGCGGCAAGGTGGCCGTCGAAGGCTGGGCGGAAACCTCAAAACTGACCGTCATCGATATGGCGGCTCGGTTTGAAGATGCGGGCGTTGCCGCCATCATTTATACGGATATCGACCGTGACGGCGTCCTAACAGGCATCAATTGGGACAGCACCCTGGCGCTGGCGGAGGCGACGTCCATTCCCGTAATCGCATCGGGCGGATTGGCCTCCATGGATGATATCGACCGGCTGATGCAGCCCGATGCTGCAAAACTCGAAGGCGCAATTTCGGGCCGCGCTCTCTATGATGGACGCATTGACGCGCAAACCGCGCTGTCACGGCTCAAACAAGCGGCCTGACCATGCTGAAAACCCGCATCATCCCCTGTTTGGACGTTAAAGACGGGCGTGTCGTGAAAGGCGTGAACTTTGTTGATCTGGTTGACGCCGGCGACCCCGTGGAAGCCGCCAAGGCCTACGATGCGGCAGGGGCGGACGAGTTGTGCTTCCTGGACATCACAGCATCATCGGACGACCGCGCGACACTCTATGACGTGGTTGCCCGCACAGCCGACCACTGTTTCATGCCCGTAACCGTTGGTGGCGGCGTGCGTACGTCAGACGATGTGCGCCGTCTCTTGCTTGCCGGTGCCGATAAAGTCTCCTTCAACACGGCAGCGGTGAATGACCCCGATTGCGTTGCGCGGGCGGCGGACAAATTCGGCAATCAATGCATCGTCGCCTCCCTTGACGCCAAACGGGTCAGCGACGAGGGCGAAGAAGACCGGTTTGAGATCTTCACCCATGGAGGGCGTAACGCGACCGGCATCGACGCCATCGAATTTGCGCTGTTGATGGTTGAAAAAGGGGCAGGCGAGATTTTGCTCACGTCCATGGATCGGGACGGCACGCAGCAGGGCTATAATTTACCGCTGACCCGCGCCATTGCCGATGCGGTGCCCGTACCGGTAATCGCTTCTGGGGGTGTGGGCACGCTGGATCATCTGGTTGATGGCGTGAGAGAGGGGGGCGCGAGCGCAGTTCTGGCAGCGTCCATTTTTCATTTTGGAACTCACACAATTGCCGAGGCCAAGGCCCACATGGCGGCGGCGGGTATTCCGGTGCGACTAAAAATTTGACTCTTTTGCCGCAAGTTGAAAACAGTGTGCTTCGCGCAAACCGCGTCAGACCGTCCCTCATTGTGCCCTTTGGCGACTTTCGATGACCGATTTTTCCCTTGTCGATCTGGACCGCATCATCGCTGCGCG
>JBCBCT010000183.1:0-2798 GCA_038530365.1 Pseudomonadota bacterium | reverse complement strand
AGCTACAGCCATGTCACAGGTTCAAGGAAAATGGTGCTGTTGGGGAGATTTGAACTCCCGACCTCTTCATTACCAATGAAGTGCTCTACCCCTGAGCTACAACAGCAGTGTTCGAGGGTTTGAGATGTCCTTCGAACGGCGATGCACATGCCATACGGTGGCGGGGCTGGCAAGCGCAGAGTTGAGTGTGACGGCCCGGAAAGTCCGGTCGCATCACAACCCATGATCAACAGCGTTTTCGCCATCCGACAGGGTTGGTAGGCACCCATCATAGACGTTGAAGAGACGTCCCAGCCAATGGCTTCGCCACGCCTGATCGCAGGCTTTAGTCCCCTGTGACCCTTTCAATGTCGGCCCCCACGGCTGCCAGTTTATGTTCCAGCATCTCGAAGCCGCGGTCGAGATGATACACTCGGTTCACTTCGGTTTCCCCATCGGCGACAAGCCCTGCGATCACCAGCGACATGGATGCTCGAAGATCCGTTGCCATCACCGGCGCGCCGGACAAGCGTGGAACACCGGTCACGGTGGCGCACTGGCCATCTATAGCGATGTTGGCCCCCAAACGCGCCAATTCTTGAACATGCATGAAGCGATTTTCAAAGATCGTTTCGCGCACTTCGCTCGACCCTTCAGCTCGCGTCATCAGCGCCATGAACTGGGCCTGCAGATCGGTTGGAAATCCGGGGAAGGGGTCGGTCGTAAAGTTCACGGGCTTGATCGCACCATCCATACGGCGCACCCGAATGCCTTCATTGGTGGCCTCAACGTCTACACCTGCAGCCAAAAGCACATCGAGCGCCGCTTGAAGAAGCGAAGCACGCCCGCCTTTCAAAAAGACGTCGCCGCCCGCCATGCCGACACAGGCCGCGAACGTGCCTGTTTCAATGCGGTCCGGTAGAACTTCATGGGTCGCACCGTGGAGCGCATCCACGCCCTGAATGGTGACGGTGGACGTACCGTGGCCCGTAATTTTTGCCCCCATTGCGTTCAAGCAATCGGCAACGTCCACCACTTCAGGCTCGCGGGCCGCATTCTCGATCACGGTTTCACCCTTTGCGAGGCTCGCTGCCATAAGCATCACATGGGTGGCGCCGACGGAGACTTTCGGAAAGCGGTAGTGCCCGCCCACCAAGCCGCCCTTGGGGGCCTTTGCGTCCACATAGCCCCCATCAATATCGATGGTTGCGCCTAAGGCTCGCAGCGATTCGATAAACAAATCTACCGGGCGCGTGCCGATAGCACAGCCTCCGGGCAGGGATACCCGCGCCACGCCTTCCCGCGCCAAAAGCGGGCCAATAACCCAGAAACTGGCGCGCATTTTGCGCACCAACTCGTAGGGCGCCGTGGTGTCGACGATTTTCTCGGCGCAAAACTCGATCCGTCGACCGGTCATGCCATCGTCGCCCGACTGTTTTCCCTTCACGCGGTAGTCGACGCCGTGGTTTGACAGGATGCTCATCAGCGAAGTCACGTCCGCAAGGCGCGGCATGTTCTCAAGCGTCAGCGGCTCTTCTGTCAAAAGCGAAGCGATCATGAGGGGAAGAGCTGCGTTCTTTGCGCCGGAAATCGGGATTTCCCCATGGAGCGCACCGTTTCCCCGAATAATGATTTTGTCCATCGTACGCGTCTCGTCCTAAGTCTCGGTTTTCGTTCTAAAAACTCTCTGTCCGGTCCATGCGGAGGATCGGTCGGTATCCTGCTCCAAGCGCTCACCCGGTTGGGCTGTTGCGCCATGGTGATCCTATGCAAATCGCCACAATCCGATGTGTTTGGCCTTTCAACGCTCAGCTTGCAACATGGTCTGCTTTCAAAGCATTGCGGCGATCCTGAGATGCGTCCCGCGCTAGCTACCCATGATCGATCGAATGATGCGCCGTTGGCATGCAGTACGCAGCTTTAAGCTCTTGTTCGCCCGAGCGGAGGCATCAAAGGTTCGCCTCTCCGTCGTCCGTCTGGTTTGAGGATTTTTGGCTTTGCGCCTTTTGACGTCGACGGTGTAGGTTCGCCCGCAGCGCCTTGCGCAGGCGTTCCGCTTTCAACTCAGCCTGGGTCAAACCCTTTTGCGTGCCCCTGGTGCCTTCGGTGTCCCCGGTTCCTTTGGTGTCTTTGGTTGATGTGTCTTGCGGTGCCATAACAGCCTTGTCGCACCCTTGGGTTGACCAAATCAATTGGGCTGACCCATTCAATCGCCGCATCGATGTATTATTAAGATCGTTGAACGCCTGTTGACGGCAAGCGCACCACCCGGCACGGGGCTGTCCGGTCAGGCAGCGCGCGCGAGATCCACAACGAGCCCTTTTGTCTCTGGACAGTCTGCCAGCCCTTCACTATACCCCGCCTCGGTTGCGCAATACGGAATGTCCCCACCGTGCCAAGACAACGCGTCAACACCGGTCGCCCGGGTAGCTCAGGGGTAGAGCAGCGGATTGAAAATCCGCGTGTCGGTGGTTCGATTCCGCCCCCGGGCACCACTCAATCGTGCAAAAAATCGTTTTAATGTATTTTCTCAGACCGATTTATCTGAACGGTCGCCAGTCCACTCGCTCCGCTCTCGCCACTTTCTGAATTCCGATGGCAGGCACTCCCGTGGGTCATCCATGGATCATCAGCTTGGCAATGGCTTTGTCGGCCTACTGGTCCACCAAATTACAGGGAATGGGAAGGATGCTGCCTCGCTGCTTGTCCATAAGCGGGGCTATACTCTCCCGCGGCGAAGATACCGCATATGATCCCTGCCGGTGATCAACATGGTGCACCTACCGTCATCAGTTGCAGCTACGAGGCCAAATGTGCAT
>JBCBCT010000182.1:0-2997 GCA_038530365.1 Pseudomonadota bacterium | reverse complement strand
AGCCAGAACGCAGTGCCTGACGCGGGGCCTGACGCGGCGCTTAGCGCGGGGACTGTGGACGATGGGGGGCTGGCCCCGTCCAATCCAAGCCCTGTGGAAACACGGCTGCCAGAACCGCTTCAAACGCCGGTTCCTTTGGCTGAGCCCCCCGTAACTGAGCCCCCCGTAACTGAGCCAGGCGTAACTGAGCCCGCCCTAACAGACCCAGTTGTCGACGCACTTGTTGACGCGGCTCCGGATTTGTCGCCACGTCAGGTTCCCGAACCGGTTGCGGCTCCGATTTCTGCGCCACCTCCACCGTCTGCGCCGCAACCATCAATCACGCCTGACGTCGCTTCCGGTGTCGCGGGAGACCCAACTGCAGACCTTCCTCCTGTGGCGGCATCGGTGGTCGATGAGGTTGCGACGTCCGATCCGCTTTTTGAACGCTGGTCGCAGCTACAAACCGGTGCCCCTGCTGCAGACCCGGCTTCCGTGTTGACCCCGAACTCTCCATCGGCTGATGCGCCATTGCCCGCCGTTGAAACAACGGCGTTTGATCCGGTCGCGGCGCCTTCACCACCGGCTATGGATGATCAAGATGCCCTTGCTGAGGGCATGGCAGCCGTCATGGACGCCAATCCCAACCCCGGGCCCGTTGCTCCCGCTGAAGGACCAACGCAGGCCCAGCAGGATGCAGCTTTAGAAGCGTTCCTCGATGGGACTGAGATACACACTGCTGCCGCTACGGCCGACTCTGAATTGCCGCCCGCACCAAACCCGGTATCGGCAAGTGCGCAGTCTTATACGGACCCAATTCTGGAATTTGAGCAGGCTCTCGGGCAGCCCGTTTTGGCGTCTGCGAGCGCTTCAGCACCGACCGCATTAACAACACCGCCACTGCCTCCGACGCCGGCGCCGGTGCCGGCGCAGCCGCCTGCACCTGAAACACTGTCAGCCCCTGGCTTGGCGGCGCAGGACCTCCCAGCTTTTCATGATCACGATGCAGACCTGACAATCCCGCCGGCCCCCGGTCACGCCGCCTCAGATGGTGCATCCAAGCGGTCCTTCGTCCCGATTGTCTTGGGGCTGCTGGGTGTGCTGGTGCTAGGGGGACTCGGTTACGCTGGCTATATCAATCGCGACGCTGTCCTGTCTGCCGTGGGCCTGGGTTCCGGCGGTGACTTTGCAACACCCAAACCGGTAAAAACCATAACGATCACGCCGGAACCGGAGGCAGCGGACGCGCCGGACGACAGTTCGGCTGCACCAAAGATCGATGACCGTTTGCCTGCCGATGGAGACAGTGCCTCCACAACGCCAAATCCAACACCCGCGCCTCCAACACCCGCGCCATCGACGGCGCCGACTTCGAGCGGTACTGATGGCACGCAAACGGCGATCAACACCACCCCGGACAATGGAGCCGCCACCACCACGCCGCCGGCAAGCCCGGCTGTGGCGCAAAAAGCGATCCTGTACGAGGAAACCAATACCGCCGGCAGCACAACGTCTGACTCTGGGCGCGTGGTTTGGAGCGTGGTTCAGGAGGCCCCCGCTTCAGGCGAACCCCCGGAACCTGCCATTCGGGCACGGGTGGAAGTTCCCAATCGCGGCGTTGTCTTGATCATGACGCTCAAGCGCAACGCGGACCGCGCCCTTCCGGCGAGCCATCTGATTGATCTTGTGTTTGCTGTGCCGAACGATTTTGCCGGCGGAAACATTCAAAACATCAATCGGGTGGTGTTGAAGGAAGCGGAGCAAAGCCGGGGCGATCAATTGGTGGCTGTGCCGGCGCGCATTGCCGACGGCATCTTCCTCATCGCCCTTAACAATCTTGACGAAGCAAAAAGCGCAAATGAGATCCTTTTGAAGACTCGCGGCTGGATCGATATTCCCGTTGTCTACCGCACGGGTCGGCGGGCGCTCTTGACCATTGAAAAGGGCATTCCCGGCGAAGGCGTGTTTGAGCAGGTGTTCAAAGCCTGGGAGGGCAAGTAACGGCGCTAGCTTAGCCTCTAGGTCTTGTTCAGGCCGTCCGAAAGACCTTGAAATTCCCGCTCCCCTCCGGCACATCAGTGATGTTCCAAGGGGTGTGCGCCTGGATGGCGGACTGAGATGGCACGTGCTGAACCCTTGATCGATTGATCGATCGGGAACCTGATCCGGGTCATGCCGGCGAAGGGACAGGACGTGTAGGCAAAGGCTTCCGCTGTTGAGGCCAGATGCTATCCGCGCCTCTTTTCAGTGTCAGGGTCCGATCAAAACGCGAAGGCGTATGGGATTGGACCAAGGGTACCCCTCAGCGAAACGGTCTTTGTCCGGCGGGTTGGAGAATGCGCAGCTAAGCACTCTGAGCGATAGGGGCAGTCGAGGCGAGGGCTACAGACTTGCGGCGGGCCATGTGGGCTGGCGCGGGCAATCCGTCGTTCGGGGGGTGGCTCTTTTCTTGGCGGTTGTTGTTGTCTGGGCTCTCGCCGTTTTGGTGTTTGCCCCACCGCCCTTCATTTTTCCGGGACCATGGCGGGTCGCAGAGGCGCTCTGGGAGCAGCGGTCCATGCTGGCCTCCAATGCGGCCATCACGCTCACCGAAATTCTGTTGGGGCTTCTTTTTGGCACCCTTTTGGGCGTTGCCACCGCTCTGTTGGCCAATGCATCGCCCTTTGCACGGCGCAACATCATGCCGCTGGTCAGCGCATCCCAGGCTTTGCCGGTGTTCGCCATCGCGCCGATGTTGATCCTGTGGTTCGGCCTGGGGATGGGATCGAAAATCGCGATGGCCACGATCATTATCTATTTTCCCGTGGCGTCTGCCTTTAGCGATGGCCTTCAGCGCACAGACCGCAGCTTTGTTGACCTTGCCCGCCTCTACGGCGCGACCCGCTTTCAAACCTTGTGGAAGGTCCGCCTGCCTGCAGCTTTGCCAGCCTTTGCTTCCGGCTTGCGCGTGGCCACCACAGTTGCCCCCATTGGAGCGATCGTTGGCGAATGGGTCGGGGCGAGCGGCGGCATCGGCTA
>JBCBCT010000181.1:0-3058 GCA_038530365.1 Pseudomonadota bacterium | reverse complement strand
GTTTCGGCGATGAAGTACGCCGCCAAACACCGCAAATTGCTTGAATCGTCAAGCCCAACGCGATGCAATCACCTCTACGCGGTGAAAACGAGAGGGCAATCAGACCGCAATCGGGGAAAAACCCGATCAAACGAGATGGAGCACGATCTTGAAGCAACCCAGCAAGCGGTTGCGCCCTGTCAGCAAGCCCCGCATACTTAAACGCACGTCCCCTGCTTTGGGGTCATTAGCCAAGGCTTCAAAACGACATGCCCAGCCTTTTCCGGTTTCTGTTCATTTGCGCCATTCTTGCGGGCATTGCTTATGCCGGCATGTTTGCCCTGGCCACCATGGTGGAGCCGGAACCACGGGAAATGCGGGTCAAAATCCCGTCGGAACGAATCAACCCTTAGACTGAAATACGTCGTCAATTGCGCCGCGGCTCCGCCCCGTTCACCCGGTTTAAACGGCTGACATGGCACACCGGGACGCATGGATGACGAACACCTTATTTTTGGCTTTCTGGACATGTTGAGCGCCGAACGGGGCGCGGCGCAAAACACCTTGGATGGCTACGCCTCAGACCTTGACCAATATCGCGCATTTTTAGCGGCACGCGGTGCGTCCCTTCACACCGCAGACACCCAATCGCTTCGGGCATTTTTATCCGACCTCACCGATTCCGGGCAAAGCCCAGCGAGCCAGGCACGCAAACTCTCCGCCATTCGGCACTTCCACCGCCATCTTTACGCCGATGGCCTGCGCCAAGATGATCCCACAACCCCCATTTCTAGCCCACGCAAAACCCGTCCACTGCCCAAAACCATGGACCGGAAAACTGTCGATGCGCTGTTGAACAAAGCCGCAAATGATGTGCGGAACGCAGAGGGCCAAAGCCTCGCCAGACGCATCAAAGCCCGGCGTATGCTCGCCATGTTGGAAATGCTCTATGCCAGCGGCCTGCGGGTTTCTGAACTCATCCAACTCCCGACCTCGGCCCTCTCCACGTTGGCACGGCCTGCCCCGGACAAATCAGCAAGAAAAGATGACCCCTCGTTTTTGATTATCAGAGGCAAAGGCAACAAAGAGCGTTTGGTGCCCGTCAGCACAGCCGCCACGGATGCCCTGCGCGCTTACCGGACCCTCTTGGATGCCGCCCAACCCCACCCAAGCCCCCATATGTTTCCAGCGGGGCCCAAAAAGCATGAACCCGTCAGCCGCCAACATTTTGCCCGCGAACTTAAGGCGCTGGCAGCCTCCTGCGGCCTGTCGGCGGCGGCGGTATCACCCCACGTCCTGCGCCATGCCTTTGCCAGTCATCTTCTTCAAAACGGCGCGGATTTGCGGGCAGTGCAGCAATTGCTCGGCCACGCCGACATTTCCACCACGCAGATCTATACCCATGTGATGGAAGAACGGCTACGCGACCTGGTGGAAACCGCCCACCCCTTGGCGCGCGCAGGCTGAAACAGTTGAGTAAGGCATTCACCGGTTCAGACCCAAAGTCGATCCCGATTACTCCGCTATAATCTTCACCCGTTGCCCAGCCTTCAGACGGTCTGTGGCCTGAAGACCGTTCAGCACCAGGAACAAGTCACGCCGCCGTTCCATACCCTGCATTTTGCCCGCCACAGAGGCGATGGTCTCCCCGCGCTCAACGGTGTGGATGCGCAGCCGAAGGGGCCGCAAGGCCGTCTTTTCAGCCGCGGTTAACGCGCGAAAACTCTGCACGATCTGGCGATTCAGTTGCGCAATCTTTGGCGAGCCCCGTGGCGCCGCCATGATAAAGCGATAGAAATAACCCTTGCGCTTGACCACGCCGATGGCAAAGCGCCAATCCCCCGCTTGGGCAAGACCAAAGGCGGCATCCATCCCATTGATGGTGCGCCGCTCCACTGTATCCCCGCGCAGACCATTCACCCAACCCGAGGCCAGATAGGCGGCTGCGCTGGCCGGTGCGCCTGCGGTGCGGGCCGTATCAAACCGCAAAGCCTGCTGGTCATTGCCGGAGGCGAGAACCGCATCGGTGCGGTTCGACAATTCAAATCCCTCCGGCACCTCAAAGGTCACCCCAAGCGTCGTGTGCGAAAACCGCCGGCCACGCACAAACCCTTCCGTCGAACGATCCCCCCACAACAGCCCTTCAATGCCAGCGAGATAGCGTCTCCGCTTGGTTTGACCGATGCCCTCGGGTCCAAATTTCCGGGCGTGCCGACGCGCCAACTCGATGCGCTTTGGCGTTGAGGGGTGACTGGTGGACATGGCGTTTGCCGAGAGTCGATTTGCACTGCGCCAGCGGCCATACCGGTCCATCGCCACCAAAAACCGTGCTCCGGCAAAGGGATCAAACCCAGCCTTGCCCAGCAGTGCGATGCCCAAAGCATCGGCCTGCAACTCCTGGCGTTGAGAGAACGCGATCAAGCGCCGCCGGGTGGATTCCTGCGCCACGCGGCCCGCAATACGGTTTGAGACCACATCGTTCACCACCCGGTCCGCAACGCCTTGAACAGCCGCCTTACGGTTCCGTTCGATCCCGTGGTTGGCTGTCACATGGGCCATCTCATGGGAAATCACAGCCGCAACTTCGGAGGCATCATTGGCCAGCGCAAGCAAACCGCGGGTGACGTAGAGATAGCCCCCCGGCAAAGCAAACGCATTGACCGATGGCGAGTTCAAAACCGTAATATTGTAGGCCCGTGTGGGATCGTCAGAATGGGTCACCAAAGACCCCGTGATCACCGCCAAGAGGTCTTCCAACCGTTCGTTTGAATAGACCCCACCATTGGCCTTAAGGACCGCCGGGTGCTCCTTCGCCCCAAGCTTCGCCTGCGGATCTTTTGCCCGCAGGGCATCAAACGAAAACAGATCTTTCTTCTTGCCAGCGCCGGTTTCCGACACAGCCGACGGGTCCAATGCCGAGCCCGTATCGATAATCTGGCAGGCGGATAAGCCAAGACCGGCCACACCAATGATGCCAAAGGATGCAAACCGAAGACTTGCCGGCTTAAAACGAAGGAGGCCGAACAGGGCGCACGGCAGTCTCAGCACGCGGCGCACCGCGCGGCCAGACCAGACTTTC
>JBCBCT010000180.1:0-3143 GCA_038530365.1 Pseudomonadota bacterium | reverse complement strand
GTTGGGCTGTGTGATGAATACCCCTCCATCCGCTATTCCTGCGACTACGACCACCACGGCTACGACGGTGTACTTGAGGCGGGTATGGTGTTGTGCGTCGAAAGTTATGTTGGCCGGCACGGCGGCCACGAAGGGGTGAAGATGGAGGATCAGGTTTTGGTCACCGAAGATGGGCCGGTGCAACTGTCTGTCTATCCCCTGGACGGGCGTTTGATGGGGTCTGCCTAGTCCGCTTTCGGCTCTTCGTCGGGGCCGATCGCGACCGTGAGGCGATAGACGCCCTTAAACGCGTTGGGGTCCACCGGTTTGCCCTTTTTGGTGATGGAAATGTCGCCCGCCAAGGCCATGTCCACAGCCGCGCTGCGGATGGGCTTCATGAGCAAGCGCCACTCTTTTTCGTTTGATCCCACCAAGGCGCGGGCCACCTCCGAAGGGCAAATCGATTTCCCAGCGCCGCGCGCGGCAACTTGGGTTCGGATCGCCTCTTTCAGCTGGGATTGAGTGTGGGGCACGGATCGTTGTCTTGAAAGTTTTGAAGCGATGGGCGCGCATAGCAGCCCAGCCTTGGTCTTTGAAGCGTTCGAGGGTGATTTCATGGACGCAAGGGCCTTCGATGTCTGGTCAAGAAAACAGTGACCGTCGCCCCTCTGACTGCGTTGTCGTGTCCCATGTTTCTTGATAACAAGTGGCACGAAACACCGATGCGGCAGGTCGCTACACCCATGAAACATTCCGTTATTCTCGTTGGCGCTGACAAAGGCGGCGTGGGCAAAACCACTGTATCCCGCGCCCTTCTTGATTTTCTGGAGCGCCACAATGTGTTGGCCCGGGCGTTTGATACCGAAAATCCGCGCGGCACGCTGAGCCGCTTTTATCCGCAGAAAGCGGAGATCATCGACTTGGCCAATGTGGCCGATCAGATGAAAATCCTCGATACGATGGACAGCTGCGCCGAAACCGTGACCGTGGTTGATCTGAAGGCCGGTAACTTGTCAGCCGCGCTCGACACGTTTGACCGCATCGGTGTGTTGCAGGCGGCCCGCGATGGCATGTTTGATTTGGCGCTCATGCACGTCGTTGGCCCGTCCATCGCGTCTTTGGACGAGATGAACGAAGTGGCCAAGTACACCAATGGCCTCAACTATGTCGTTGCGCGCAACTTCATCAATGAAACGAATTTCTTTGAGTGGGACGAGAAGACCTACACCAAATATTTTGCCCGCCTTCCCAATGCGCGCGAAATCGAAGTGCCGAAGCTGAATGAGATGGCCTATGAGCAAGTGGACCTTGCCGGCGTCACGTTCAGCGACTTCGTGGCCAACAAGACGGCGAAAGGCGCGGATGCGGATTTTTCATTTGTCCTTCGGGGCTATGTTCGCAAATGGATGTCGGACATTGACGGTGAGTTTGGTGAGTTAGAACTCGTGAAATCGGTGCTACAGGCCAAGCGTGGTGATGTCGCTGAGGACTAGGCACCAAACGCTTTGGATGGTGGGCCGGTGACCGGTTCCTTTGGCGTGGCGCCTGATATCGGTGCTGGCGAACCAGCCAAACAAGCCGGGGCGCTCACCATCGTTTGTTCCGATTGTCCGCGTAACGGCAAGACGCTGTTTGCGAAACTGGCTTGCGATATGATTGCCCTGCGCAGGGGTGAACCACCGCTGATTTATGATACCGACGAGCCTGTGGGCGGTTTGCTGCAGCACTTTCCCGGTGCTGGTCAGGTTGTAGATCTCGCCAAAACGCCCGAACAGGTGGCGGTGATTGACGGTATGTTGTCGGCCGACAATGGGGCGTTTCTGCTGGATCTGGAAGATCGGCACTTCCGCCCGTTTTTCTCCATGTGCAACGAAATTGCATTTGAACACGGCGCGGCGACAGTGGGCTTGGACGTGACCGTGTATTTCGTGGTTGATCGGTTGGTGCGCTCCGTTGAAGCGCTTCTTGAGTTGAATTCCACCTTTCGGGATTGGCGCATTGTTCCGGTGCTGAACAACGGCATTGGCCATGCAGCCGACAATCCCACAATCGTTGCTGATTACACGCGGGCGAATTTTCGCCGTGAAATCCTGCTGCCCGATCTGTCTCCCGAGGCGCTGGCCATGGTGGAGCACCCCGATTTTCACTTCGACCAGTTCGTCGCTGGCCGCTACGAGCATTTTCCGTTTGAGTTGAAGGTGGAACTCTGGGACTTTCTGGAAACGCTTTATCATCAGCGGGATCTGGCGGAAGAAAAACCATCACGGCCCGCTTGATTGCCCACGCTTCTGGGTGCCTCTTCCTATCGTTCTTTTGGGGATCGCTATGGCTTATCGTAACTATTCCACCGACCAATTGCAGATGCTCGACAACGGGCATCATCTCCATCCGTTTACTGACCACAAGGCGCTCCACGATGAGGGGGTGCGGGTGATCACGGCAGCCGACGGCCACCGGCTGACGGACAGCGAGGGGCGTTCGATTCTCGATGGAATGGCGGGGCTTTGGTGTGTGAATGTGGGCTATGGCCGAGAGGAATTGGCCCGCGTTGCCTATGAACAAATGTGTGAGCTGGCCTATTACAACACGTTTTTCAAAACGACCCATCCGCAGGTAGCGCTGCTGTCCAAGCGCTTAGCGGAGCTGGCCCCGGATCACATCAATCACGCTTTTTTCGGGGCGTCGGGTTCGGAGTCTAACGACACCGCGATCCGAACGGTGCGCCATTTTTGGGCGCTGCAAGGCAAGCCGGAAAAGCACATCATCATTTCGCGGGATAGCGCTTACCACGGCTCCACAATCGCGGCCACCAGCATGGGTGGTATGGGCGCGATGCACAGCCAGCTTGGACCGCATCTTCCGGGTTTTCGCCATGTGATGGCGCCCTATGATTTCGAACATGCCCATGAGGGAGAAAGCCGGGCTGCTTTTGGCCTGCGCGCTGCAGCGGCAGTTGAAGAAGCAATTCTCGAAGCGGGCCCGCAGAACGTGGCGGCATTTGTGGGAGAACCCATCCAAGGGGCGGGGGGTGTGAAGATACCGCCGGAAACCTATTGGCCTGAAGTGCAGCGTATCTGCCGCAAATATGATGTGCTTCTCATGCTGGATGAAGTGATCCCCATGCTCTGGCTGGCAAACCAGTCGCCTGTGCGCCCAAAGCCGGT
>JBCBCT010000179.1:0-3170 GCA_038530365.1 Pseudomonadota bacterium | reverse complement strand
GAACGACACATTTGGCCATTTCTGAGGACCATTGAGGGGCGCGTATCGGCCGAACAGATTTTATGCGGACGCGGCCTCGAAAACCTCCATAGGGCGATGGTTTTGGAACAAAGGAACCGCCCGCCTTCGGAATTGGCGTCCGCGTTGGACTTTGAGCTGCGCGACCATGAGATTACGGCGGCGGCGCTGAACGACTCTGATGGTCTGGCTGCCGAAGCCGTCGATCTCTTTTGCACGATCCTGGGGCGCGTGGCTGGAGATTTAGCTCTGACCGGACTTACCCACGGCGGCGTATATCTGGCCGGTGGCATCGTTCAAAAAATTGAACCCCTTCTGCACGCAAGCGGATTTCGGTCGGCCTTTGAGGACAAAGCCCCCCACGGCGCGCTGATGTCGCAAATCGCTGTTTCTTTAATCCGCCATCCCTTGCCCGCCCTGTTGGGACTGGCGAAACTGGCACAGCAGCCCGAGCTCTTCCTCGTCGATTTGGAACACAGGTCTTGGAAAAGCAGGGCTGGATAACGAGTGTTGGGAGAACGCTAGACCCGCGGCAGACGCGTCATTGGTCAAGGTGATTGGCCTGGGTTACTAGCGAAGATCATTGGCGCAGTTCGGCAACACCGCCCGGGCAAGTGTTCGCCCCACCATGGCCCCACCATGGAAAGGCCACGCGGTTTGACGTATAGGCCGCTCAGCTACGGGGCCACACCATGGGGCGCGGCCTGCCGTTGCGCAAAAAAGCGCGCGCACGCCTTGTGTGTTGGACATGCCCGCAGGAACCCGATGGTCCTCAAAAACCTTCTCAAAATTTTCCTCCGATCACCCGATGAGATGAGCATTGTGACACGGATGCTGTCGGAGAACTTCCGCATCCACCGCAGCCGCTACATTTTGGCGATCATCTTTATGGTCATCACGGCCTGCATCACCGCGTTTAGCGCCTGGCTGATGGGGCCGATCGTCAAGGACGTGTTTTACGGCAATGACATCAACCAGGCCTTCATGCTGTCGGCGGTGGTGGTGGGCGTCTTTTTGGCCAAGGGCGTGTTGACGTATTTTCAAACGGTGATCTTAAACCAGATCGGCAACAACATCGTCGCGCGCTACCAGCGGCGCGTGTTCGACCACCTTATGAAGCTCGACGTTGGCTACTTCGGAAAGCAGCATTCCGTGATGCTGATCAGTCGCATTAACGCCAACATTACCGCCGTCCGCAATCTGCTCAACACGCTGGTCCTCGGCTATGCGCGAGACATGGTGACAGTGGTCGCCCTTGTGGGGGTGATGGTCTACCGCGACCCCTATATGGCCGCCGCGGTGTTCATCATCGGGCCCATCGTGCTGGCCGTCTTGGCCCGCTACGCAAAGCGGGTGCGCAAAATAGGGCGCGAGGAAGTTCAGATCGTCGCGCAGGTCAACACCTCCATGCAGGAGGCGAGCCACGGTATTGAGGTCGTCAAAGCCTTCACGATGGAAGACCAATTGCGGGGCAAATTGAAGAGCCTGACGCTCCACGCTGAGGAGCGGGCCAACAAAATTGCCCGGATCACCGCGCGCACCAGCCCCTTGATGGAGACGATTTCGGGTTTCGCCATCGCAGCTGTCATCGCCTATGGCGGCTACCGTGTGGCCACACAAGGGTATGAGCCCAGCGACCTCACCTCTTTCATGACCGCCTTGCTGCTGGCCTATGACCCGGCCAAACGGCTGGCCCGGCTGCGGGTGGTCCTGGAGCGCTCGTTGGTGGATGCCCGTTTGATTTACGAATTGCTCGACACACCGATCAAAGGCCGAGATGCGGAGACATCGGAGCCACTGGCTATCACAGCCGGCGAGTTGCGGTTTGATGCGGTGACATTTGCTTATGGTGACGATGACGATGGGGACGCCACAGGCCCTTCCCAGATGATGGCTGAAGCGAAGTCAGAAACCAAATCTGATCCCGGCTCTGATACAAGCTCTGACTCTGGCCCACGCTCGGCCCTGCTTGCGCCCCCCGTTCTTCACGCCGTTTCTTTCATCGCTGAAGCTGGAAAGACCACCGCCCTCGTTGGGCCATCGGGCGGCGGAAAATCCACGATCCTGGCCCTCATCCAGCGTTTTTATGACCCGCGTTCGGGAACAGTGCGCATTGATGGGCGCGACATCGCAACGGCAGCCATTGATGAATTGCGCGGCAAACTTGCCTTCGTTTCCCAGCATCCGGTGCTGTTTGAAGGCAGCGTGCGGGATAATCTGCGCTTTGGTCGTCCGGACGCGAGCGATGCGCAGATCGAGGCGGCTGCGGAGAGCGCTCAGGCCCACGGCTTTATCCTTGATCTGCCGGAGGGGTATGACACGCCGCTGGGTGAAAACGGCGCGAACCTTTCTGGGGGGCAACGGCAACGGCTTTCCATCGCCCGGGCGATTTTGCGCGATGCACCGATCTTACTGCTTGATGAAGCCACCTCCGCCCTCGACAACGAATCGGAAGCGGCGGTGCAGGCCGCACTCGACAGTTTGATGAAGGGCCGCACGACCATCGTCATCGCCCATCGCCTGTCGACGATTTCCGGTGCTGACAAAATTGTGGTGATCGATAAAGGTCGGGTGGTGGAACAGGGAAGTCACGGCGATCTGGTGCAAAACCAAGACGGTGTCTATGCGCGGCTGAACCGCCTGTCGTCCCTGTCAAATCAGACTGACATTTCAAAGCAGAGCCCCGCGGCCTAGGCATCACCCTTTGGAGCGTTTGGGGCAGAAAAATCTGCGGGCGAAAGCATCGCTCAAGTATGCAGAGGCGGCGCAAACGCCTATAGCGTGGCAAGAAAGTGCCGAACAGCGCACAAAAAGAAGAGCCAAATTCCATGAGCGATATGAAACTGGCCGTTGTGGGCGCAACAGGGCGCATGGGGCGAACGTTGCTGCGGGCGGTGAACGAAGCGGATGGTGTTGTCCTGTCCGGGGCCGTGGACCGCGCAGGCGCAGCGGAACTTGGCATGGACAGCGGCGTGTTGGCGGGCCTTGGGGAAAATGGCGTTCCGGTCACCGATGATGCCCTGGCGGTGTTTGCCAAGAGCGATGGCGTCATCGACTTCACCATTCCTGCCGCCAGCGTGGCCTACAGTGAACTGGCGGCACAAGCCCGCATCGTTCATGTGATCGGCACCACCGGCTGTTCTAACGAAGAC
>JBCBCT010000178.1:0-3333 GCA_038530365.1 Pseudomonadota bacterium | reverse complement strand
AGCGTTTCTTCGCTACAACACCAGCATCGATCCATTCCGGCAGGGCTGGCACAATTTTGAGAGCGCCTGCGATGGCTTTTGCCAACACTTTTGGAGCGATACCGGCGACCATGGGATAGACGGGCTCTACCAAAGGCAGGGCGTCTTCCTGATCCGGCGCGACGATGTAATCTGGGTGCACCATCGTGGGACGACCGTTGAACCAGTCCACCCTGCCGCTGACGATGCGCTCTTCGCCCACCGGCAATTGCTTTTCGAGCCAGGTGGATTGGCCGCGGAAAAATACGAGGCCAAGCTCCCCGGTCTCATCGTGCACAAACACCCTGTAAGGAACTTTTGGATTTCCGCGTGGGGGCGGGACATGGCGGTCCACGCGAACCGATATGGTGGCCAAGGTACCCTGGGCGGAGCCAGCAATGGTCGGACGGTTGCGGCGATCGATGATGTGGGACGGCAGATGAAACAGCAGGTCGCCGACTTTTGCTTTAGACTCGGTGTTCTGCCCATGGAGCAAACGCGTCAAGGCCTCCGCCAGTTTCGGCCCAATGCCGGGCAGCGTCTTAACGGAGGCAAACAGAGGTGTGAGTGGGGCGGGGCGCATGGCGCTGACGCTGCCAAATGTGCGCCACCGCCTCAACCGTCGCCCATATGTTATCCCGTAGAGAACACGCCTGCGACGGCTTGGCTGTGTAAATTATGAAGAACAACGGCCCAAACGAGACCCGCCTTCAAAGATCGTCAGCCTCCGGCCCTTGCCGCGCAGTTCGTGGAAGCCATCGCTGAATGAAAAGCCAGAGCCCGTGCGCTGGGCGCGCACCGTGATGCGCGGGCCGGAATCGTAGGAATAGGTGGCGGTGTCGCCGCGGAATGTCACCGTCATCGGGATCTGGCCATCGCATTCATACTGGACAACCCGTGCGCGGTTCCTGGGTTGATTGTTGCCCTGACGCGGGCGAACGTTGCCAGCAAGGGTGCGACGGAAATTGCGGCAGGTATCGAACGTGCCGGCGAACGGCCGCTGGCCAGAACAAATAATGCCACCCCACATGTGGCCGCGCCGTCCATTGCGGAAGCGGATGCGGAACCACGGATAACCGTTCATGATGACGCCCGTATTGCCCATAACCCGGATGCGTTCCAGCTGGCGCAGGGAGGTGATGCGGCGAAACTGTGTGCCTGGGCCGGATCGCACAACACCGCCGCCGGTTCTTGCGCGCACCGGGAAGACGCCGTTGTTGACACCGCCGCCAGGATTTCCTCCGGCGTTTTGGTTGCCGCCACCGGAGCGGTTTAGCGAAGCGCGGTAGTTGGCGCAGGTATCAAAAGTGCCAGCAAAGGGGCGGTTGGTGGAACAGATCAACCCGCCGGCCTGAAAGCCTCTTTGGCCACCACGAAAGCGAATTTCAAACCAAGGAAAGCCTTGGAGCATGACGCCCGTGTTTCGGATGACGCGGATGTCTTCGAACTCTCGCAGGGAGGTGATGCGGCGAAATTGAAGCCCTGGTCCGGCCCGAACGATGCCGCCACCGGACTTCGCAGCCACCGGGAAGACACCACCTTGATTGCCGCCACCCTGGTTTCCGCCGTTAAACCGTGCCCGGTTGTCCCGTTCGCAAACGCGGAATGTGCCGTTGATAGGACCGTTGAACCCGCACAGGATCCCACCCCATTTGAATCCGCGCCGTCCATTGGCAAAGCTGATTTCAAACCAGGGATACTGGCCCATCATGACACCGGTGTTGCGGATCAGACGAACAGGATCGCCGTTTTGGAGGCTGCCGATTTGTCGAAAATTCGTGCCGGGACCGGAGCGGACCTTCCCACCCCACGACCCTGCCTCGGTGCGCTGAGCGGAGGCTGATGTTGCGCTGAACGAGATGCCGGCGCTGCAGACGGAGACGGCGAGGGCGGCCAGAGCCAATCCGCGAAAAGAGATTTTGTTGAGCCCGGTTCTTTTTGGTGGGCGTGCGGCGTTTGGCATTGTTTTTCCCCCTGAGTGCTGGATCGGTGCGGCAGTGTTTTTGTTTCAAAAGACAGTGCTTTTGAACACGGCTGAAACAAAGGTTCTGTGCACTTGCACACGCATCGGGTGGTTTGACGAAATTGACCGCGTTTGCCGCAACAAGCATGGCTGACAGGCTGCCCATCCGGTCTTATAAGCGGCTTCACTTCAAACCATCATTCTTGCAGCGAGCGTGCCGTGACCGAAACCATGCGCAGCAGTGCCGGGCTTGACCCGCGCAAAAAACGACTTCTTTACCGCGCCTGGCACCGTGGCATGCGGGAGATGGACTATGTGCTGGGCACCTTTGCCAACGAAGTGCTTGAAGGCATGGCGGATGACGAACTGGATGATTTTGAGCAGCTTATGACCGTGCCGGACCCCGACATGTATAAATGGCTTTCCGGCACCACGAGCGTGCCGCCCAACTGGGACACAGCCTTGGTTCGGCGCATTCGAACGTTCCATGCCCACGCCGACGAGGGTTCCGAAAGCGGGTCCGTTTCAACGTCTGGTGATCGCTGAAACGATGGAGACCGCAGAACTGAAACGCCTAAAGGCGTGGCTTTCGGAACCTGTTGGCCACGGTCCCATTCACCTTGCCGGGGTGCCAGATGGCTATGAAGGACGGCTGATCAGCGTCGCTCTCGCGGCTCTGGGGGAGGCTGCAACGCAGGCTGGCCGTGCGGCCCCCGTCCTGGTTTATGTGGCACGAGATGGACAGCGTGCGCAGGACTGCGAGGCTGCGCTTTCGTTTTTTGCGCCCTGGGCGCGGGTGGAGCATCTGCCGGCCTGGGATTGTTTGCCCTATGATCGGGTGTCCCCGAGCAATGATGTTTTGTCAAAACGCATCGCGCTTCTGTCGTCGCTGGCGGCGGACAACCAGTTTACCCAGCCCACCGTCATCACGCTCACCCCCAATGCGCTGTTGCAAAAAGTGCCGCCCCGGGCGGTCATGGCCGCCTCGGTTAAGCGGCTGGCTCCGGGCAATCGCATCGATATGGATGCTTTGGTTGACTGGTTGTCGCGCAACGGTTTTGAGCGGACGCCTACGGTGCGGGATGCGGGCGAATTCGCGGTCCGCGGTGGTATCCTTGATTTGTTTGCACCCGGCGCAGAGACGCCGGTCCGGCTCGATTTCTTCGGCGACACGGTGGAATCCGTGCGCGCGTTTGATGCCGCCAGCCAGCGGACCGAGGCCAAACTGAAAGAGCTGACTCTCGCTCCCATGAGCGAAGTTACTTTGGATGCCAAAACCATCGCGCGGTTTCGCACCCAATATCGCCATACCTTTGGCGCTGCTGCGCCGGATGATGCGCTTTATTCTGCAG
>JBCBCT010000177.1:0-3342 GCA_038530365.1 Pseudomonadota bacterium | reverse complement strand
GGTCATGCAGTGCTGAAGCAGGATTTCAGCATCGGGGCCGACGCTGTCGAACTTGCGAAGCGATGACATGTCCTGGAGGGTCGCGGCTTCCTTACAGGCCCAATATTCTTTGATCGCGCCGGTGGCGTCGTATACCGTCGGCAGCCAAACATCTTGAGCGACGGCGAAAGACTGGGTGCGGTTTGACGTGCGCGTGTGGAACGGGGAATGGCGCGTCATGCGGGCGCTCGCTTCCGGTTCGGTGCGAAACGATACGGCCTGGCGGATGGCCGTGTCTTTCTCGTAAATGCGCACCAAGACATCGGTGGGGTTCCAGCCATTGATCGGATCCACATCATCGGGGCAGGCCGTGGACACGCACACAAGATCGGTAAGCGCTTCCATTGCAACGTAGTCCCCGGGGCGGGACCATGCCTCGTCTGACGACAACAAATGGGTGCCGTCATCGATGGTGGAGTTGAAGAAGAAGTTGATGGCCGGCCAGGCGCGGCGCGGGGCGATGCCAAAGGGTGCATAGACGTCGCTTATGTTGTCTGAACAATTGATGTGGCCGGGGAACCCCCGGTTTTCATAGCCGCGTGCTGTGCAAGCCAGCGCGAACGTGTCGTGCCGCCCGACCGTATCCTGACGGACCGCGAGAAGCGGCGTGAAATCCTGATCGTAGAATTTGTCGTGCAGTCCCGGCTGGGGGTATGCGGCGTGGTCCATGGTGCGCGAAACGGTGGAATCGATATGGCGTTCGATACCCCGTTCGAGAGCACTTGAGCGCATGGCCATGAAGTCTGAACACTGTCGGCCCTCAACGTCCATGATTTGCACAAACTGTCCGCGCTTGAGTTCATACGCCTGGGCCGTCGCGCGGGGGACGATAAACTCGTCCAGCACTTTGCCCAAAGGGTCTGGCAGCACGGCAAGTCTGTCGCTGGCATCGTTGTTGGGTTGGTGATCAATCGTAAACTGACCGCCGCCGCCTTGGGTCAGATAATCGCGGGAGAGGGGCGCGATCGCGACGACCAAAGCGTCTTCGATCATTCTGATGGTGAAGATGTCGCCGGGTTTGGTGGCGGGGTCGAACAGGGCCAGCGCCTCGGCCTGCTGTTGTGCGGCTCCCCGCGAGGCCAGCAACGCGTTTAGCGTTCGCGGATCGTATAAGGTCTCTACGCTTTTAAGCGTTACACGTGGTGCTTGGCCGTGGGCCGACAGCGGCTTGGTTGTGAGTTGGGGGGCCGTGCCGGGCAAAGAGGACAATAAAAGCGTCGCGCCGCCGTCGACAGCATGAACCGTAATGAGATCACCGGCCTTCGCTTCGAAATGGACGGTTTGGGCAGCGAAAACATCGAAACGGCGCGATGCGCTGGGCAAGAGACCCGCATATCGAACCGGACTTTCTCTCACACTGACTGCCGGATGCAGCAAAGTGATGCTCCTTTGGCCGAGGCGTTCCCCGTGTGGGGATCTTTTCGTCGGCGACATTTCAAGTAAGCAAAGAAGCATCCCGCCAATCAAGGGCAGTTTGATTCCAAGTTACTGTGCTGTTTAGGGCCAGACTGTTTTGGGCTCCATGGGGTGAGATCAATCTATGCGGGTGCACATTGGGACGTTGCGGCTTTTCGGGCCAGTGCGCCCCCGCTGCGCAGGCGTTCACAGTTTACGACAGCATCCTGACCATCCTGACCATCCTGGCCATCTTGGGCATGCTGGGCACTGCGGCGCGACAGGTCCTTGTCGCCCACTGGGCAGTGCTGATACTATCGCTCGAGATAAAAGGGACCTGCGGATCATTTCATTATGTTGACGACACCGGAATCAAACACGCCTTCAAAACACGCTTCTCAAGACGCCGCTCACGGTGAGCCCCAAGGTGCCGCCCACGCCAATACGCCGGAACTTGCGCGGGCGAAGCCAGCACCGCTGGATTGGGCCGATCCGTTTTTGCTTGATGAGCAGCTGACCGAAGATGAGCGGATGATCCGTGATAGCGCGAAGGCCTACGCCGATGACGGGTTGGCCCGGCGTGTGCTGGAAGCCAACCGTAAGGAAACGTTTGACCGGGCCATCATGGAAGAAATGGGGGCGTTGGGTCTTTTGGGCGCGACGATCCCCGAACAGTATGGTGGCGCCGGCGTCAACTACGTCTCCTACGGCTTGATCGCGCGGGAAGTGGAACGCATCGATTCCGGTTACCGCTCGGCCATGTCCGTCCAGTCTTCCCTCGTGATGCACCCGATTTTTGCCTATGGCAGTGAGGACCAACGGGAAAAATACCTGCCAGGCCTCGCGTCCGGCAAACAGGTCGGCTGCTTTGGGTTGACCGAACCGGATCACGGCTCCGATGCCGGTGGAATGTTAACCCGCGCCGTGAAGGTTGACGGTGGTTACAAGATTTCTGGTGCCAAAAACTGGATCACCAATTCCCCCATCGCCGATGTGTTGGTGGTCTGGGCGAAGTCCGACGCCCATGACGGCAAAATCCGCGGCTTCATTTTGGAGCGTGGCATGGCGGGTCTGGAAACGCCTCGGATCGAAGGGAAGTTTTCGCTGCGCGCATCGACAACGGGCATGATCCAAATGGCGAATGTGTTTGTGCCCGACGACAATTTGTTGCCCAACGTCTCCGGACTGTCGGGTCCCTTCGGTTGTCTTAACCGCGCGCGCTACGGCATTTCCTGGGGTGCCATGGGGGCTGCGGAATTTTGCTGGCACGCAGCGCGGCAATACACGTTGGATCGCAAGCAGTTCGGCAAACCCCTGGCTGCCAATCAGCTTATCCAGAAGAAGCTGGCTGACATGCAAACGGACATTGCCCTTGGTCTTCAGGGCTCGTTGCGCCTCGGTCGCATGATGGATGAGCACCGCGCGCCGGCGGAATTGATTTCCATGATGAAACGCAACAATTGTGGTAAAGCCCTCGATATCGCCCGCACCGCCCGGGACATGCACGGCGGCAATGGCGTTTCGGACGAGTACGGTGTCATCCGGCACGTCATGAACCTGGAAGCGGTGAACACCTATGAAGGCACCCACGACGTCCACGCGCTGATCTTGGGCCGCGCCCAAACCGGCATTCAGGCGTTTATGTAAGCGCCAAAAAAGCCCCGGAGTGCGCTCCGGGGCCTTTGTACTGGTTCACTTGACCTTGGCTGGCCAAACGTCGCCTTAGGCGGCGAGCCTGTCGGTGATTGACTTGGACACTTTCTCCATGCCGCGAAGCGCATCGTCGATGGCGCTCTCCACGCCGATTTTCATATCCGTCCAAACATCCTCAGACGCCGCGCGCAGTTCATCCATCATGCGACCGAGGCGCAACGAGCCCTGAAGACCAAGGGCAATGTCCGTTTGCAT
>JBCBCT010000176.1:0-3430 GCA_038530365.1 Pseudomonadota bacterium | reverse complement strand
GCCTGTCGCAGCGCGTGGACGTGAGCCAATTGCGCCTGGCCATCCATCTCACCATGGCCTGCATTATATTCGTTTACACCGTGTGGCTCGCCCGGGGCCTTGGCACCCACACGCAAGAGGGCATGCCCACACAGGCTTGGCAGGGTCTGGCCGTAATCGCCCTTGTCCTGTCGCAAACCTTTTTGGGCGGTCTGGTCGCGGGCCTCGATGCCGGTATGGCCTATAACACATGGCCCACCATGAATGGCGAATGGATGCCCGCCGCTGTTTGGGCCATCACGCCGTGGTGGCAAAATCTTCTCGACAACGCTGTGATGGTCCAATTTGTGCACCGCACCAGCGCCTATCTCGTCGTTTTAGGCATCGCGCTTCACGCTTGGCACCTTTGGGCCAACGCACCCGACAGCCTTCATGCACGCCGTGGCCTGGTTTTGGTGGGGCTGGTGTTTGTTCAAATGATGATCGGTATCGTGACCTTAGTCATGCAAGTTCCTTTCTTTTGGGCGCTGGTGCATCAGTTCGGCGCAATCGTTATTCTTGCCTTTGCAGCTGCCCATTGGCGCGCCTTGTCACTGAACCGCACCCCCCTTGTTGTGGCTCGCTCAGCCTAGACCGCCATCTCATCGGGGGCTGATGATTGCTGTAAACCTCAGCCACCTTTTCAAACCGCGCCATCCTGCTAAGGCGGGTCCATGACAATCGCCGAACATTTCAACGATGCCTTCTTGGGTGTCGACCAATCGGCTTCGGGCCAGCGCTGGGTCGATGCGTTGGATTGGAAGCAAAAAGGGCAGGCCGAAGCTATTGAAGAGCGGTGGGGCCTCAGCGGTATTGTCTCCCGCGTCCTGGCCGCCCGCGATGTGATGCCCGAAGAGGCAGAAGCGTTCCTGTCGCCGACGCTGCGCGAGCTTCTGGTCGACCCATCGCGCCTGACCGATCTCGATCAATCCTGCGCGCGTCTGGCAACCGCGATAGAACAGAAAGAACAGGTGGCCATTTTTGGCGATTATGACGTAGACGGTGCAGCGTCCGCGGCATTGCTGGGGCGCTTCTTTCAGCATCACGGCGTCCCGTTTGAGATCTATATTCCCGACCGAATATTCGAGGGATATGGCCCCAATGAATTGGCGATTTCCGAGTTGAAAGATCGTGGTGCGAGCCTGTTGATCACGGTGGATTGTGGCTCAACAAGCCACAGCTCTCTGGCCCACGCGCAAAAGCTGGGCCTGGATTGCGTTGTGATCGATCACCACCAAGTGGACGCGGAATTGCCCCCGGCCGCTGCGCTGGTGAACCCCAACCGACATGATGATCTGTCGGGGCAGGGGCATCTGTGTGCAGCAGGTGTGGTGTTTTTGGTTTTGGTGGGTCTCAATCGGCACTTGCGGGCATCAGCTTCCATCGCCGGCTTACCCTTTGATCTCATGGCCGTACTCGATCTCGTGGCTTTGGCAACGGTGTGCGACATCGTTCCGTTGAAAGGCGTGAACAGGGCCTTTGTTCTGCGGGGCCTTGAGACTCTGGAGAAAAGCCGCCACCCCGGCTTGCGGACATTGATCCGCGCCGCGCGTTTGGACGGCCCCGTTCGTCCTTGGCATTTTGGCTTCATCCTTGGTCCCCGCATCAATGCCGGGGGGCGAATCGGAGACGCCGCCCTGGGCGCGCGGCTGTTGATGACGATGGACGCCGGAGAGGCGGAAGCGATTGCGGGCCAACTCGACAGCCTTAACCGCGAACGCCAAGTCATGGAAATCCGCATGCTGGAGGAGGCGGTCTCCGAAGCCGAGCGGGAAATCGGTGACGGTCCAGGCCCGGCTGTTTTGGTCACCCAAAGTGACACATGGCATGCGGGCATTGTTGGCCTGCTGGCCTCACGGTTGAAGGATCGGTTTCATCGCCCGGCCTTCGCCATCACCTTTGACGACCGCAACGTCGGCACGGGCTCCGGCCGCTCCATTTCCGGCGTTGATTTGGGCGCTGCCGTCCGCAGCGCTGTGGAAAACGAAATATTGGTCAAGGGTGGGGGGCACGCCATGGCTGCCGGGCTCACGGTGCGGCGCGACAAGCTGGGTGCATTCCGCGCCCATGTTGAAGAGACGTGCCAGCGGTCGGTGGAGGCCAATGCAAGCCGTCGCCTCAAGATCGATGCCGCTGTGTCAGCCTCCGCCGCCAATCTGGGCCTTTTGCGCGATCTCGCCCGCTGTGGCCCCTTCGGAGCCGGTCATCGCGCGCCGGTTTTTGCCTTTCCAAGCCATCGTTTGATGAACGCCTCGGTCGTTGGGGGAAACCACATCCGAGTGGTCCTGCAAGCCCAAAGCGGTGCAACGGTCGAGGGCATCAGCTTTCGCAGTGTGGATACACCTTTGGGTGACTTTTTGCTGAATGCACGCGGTGAGAAGATACACGTTGTGGGCACGCTTGAAACCAATTTTTACCGTGGCAGCGAGCGTGTCCAACTGCGCGTCATGGACGTTGCCCATTCCGCCCCAACCTAAAATAGAGGGCGTAGTGCGCCCGTCCTGTGAGAAAACTCGCAGTTTTGGTGTGTCTTGATCGATATCCTCTGTCTCGACCGGGGGCTCCCCTGGGGGCATGGCTCCCTTCGCGTTGAACGGTCCAAAGGTCTCAAACCATCAAGTGTTTACCAAGACAATCAGAGGGTAAGGCGATGAAAATACAAAGGCTTTCTAAAGTGGCAGCAGCAGGGCTTATGACCCTTTTGGGGGGACTTACCTTGGGGTCTGTCGCGCAAGCGCAGAGCCTATACGGTCCAAATTGCCCCAATTACGCGGCGCGATCCCCCTCCAGCAATCAGGCCATGACGATGCGTGTCGTCAATGATTCCTCCGAGCCAGCCGATTTGTATTGGGTCGATTTCAGGGGCAATCTGAAGTTCTACAAGCGCATTTTCCAACGAGATGTTTTCACACAACCCACCTATGCCGGCCATCTATGGATCGCGTGGCAGGGCAATCGCTGTGAGTTTTGGTGGACAGCCAATCCGACGCAATCTCAAATCACGCTGCGCTAAGCGCGCATGATGTCCATTGCCCCGGTTGGACGCATATGAATGCCTTATCCACCCGCACTCGACACATCAACCAACCGGGGTAAAACTGTTCCCTGTAAAGGGGTTGTGGAGTCTGAAAATTAAGAGCGAGGCCTGAAAAGGAGCACCTATCGCGTGATCAGGAGCTTCGACGCCGATGCCGTCATAATTCCACGCAGAATCCCGCTGGTGCAGCCAATTAACAGTCGACGCAAGCGGCACAAACGAGCCGACCAAGGAGTATCGGTCGGACCCAATGATACGCTGGAAGATTGGCAGTCCCTAGGGGAATCGAACCCCTCTTTCCAGGTTGAAAACCTGGCGTCCTAACCGATAGACGAAGGGACCGCGCTGAGACGTGGGTATAGTTGGCGGGACTTT
>JBCBCT010000175.1:0-3466 GCA_038530365.1 Pseudomonadota bacterium | reverse complement strand
ACACGTCCATGGGCGACACCAAGGCTGAACTCTCATGACCCGCGAACGCATAACGCTGTTTGACACCACACTCCGCGACGGCGCGCAGACGCCTGGGGTCGATTTTTCGGTCGAAGACAAGATCGCCATCACCGCCATGTTGGATGATTTTGGCATCGATTACATCGAGGGCGGCTACCCGGGGGCAAACCCCACCGACACTGCATTCTTCAACGAACCGCGCACGCAGCACGCAACCTTCACGGCCTTTGGTATGACCAAGCGGGCTGGGGTTTCGGTCTCCAATGACCCGGGACTCGCGGCCCTGTTTTCTTCCCAAGCCTCGGCGATTTGCTACGTGGCCAAAGCGTGGGACCTGCATGTACGCGTGGCGCTGGGCTGCACCAACGAGGAAAACATCGAATCCATCACGCAGTCCGTGCAGGCGGCGGTGGCTGCGGGCAAGGAAGCGCTGGTGGATTGCGAGCACTTCTTTGATGGTTACGCCGCCAACCCAGATTTTGCGCTGGCCTGTGCCAAAGCTGCCGTCGATGCCGGTGCGCGCTGGGTGGTGTTGTGCGATACCAACGGCGGCACCCAGCCCGAGCAAGTGCGCCGTGTTGTGGAGACCGTTTGTCAACACATCCCCGGTGGTAAGGTGGGTATCCACGCCCACAACGACACCGATCAGGCCGTTGCCAACTCGCTTGCCGCCATCGAGGGCGGCGCCCGCCACGTGCAGGGCACGATCAATGGGATCGGAGAACGTTGCGGCAATGCCAATTTGATCAGCCTCATCCCGACGCTCGCCCTCAAGCCGCACTATGCGGATCGCTTCGACATTGGCATCACGGCGGAAAAGCTGGCGGGCATTTCGCGTTTGTCCCGCACGTTTGATGAACTCCTGAACCGTGCTCCCTACAGCCAAGCGCCGTATGTGGGTTCGTCGGCTTTTGCAACCAAGGCGGGCATCCATGCGTCGGCCCTCATAAAAGACCCCTCCACCTACGAACACGTAGCGCCCGAAAGCGTGGGCAATCGGCGCAATCTCATGGTGTCAGACCAGGGGGGTAAATCGAACTTCCTGGACCAATTGGGCCGCCGTGGCATCACGGTTGAGAAGTCCGACCCGCGCCTGGATTCGCTCATTTCCATCGTCAAGGAGCGCGAAGCCCAAGGCTATGCCTATGAGGCGGCGGAAGCGAGCTTCGAACTCCTTGCCCGGCGGACACTGGGCACGGTTCCCACCTTCTTCAAGATCGAGTCCTTCCGCACCTCCGTTGAACGCCGGTTCAATGCCGTGGGGGACGTGGTCACGGTCTCAGAAGCGGTTGTGAAAGTGGACGTCGAAGGGGAGCGCTTCCTGTCCGTGGCAGAAGGCGCAGGCCCCGTGAACGCGCTGGATAAAGCCCTGCGGAAGGACCTTGGGAAATATCAAAGCGAGATCGAAGGCCTTGAATTGGTCGACTATAAGGTGCGCATTCTCAATGGCGGCACGGAAGCCATCACCCGCGTTCTTATCGAATCCACCAATGCTGAAGGCGAGCGCTGGTGGACCGTCGGTGTCTCCGACAACATTATAGATGCCAGTTTCCAAGCCCTGGTCGACAGCTTGACTTACCATCTTGTTCGGACCCGGCCATGAGCAAGCTGCAGGGGGTTGTGCCGCCGGCCCGGCCCATCACACCCACCGCCACCCCCGCTGTGGTGAGCCCGCAAACCGGCGCCGTGATGGCCACCATTGCCTACGTGCTTTGGGGGTTTTTGCCGCTCTATTTTGCAGCGACGCGGCATATCTCACCGTTGGAATTGTTGGCCCACCGCGTGATTTGGGCCGTGCCGTTTGCCCTCGGCGTCATGGCCTTTCAGGGCCGTTTGGCGGAAGTGCCGGCGCTGCTGCGTAACAAAGAGATTGTCACGATGATGGCGATTACCGCAGCGCTCATCGCGGCCAACTGGGGCATCTACATTTATGCGGTGAGCATTAACATCGCATCGCAAGCGGCCTTGGGCTATTACTTCACGCCGCTGATTGTGGTTCTCATGGGCGCGCTTTTGTTGGGCGAACGCATGACCCCACTTCAATTGGCCGCTGTGCTTTTGGCCACCGTCGCGGTGGTCTACCGTACGGTGGCGGCAGGGGAATTCCCCTGGATCGGGCTGTTTCTCGCGGTCTCGTTCGCATTTTATGGCTATCTGCGTAAAACCCAGTCCGTTGGCCCCACCCAGGGCTTTTTGCTGGAGGTCATCCTCCTGTCACCCATCGCGCTGGCCTACGTGGCCTGGCTGGCTTGGGAAGGGCAGGGGCACTTATTCATCACCCTGTCGGACACGCTGTGGCTGATGGGGTGCGGACCCGTCACCGCTGTGCCGCTCATTTTATACGCTTTTGGCGCCAAAGCGCTGCGTTTCACCACGGTAGGCCTGATGGGCTACATCGGTCCAACGTTGATTTTCATCGTGGCGTTCACCCTGCTCGGCGAGGAGTTGAGTATGCCGCAGATCATCACCTTCGCCCTCGTTTGGACGGCGCTGGTACTCTATTCCATCGGCCTTGTGCGCAAGGCCAGCTAAGCGGGACTAGGAAAGCCGCGCGCCAAAGGCTGCCATGGCAGTTTCCACATCATCATAAAGCAACGGTTTTGCGCCCTTAGCGTTGTGCAAAAATCCCATGGTTTCCATTCGTGCGACCATCTCCACAAAGGGGTCCCAAAACCCGCCAATGTTGATGAGACCCACGGGCTTGGCGTGACGTGCCAGTTGCGCCCATGTCATGATTTCCACCAGCTCTTCCAAGGTGCCAATGCCGCCGGGCAGGGCGAAGAAACCATCAGCCTCTTCAAACATGCGCTGCTTGCGGGTGTGCATATCGGGCACCGTCACCAGTGTCGCGCCTGTAAGATCGGATGGGCCGCCGGGCTGCTCTTTGGCCACCAAAAACTCCGGAATAATGCCCAAAACCGCACCGCTGTTGGCCAGAGCACCCCGCGCCACAGCCCCCATCAACCCATTGTTCCCTCCGCCATAGACAAGGCGAAAGCCCGCCCTTGCGAGCCCCTCGCCCAGGGCGGCCGCTGCCCTGAGATATTCGGGATCGGCACCATCGGAGGAAGCGCAGTAGACACAAATTGATTTTGGCGGGCTCATGGCAAGGTCTTGGCTGGAAACGCACTATGCCGCGTCCTTGGCCGGGTAGAGCAGGAATTGCAATGATGGCTGCGCCGGGGAGCAATCGCGGGCTCGGTTGCACCCGTCGGATGAACGGACATGGTAAACATAATCGAAACGCTCCCCAGGCAGAGTTTCCCAAATGAGCGCGATATGTGTTATGTTTTGGCATAACACGGTTCCAGAGGGCCACCTTTCGGTGGGGAAGCGATCTTACTGAGGCGGGACGTGGCGAGATGAACCCTATTTTTTTGAAGGCACTTTATGTTTGCGGCGGATCCAGTGCTGTCGTTGGCGGTGCGGTTGCAACAGGAGTTGC
>JBCBCT010000174.1:0-3495 GCA_038530365.1 Pseudomonadota bacterium | reverse complement strand
GAACGCCTGTCCCATTGGTTGATGGTGTGGCTGGCAAACGATTCTATGGATACCATCCGCAGCCATTGGCTTCGCAACGCCTCCGGCCTAGGAGGACCACTCACGGCGCGTTTCTCAGACGGGGAAATAAGTGGTGTGTTTGAAGGGCTGGACGGGGAAGGCTACTTGCAGTTGCGGCTCATTTCGGGAGAACTGCGCCAAATTTCCGCAGCCGATATATTTCTTGGCAATCTAAAGGATGCGCGGGCATAAGGCTCTATGGCGAAAAAGACGACACAAAAATCTCAAAAGACAAAAGCCTCAGGCAAGGAAGAGCTGATTTTCTTGCCCCTGGGCGGCGTTGGTGAAATTGGCATGAACTTCGCGCTCTATGGCTACGGCTCGGAGAGCGCGCGCCGCTGGATCATCGTTGATGTCGGCGTGACATTCCCGGGGGATGATCTGCCAGGTGCGGACCTGGTTTTGCCGGATATTGAGTTCATCACCGCACGGGTGGACCGACTTGATGGCATCATCATCACCCACGCCCACGAAGACCACTACGGCGCCTTGCTCAGTCTATGGCCGATGCTGAAAGTGCCGGTCTACACCACCGGTTTTGTCGCAGCGATGCTGGAAGCAAAAGCCCAATCCGAACATGATGCGCCGGACATTCCGATCACGTTGTTCGAACCGGGAAAAACCTTCACCGTCGGACCGTTTGAGATTGAAGCCGTCCACGTCACCCACTCCATCCCTGAACCCGTATCGTTGATGATCCGCTCGCCCCTCGGCAACATCATTCACACCGGAGACTGGAAGCTCGATCACGAACCGACGCTCGGCCAAAAGACCGATGAAGAGCATTTCCGGCGCCTCGGCGATGAAGGGGTGTTGGCTTTGGTTTGCGATTCCACCAATGCCATGGTGGACGGAGAAAGTCCCAGCGAAGTCGAGGTTTCCGAAAGCCTGGCCGATGTCATTCAGGCGGCCAGCGGACGGGTGCTGGTGACCACGTTCTCTTCCAACGTCGGCCGCATTCGATCCATTGCTTTGGCCGCGGAGCGGGCAGGGCGCAGGGTCATGATCTTCGGCCGCTCCATGCATCGCGTGGTCGATGTGTCCCGCGAACTCGGCTATCTCGATGGCGTGGCACCCTTCCTGGACGAAGATGAGTTTGCGCGCACGCCGCGCAACCAACTTGTCATCATTTGCACAGGCTCTCAGGGCGAAAGCCGCGCGGCGCTGGCAAAACTCTCTCGCGATGATCACCGCGCCGGATCGCTCACCGCAGGCGATACAGTCATCTTCTCATCCCGCTCTATTCCGGGGAATGAAAAAGAGATCCTGGCGGTGCAAAACGCATTGGCGGATCAAGGCATCGAACTCATCATGGATGGGAAGACTTTGGTGCATGTTTCGGGTCACCCGCGCCGCAATGAGCTTAAACAGATGTACGCCTGGACGCGGCCCACAATTGGCGTCCCTGTCCACGGTGAAGGGCGGCACCTGTCTGCACACGCGGGCCTGATGGCCGAGGCGGGCATCCCTGACGTTTCGCCCATTCGCAACGGCGACATGTTGCGGCTCGCCCCCGGACCTGCCGAAATTCTGGACGAAGTGCACCACGGTCGCATCTACAAGGACGGGCGGCTCATCGGCAGCGATGACGCCATGGGCATCCGCCGCCGCCGCGCGCTGTCCTATGCGGGCCATGTGGCCTTGTCTCTGGTGGTGGACAAACGCGGCGAACTGCTGGCCGACCCAGAGATCGTCTGTGAAGGCCTGCCGCGCATGGCCGATGATCAGGACAGCTTTGAGGATGTGCTCTACGACGCGGCCCTTGGCGCCTTTGAGAGCATTCCGCCAAAGCGTCGCCGTGACGATGGGCGAATTGAACAAGCGGTGGAGCGCGCCTTGCGCAATGAGACCCGAGAAATCTGGGGCAAACGACCCATCACCACTGTTCTCGTAACCCGGGTGTAACGCGCTATGATTGGACGACTAAACCATGTGGCCATCGCGGTGCCCGATCTGGAAACTGCCGCCGCAACTTACCGGTCCAGTCTCGGTGCAACGGTAAAGGCGCCGCAAGCACTGCCAGAACACGGCGTCACGGTGGTGTTTATCGAACTACCGAACACGAAAATCGAATTGCTGGAACCCTTGGGAGAGGGCTCACCCATCGCGAAATTCCTCGCCAGCAACCCCGCAGGCGGCATGCATCACGTGTGCTACGAGGTTGACGACATTGCCGCCGCCCGCGACACGCTCACGGCCACCGGCGCGCGTGTTCTGGGAGACGGCGAACCGAAGATCGGCGCCCACGGTAAACCGGTCTTGTTCCTTCACCCAAAAGATTTCAACGGCACGCTTGTCGAACTTGAAGAGGTTTAGCCATGGGTTTCGGTACGGCGTTCGCCATTTACTTCGTCATCTGGTGGACAACCCTGTTCGTGACGTTGCCATTCCGCGCGCGGTCTCAGGCCACAGACGGTCACGTCGTTGAAGGCACAGACCCCGGTGCGCCGGTCACTGCCAATATGGGCAGACGTATGGCGTGGAACACCGTCGTGGCTGCGGGCGTCTTCGCGCTGTATTACCTGGTGGTCCACGTCTTCGGCGTGACAGTAGACAGCCTTCCCAATCTGGTTCCTGAGCGCACACCGTAAGACCGAAGAACCTCGGAGCCCGCTGTGACGATCCTTGTGTTTGATTCCGGTATTGGCGGCTTGTCCGTCATGCGTGAAGCCAGGGTCCTGATGCCGGGCCACCGTTTTGTCTACGTCGCAGACAATGCAGCCTTTCCCTATGGCGATTGGGAGGAAAACTCGCTCATCAAGCGGATGACGGACGTCTTCGATGATCTGGTTGCACGCCACGACCCCGCCATGGTCATTGTCGCCTGCAACACAGCATCAACCCTCATTTTACCGATACTCCGTGAACGTTTCCATTTCCCGGTAGTTGGCACCGTGCCGGCCATCAAACCAGCGGCTGAACTCACCCGCAGTGGGCAAGTCTCGGTGCTTGCAACGCCCGGCACAGTGCAGCGCGACTATACCCGATCCCTGATTTCTGAATTTGCATCCACCGTGAACGTGCGCCTGGTGGGCGCAGAAAACCTCGCAAATCTGGCAGAGCAATTCATGCTGACCGGAACCGTGGACCAAGACGCGGTGCGCGGCGAGATCGAAGACTGTTTCGTCGACCGCTACGGGGCCCGCACAGACATCGTTGTCCTCGCCTGCACCCACTATCCGTTCCTCACCAACGTCTTCCGCCGTCTGGCGCCGTGGCCCGTCGATTGGCTCAACCCAGCCGAAGCCATCGCCCGCCACGCCCGCAGCCTGATGGATGACGTCGACCTCAGTCACGACGTGCAAGACGTCGCAGAATTCACAGCCGGCCCCCCAAAACTCCCCCTACGCCGCCTACTAGGCGGTTTCGGCTTGGCGGTGGAAGCCGCATAAAAACGGGCAGAGCAGGCGGAGCGTTGAAGCGTTCACGCCCGAC
>JBCBCT010000173.1:0-3585 GCA_038530365.1 Pseudomonadota bacterium | reverse complement strand
CCAGGTCTATGGGTCGCCTGGCCTATCAGTGCCTGGCCGTTCGGTTCACTAGCCTTTTCGGCTCACGGCTTTGAGACGGCGCTCGATGGCCGCAACCAAACGGCATCGACGGCAATTGAACCAGCATTTCTCGTCGCGTGTGGGGCGCTCGAACCAAGGTGGATGACGGTGGCGCAGGGTGGACTGCCTGCAGACATGACAACAACACAGGCGCGGCGCGTTCGGGCAGCGTTGAGCTCGGTTTTGGCATCGGAACAGTTTTCTTCTTCGGCCCAATTGTCCGACTTCCTCAGCTTTATCGTTGAAAAAACGCTTCGCGGAGAGGCCGACGACATCAAAGCCTATACGATTGCAGTGGACGCACTTGGGCGATCGGAAGACTTTGACCCCCAAACCAATGCTGCTGTTCGGGTAGCCGCAGGGCGCCTGCGCCAGGCTTTGGCGTTGCACAACGCTTCGACGGTTGCTGAAACCGGTGATGTGGTGATTTCGCTGGAAACCGGAACCTACGTCCCATCATTTACCTTTCACGACCCCGCAAGAACCGAACCGCCCAAAGGTGTGGCGGTGGGGCCGTCGGTAACCACTGCTGCCCCGGAGAAGGGCGGCGGGGCCATCTCGGGCCTTCACGCCGCCACGGCACCGGTGGAGGGGGCCACAGTCCATGTCGAGGGCTCGGCTCCAACTGGCCGCGCGCGCCTGCGCTTTACACACATAGGGATTGGTTTTGGTGCCGCGCTGTTGCTCATAGCTGGCCTTGTGATAGGCGGTTTTGCGAGCGGTCTTTTTGGCCCGCAGACCATGGATTTGCGCTTACTCGCAGGTTGGGGGACGTCCAAAGACACCGCGGTGGGTGAGCCGGCAACTGGCGTTTTCTCGGGAATCCGCCCATCCATCCGCGCCGATCTTCTTTTGCCCAAACCGCCCTATCCCAAGTGGTTTGTTCCGTCGGAAACGGCAGAGGCCTTGCGCGTGACAATAGCGCGGTTTGATGATCTTCGGTTTACCGGTTCGAACATGTCAGAGGCAAATCCACCTAAAGAGACCATAAAGACCGATTATCAGGTCGTCATCACAGCCTACCCGCGGGGCGACGGTGTTCGCTTTTACAGCCGTTTGATCCGGGTTGCCGACAGCCAAACCATCTGGTCAACGCAGCGCCTGTTTACGGCTCCAACGGAAGAGGAACCGCGAAGCGTTCCCCGCATCATTGGCTCGATTTTTTCCAGCATCGGATCGCCTTACGGGGTCATTTATGCCGATATTGCAAAACGCAGTCTGTCCGCAGCTGAAAAACCGACCAACCCATCGGCCTGCTTGGCCTTGGCCTATGCTTATTTTTATTCCGAGAATGATGCGCGCCACAAAGAGGCCCGCGATTGCACCAAGCGTCATATTGACGGCGGCAGCAGGCTGGCCGTTTTCCATGCGCTCAACACGTTTTTGCTGTTGGACGAGTATCGGGAAGGGCGCAATCCAACCTCCAGCGATCCGTTGTCCCAAGCCGCCGAAATGGCCGCTGCTGCGGTGCGCCTGGCCCCCCAAAGCGCGCGGGCGCATCAGGCACAGTTTGCCGTCTTCAAAGTCCGTCGTCTTTACCGGCAGGCGCGGGTATCAGGTTTGAAAGCGGTGGAACTGAACCCCTATGACACCGACATTCTGGCGGATTACGGCGCTTGGCTCGTGTCCATAGGCGATATCACACGGGGGCGAGCCCTGCTCACGCGCGCTGATGACCTTTTGGGGGTTCGCGCCGCTTGGTTGGAGTTTTATCTCTATTTGAGCGCTCGGCTGGATGGCAAAACCACCGAGGCCGCCCGCATCGCGCGCACCGCGGATGTTTCGCGGTCGCCTCTTCTGGCCCTGGCGGCTGCCCTGGGCGCGGCAGACCAATCCGACACGGAACGCAAAATGTTCGCCGTGGCCGCCCTTAACCGCCAAGCACCGCGTTTTCTGGCTGATCCTGCGGACGAGTTTCGACGCCGGGGATTTCACGACCGCGTCATTGACGTACTCGTCAAGGAAATCAAGAAAGCGCAACTGATCGGTGGCTAAGTGGGCCCCGCCCACCGTTTCTGTCATAGAGTTTAAGGCCAGATCCTAGGTCCCGATCTTGATGGAATGCGGTGCAAACACTGCACCCCCACGCGCGGTGCAATCAAACACCGCCGGGCATCAAACGGCGACTTTTGTTATCGACTGCAGCCATCTATTGCCGAGCAGATTGCTGTGTCATTGCGGTTAAATCGGTTAAGTTTCGGTTCAAAGCGCTTTGATTTTCGTTCAAGAGCGATTATTGCCCGCGTCAACATATTGATTTCTTTTGAGAATCTTCCCTTTACGTCAACGTAACAGTTACAAACGTGCCGGGCGAGGCAAAACGTGTCTAGTTTCCCCCATGTCGGTTTGAGGGACGGGGCGCAAACATCTGGCGGTTTTGCCGTTGGATCAGTCTTTCAAACCGACAACCAGACTTCTGGAAGGCTTTGCAAGTGGCCCACCACCAGTTCTGGACGCCGCACTCGCTATCACCATCCCATCCCTCCTCGGTGTCAGGCGGGTGCGGCACGAACGGTCTCGGCGCTCCCTGTGGGGCAACATAAACTGAGCGCTTCGATGGATCCGTTCAGGGGCGAATGTTGGGCTCGGCTGCAAGGCCGGGCCCAATTTTTTTGTCCGCTTCAAACCGGGTGCTGGACGCCTGTCTTAGTCGCCGCCATCGATGGCGCGCAAAAACGGCTTTCCACGCTCGCCCTTTCCATCCGCTTCAACTTGGGCCGCGCCAAATTCCATGGCTTCGATGCGTTGGCCGTGGCGGGTCAGTTTTTCGGTGGAGACGAGGATCTGGTCCACATCCCGTGTCGTTTGACCAAAATGGGACTGGAGTTTGCGCACGCGCTCATCGAGCAGCCGAAGATCATTGGCAAACTTTCCAACTTCAGCCTGGATCAAATGCGCCTGCTCTCGCATCCGCGCGTCTTTTAACAGCGCCTGGATAACCTGGATCGAGAGCAACAAAAGAGACGGTGAGACGATAACAATGCGCGCCTTGTGCGCCCGTTGGATCACCCCATCGAAATGCTCGTGAAGGTCGGCGAATATGCTTTCCGACGGCACAAACAAAAAGGCAGTTTCCTGCGTCTCCCCGGCAATCAGATATTTCTCTGAAATCGCCTTAATGTGGACGTCCATGTCCTTGGCAAAGCGTTGGCCTGCGGACTTTTTCGCCTCATCCCCCGGCATTTCATGGTACGCCGTCCAGCCCTCCAAGGGAAATTTCGCATCGATCACCAAAGCCGGCGCGTTATTTGGCATATGGACCAGGCAATCAGGCCGATTGTTGTTGGATAGTGTGGTTTGAAACGTATACGCACCCATGGGCAAACCATCCTGAACAATGGCCTCCATGCGGCTTTGGCCAAACGCGCCTCGGGTCTGCTTGTTGTTGAGGATATTTTGCAGGCCCACCACGTCTTGGGCCAACGATGTGATGTTGCCTTGGGCGGTGTCGATGACAGCCAGACGCTCTTTCAGTTGACCCAGGCTTTCCTGCGTGTTGCGGGTGGTTTCGGCGAGGGACTGCGA
>JBCBCT010000172.1:0-3649 GCA_038530365.1 Pseudomonadota bacterium | reverse complement strand
CGTCGGGCGGCCAATAAAGCCGCCCGATATCAAATTCGGGACAGAACCTATCTGCGTCGGGCGCAGGCCTAGCAGAGTCCTAGAAGAATGGTGAGCGGCACTGACGGCGCACACCGCTGAAGGACATGTAGGAATTGTCAAACGCGCGGTACGAGTTGAAGCGGTTGAAGCACCACCGCTCGTGACGGACACCCCGACGGAAGCGGCGGCGCTCACGGCGACGTTCTGCGGCAATGGCACCACCGATGATTGCGCCACCGATAATGGCTGCACCGATGCCTACGCCCACACCACGACGGAACCCACGGCGACGACCAAAGCCGCGACGACGGTTAAAGCCACGACGCACGCCACGGCGGCGCTGAACCTGGCTGACGTCGGTCAAGCTGGCGGCTCCCGGTACGGGTGCGGAAATCAAGGGTGAGGCCTGGGCGATCGGCTGATAACCAAATGTGGTCATGGACGCAGCCAAAGCGATCGCTGCAAATTTATGAAACTTCATAGCGGTCTTCCTTTGTTTTTTTGGGTGGACCAAAGGAGGCCGGAAAAACTGTTTCCCCGATTGGTATTCCTCCTGGAACGAGCCCCCAAAAGCCTGTTCCATGTTCAACTCATAGCAGCTGAATATGCCGATACTGTGCCGATCTGCACATGATGGCAATTGCGGACCGCGCCGATTGGTAAATTGCGTTTCAGCGGCGGTTCAACCATAAGTGTTCCGGCCGCCTTTGCTCTTTTTGCCGACATGCCATGGCCCTTCGCATCGCCACCTTCAATGCTGAAAACCTCATGGCGCGGTTCGATTTTTCGGGCTGGCGGGACGATCAGCGCCGGGATCGGGCCATCGCTGGTCGACCGGTGAAAACGGAAACGGAATATCAAGCCCTGGAACGCGCTCGTGTTGTTGCCCATGAAGATGATGCGCGGCAAATGAGTGCGCTGGCGATTGCCGACTGTGCCGCAGATATCGTTTGTCTTCAGGAGGTTGAAAACCTGGAAACGCTGGAGACGTTCGAGCGCAGCTATCTCAAACGCATGACCGGTATTTCATATCCCCACAAAGTGTGGCGACAGGGAAATGATGGGCGGGGGATTGATGTTGCTTTGATGGCCCGCGAGGCATCGCGGGACGGTGCGCCGATTGAAATTTTGAATGTCAAAAGCCACCGCAACGTCACCTTCGGTGATTTCGATCTGCTGACCGATGATCTGAAGGCCATGGGTTTTGAGGCTCGGGATCGAGTGTTTCGTCGAGACTGCTTGGAGGTGGATTTTCGCATCGGGCGACGGCGCTTAACGCTGTTTAACACGCATTTCAAATCTATGGGTGGTGGGCGTAATGGGGTGGATGGGCGCAGCTACACCATGCCGGTTCGCGCGGCGGAATCACGGGCGGTGCGGCACATCATTCTAAATAAATTCGGCGCGGACCGCGCCCCGCGCATGCGTTGGATGATCTGCGGAGACCTGAACGATTACACCGAGCGGGTGGTCGTGGAAGGGGATCGATTGAACGGTTACGCTTTCCGCCATTTGCGGGAGGCCACAAGCGGGCTCGCGCCGCTGCTGGACAATGGATTTTGTGTAAATCTGTCTGACCGTCGACCGAAACAGGATCGCTGGACGCTTTATCATGCGGCTGGCGATGTCGAATCCTTGCTCCGGCCTGAGGACCGTGCTGTGCGCCATCTTGTGCAATTGGATTATCTGCTGGCCTCACCAGCGCTGGCTGCAACAAACGAAACGTCGGTGCCTGACGTGTTTCGCACAGGACAACCCTATCGCACGGTGTTTCCCCAACAGGCCGCGACGGAGCGCTATCCACGGACGGGTTGGGACCGTCCCAAAGCCTCCGATCATTGCCCTGTTGCGGTGACGCTGGATTTGGGTTGATGCTTTTGGGGCGCGAGAGCGGAAGAGATGATCAGTTGAGTTAGGCAATAGAACCGGCTGGCGTAAGATGGGAACACAAGTGTGAAGACAACGAACTCCCGGCGTTTGCGATTTTCGATCTATGATGTGTTCAGCGATGTGCCCATGAGGGGGAACCAGTTGGGCATCGTCTATGACGCCGGGGATCTGAACACCGCCACCATGCAGACCATCGCCCGAGAGTTTAATTTTCCTGAGACCATTTTCCTGATGGATGCCAGTGGTCCGCAAAATGCGGCGCGGGTGCGTATCTTTACACCGCAGCAGGAATTGCCATTTGCTGGACATCCCACGGTGGGGGCTGCTGTTGCCGTTGGAGACGAGCAGGGGCTTCGATCCATCGGCCATGGCCGTCTGGTGTTGGAAGAAGCGGTTGGACCGGTTCAATGCAGCGTTCGGTTTGGTGCTGCAGGGGCATTTGGGCAATTCGATTTGCCGGTTATTGCGACGCCCGCTGCCGCCAGTCCCTCAGACGAAGCGCTGGCGGAGGCCTTGAACCTTGAACCCAGCGACATCGGTTTTGAGAACCACCGGCCGTCGATCTACGATGGGGGCCTTGCCTATCAACTTATTCCCGTGCGTTCCCTGGAAGCGATTGGACGAGCCAAGCCCAATGCGGCTGTCTGGGAGGAGGTGTTCAACGAAAACGCGGGCTGGTCAGCCTATGTCTATTGCCGCGAGACCGTTCACGCAGACGCATCCTTCCATGCCCGCATGTTTGCGCCGCAGGCGGGTATTCCGGAAGATCCGGCCACCGGATCGGCTGTTTCGTCCCTGGTGGGGGCCATCATCGCGTTTGATACGCCAGCCGACGGTACCCATGCCTACATTATCGAGCAGGGTATAGAGATGGGACGGGGATCAAAGATCTATCTGGAACTCGATATGAGCGCAGGCCAGGCGATGGCCGGCCGGATTGGCGGGGCGGTTTGCGCCTTTGCGGAAGGCTATCTTCAGTGCTGAGGGGATTGGGCCAGCCGCGTCATCGAACCCAGATTGCTCGGCGTGTTTTGGCCGTGGCCGTGCTTTCCTTGGTTGCCGGGGTCAGTCTAGCGCGTGGCGATAAGCGGCTGCCGGCAGCGTCGCAAGGCTCCTCTATCAAAGCCGATCAGGCAGGTGGTTTTAAGTTTAGCCGACTGCCCGAACCGCTCAGAGGGTCAGACTTTCAATCCCAACCGGCGGCTAAGGTGAAGCTGGGGCGGCTTTTGTTTTATGATCCAGTGCTTTCGGGGTCTTACCGGGTGTCTTGCGCGACGTGCCATCACCATGACCGCGCCAGCTCAAACGGCCTTCCCATTGTCAACAAAACAGCAGATCAACCCGATGCCACGGCCCTGCCTGACCTGTCGCCCTATCTTGCTCTTCGTCCATCTGCACGGCATGCGCCGGCGCTTTTCAACCTTGGACATTCTTCTTTCAAGGCGTTGTTTTGGGGTGGCCGGGTGGCGCAGGGGCACGATGGTCGCTTGATCACGCCGGCGGGTGCGAGCCTGCCCGCCGGTCTTGATGGTGTGCTGGCAGCCCAGGCCCTGTTTCCCGCTGTCACGCGGGACGAACTGGTGGGAACGGTCCGGACTGATCTTGCGGCCCGCGCCGATGCCGGAGGCGAACCGGCTATTTGGGCGGCCTTGGTGGAGCGTGTGGCAGCGCTTGATGGTCACTTGTCCATTGCTTTGAGGATAGGCTGCGCGAAACAGCGGGGTGTATTCATCAAGCG
>JBCBCT010000171.1:0-3701 GCA_038530365.1 Pseudomonadota bacterium | reverse complement strand
GTGGCTGGACATTTAGGGCGCAAGCCAGACTTCACCTATGTGCTGATCGATTGCCCACCCTCTTTGAACCTGTTGACCCTGAATGCCCTAGCAGCCTCGGATTCGGTCCTCGTTCCGCTTCAAACCGAATTTTTTGCCCTTGAGGGTTTGAGCCAATTGATGCGGACCGTGGATCAAGTCAAAGCCTCGGTGAACCCTCGTCTTGAAATGCAGGGCATCGTGTTGACGATGTTTGACAAGCGCAACAATCTTGCACAGCAGGTGGTGGAAGACACACGGGCCACCCTGGGATCGCTCGTTTATGAAACGGTGATCCCACGCAATGTTCGAATTTCAGAGGCGCCATCCTTTGGAAAGCCCGTGCTGCTTTACGACATCAACTGTGTTGGAAGCCAAAGCTACTTGCAGTTGGCTTCTGAGGTTATTCAGCGTGAAAAACAGATGTTCGCGAGCCAGGCGAAAGCCTGACGTTTCGCGCTGAGAAAGGAAAAACAATGGCAGACGATGCCTCTAAAAAACGCCTCGGACGGGGTTTGGCCGCACTCATCGGTGAAATGGACAAGCCCGTGGCGCCCCTTGGCACGATGGCGGCAAGTGAAACACCTGCGGTACGGGTTGCTGATGACCGCACCGTTCCGATTGAATCAATCCGGCGGAACCCCAACAACCCCCGGCGCATCTTTAGTGATCATGAATTGGATGAGTTGTCTCGCTCGATCAAAGAGCACGGAATTGTGCAACCCATTTTAGTGCGCGGTGTTGATGATAGCAGTGGCGATCAAGCGGCTTGGGAAATCATCGCCGGTGAACGTCGGTGGCGCGCGGCCCAACGGGCTGGTCTTGACAATGTTCCCATCATCATTCGCGACGTGGATGACCGCCAGGCGCTGGAGCTCGCGATTATTGAAAACGTCCAGAGGGCTGATCTGAATCCCGTGGAAGAGGCGCAGGGCTATCAACAGCTGATGGACCAATATCAGTACAAGCAGGCGGACCTGGGTGATGTGATCGGAAAAAGCCGCAGCCATGTGGCCAACACGCTGCGTTTGCTGCGATTGCCGGAGGCCGTTCTTTCCATGGTCTCGTCTGGCAGTCTTTCGGCGGGCCACGCCCGAGCGCTCATCCCTTTGTCGGACCCAGTGCCCCTCGCCCAGCGCATCGTGGATGAAGCCCTGTCCGCGCGAGACGCCGAACGGCTCGCTGCTCTGGCCGCCAATCCGCCCTCTGATTTGGAAACCAAGTCGGCGGCGGGTGCGCCGATTGCGGATTTTCAGTCTGATGTTGAAGTATTGGAACGGAAACTGTCCGACGTGCTCGGCATGAAGGTTGCGATAAAACACCGGCCCAATGGCAAAGGGCGTTTGATGGTGGACTACCGCTCCCTTGAGCAATTGGATGCTCTCGAAGCTAAGCTCTCGAATTGATTCGGCATCGCACCAAACCAATAAATGCTCACATAGTTTCGCGTGCGGAAAATCAACCCTAGCGCCATGTCGGCGCAAGCACACTACCGTATGTGTCTTCGCGCCTCCATGGAGATTGCCAGAATGGCCATCGCCAACACATCGGTTTCAAGGGAGGATTGCGATCGGACCCGGGAGGCGATTGCGTTCAAACGAGCCTGAACTTTTTCGATGGCATCCAATGGCCATTTTGACACGATGGTTGTGAAGGCTGCCTTTCTTTTGAAGTGGATGGGCGGTCGTAATCCATTGACCACATCACTTGCCTGCCGACGCGCCGCCATCATCTGACATTTCACGGCGTGGAGGTTTTGCAGGTTGCGGACCATCATGATGTGGATGGGGACCAGATTGGTGCCCTTAACCGACAAACGCGCCAGAGTGTCTTCGACGTCCGTTATTTTGCCCAACATGGCCGCATCGAAGACTGTGTCCAGGTTGAGTTCGGATGCGTCGCCAACGATGGCTTCAATGTCCTCCGGTTGGATCGTTCCCTTGTGGAGCGAATAAAGGCACAGTTTTTGGATTTCTCCCCGGGATGCCAGGCGATCCGCGCCAAGGCACTGTAACAGCGCGGCTTTGGCGTCCGGCGCAATGGACAGACCATGGGCGGCGCATTCCTGATCGACCATTTGTGACAGAGCCTGGGGCGAGTCGCCAAAGCAGGGCAGTGCTACGGCTGTGGCGGCCTTTTCGATTCGGGACCGAAATGCCGTGCGGCCGAGATCGCCGGCTTCGATCACGATGAACGCTTTCTCAGGTGGCGTATCTAATACCGGCTGGAGAGCGTTAATCAGGTTTTTTTGTGTGCTGCCCTTAATCCAGATTAGCCGCTCGTCGCCAAACATCGACACTGTGTGCGCTTCATCGGCGATGCGGTTTCGGTCACCCGCGGCTTCATCGGCATCTAAGCGCACGGTGGCAAAAGGGTCGGAGATATCTATCTTGAGCGATTTGGCGAAAGTCTCCGCCCGCTCCGAAACCAGGCCGCGGTTAGGGCCATAAAACAGGATCGTCCTGTGCCGCGGGTCCGGAGAGGCGAGGTAACTCTCAACCTTGTGGGCTTGAATGGCAGCCATGCTAACGTCCCACGGTGCCGCTGTGGCGGACGCGAGACCCTGCCATCAGTACCAGCATTGAAGGGCTAAAGGCTTGCAATATCCTGCGCCACGGCCAAGCGAAGTTGTTGCGCGACTTCCCGTGCGGCGCGGTCTTGCGCGTCCCGGAGGGCGCGCTGGTTTGCGAAGCTTTGGGGCGTTCGGTCATAGCTTGCTACAGATTGTCGGCGTCCGGCGGCGACCACCTTTTTCGTGCTTTTGTCGACCAAGTCATAGGATACCAGGATGATGACGCGGGATGCGGTTGCTGTGAGGCTGTTGGCTTCCACCGCTACGTTTTGCGAGCGATGGGTGACGTCCAACACCAGATCGTAGTTGCCGGTCCCAACGGCGTCAGGTTTTCCGCCGTTCATGGCGAAGAGCAAGGAATTGCGAACCTGCTGTGCCACGCGGTTTTTGACGGGCGCGATATCGATTTTCGATAACACTTCACTGGTGTTGCTGGCTTCAAGACCAACTCTCAGACCAGACGGTGCGCCGGCGGTGGCCAGAGGCTCGGCGGAACAGGCGGCCAGCCCGGCGACAAGCCCCAGCAAAAGGTAGCTCTTAGAGTACAACATTCACGATCCGGCCTGGAACGACGATAACTTTCCTCGGACTGTTACCAGAAAGGGCGTCTTGAACAAAGGGGAGAGCGATGGTCGCTTGTTCGACATCGTCCTTGGAGGCGTCGGCTGCCACGCTGATGTCGCCGCGTTTTTTCCCGTTGATTTGTACGGGCAGTGTAACCGTGTCCTCCACCAAAAAGTCTGGATTGGTGTCGGGCCAGGCCGCGTCGCTGACCATGCCGGTGCGGCCAAGGGTGGTCCAACATTCTTCGGCGAGGTGGGGCATCATGGGCGCGATCATTTGCAGGGTGATTGCCAACATGTCGCGCAACACGACGGATGATGTTTTGCCGGCTCGATTGGCCTGCTCCAGCGCATTCACTAGAGTGTAAATTTGAGCGACCGCCGCGTTGTATTTAAGCGCTGGGATCATCTCATCGACATTGGCGAGGGTTTTGTGGGTCAGCTTTTGGATTTCGAGGTTTGCGGTCTCGCTACCATCGTTTGTGTCGGTCTCTATGACCGATTGCACCAAGCGCCAAAGGCGCTGGACGAATCGGTGTGCGCCCTCA
>JBCBCT010000170.1:0-3803 GCA_038530365.1 Pseudomonadota bacterium | reverse complement strand
GCGTGCGCATCGCCGACAGCGCTTTGGTGTCTGCGGCCACTCTTTCGAACCGTTACATTACGGATCGCTTTTTGCCGGACAAAGCCATCGATTTGATGGACGAGGCGGGATCGCGCCTGCGCATGCAGGTGGATTCAAAGCCCGAAGAATTGGACGAATTGGACCGCCGCATCATCCAGCTGAAAATCGAGCGCGAAGCGTTGTCGAAGGAAACCGATCAAGCGTCGCGCGACCGGCTGGCCAAGTTGGAGACCGATCTGTCGGAACTGGAAGAAAAGGCGCAAGCGCTGTCCGCCCGTTGGATGGCGGAAAAAGATCGCCTGTCCGATACCCGTGATCTGAAAGAGCAGCTCGATCAGGCGCGCTCCGAGCTGGAAATCGCCCAGCGGGAAGGCAATCTCGCCCGGGCGGGGGAGTTGTCCTACGGCGTCATCCCGGAACTTGAAAAGACGCTGGCCAATCAGGACGGTGACGGCGAAGGCGATGCTGTTGCCGGGACCATGGTGGATGAGGCTGTCACGCCATCTCACATCGCCCATGTTGTGTCGCGCTGGACCGGTATTCCCGTTGATAAAATGCTGGAAGGCGAGCGCGAAAAACTGCTGCGCATGGAAGATGAGTTGGCGGAACGTGTCGTGGGTCAAGGGGAGGCTGTCTCCGCGGTGTCCCGCTCGGTGCGGCGTTCTCGGGCCGGTCTACAGGACCCCAATCGTCCGCTGGGTTCGTTTATTTTCCTTGGGCCAACGGGCGTCGGCAAAACGGAGTTGACCAAGGCGCTGGCCGATTACCTCTTTGACGACGACGGCGCGATGGTGCGCCTCGACATGTCGGAATACATGGAGAAACACTCCGTGGCTCGGCTCATTGGCGCGCCCCCCGGCTATGTTGGCTATGAAGAGGGCGGTGCACTGACGGAAGTGGTGCGGCGGCGGCCCTATCAGGTGGTCCTGTTTGACGAGATCGAAAAGGCACACCCCGATGTGTTCAACGTCCTGTTGCAGGTGTTGGACGATGGTCGCCTCACCGACGGGCAGGGCCGCACGGTGGATTTCCGCAACACGCTCATCATCATGACGTCGAACCTGGGCGCGGAATTCCTTGTGAACTTGAAAGACGGCGAAGAGGTCGACAGTGTCCGCGATATGGTGATGGAGGTGGTGAAAGCCTCGTTCCGCCCGGAGTTTTTGAACCGGGTTGACGAGACCATCCTGTTTCACCGCCTGCAACGCAGCAACATGGCCGCGATTGTCCGCATCCAATTGCAGCATCTGCGCGGTCTGCTGGCGGATCGCAAAATCGAACTCGAGTTGGACGATGAAGCGATCGCTTGGCTGGCCGACAAGGGTTATGATCCGGCTTACGGTGCGCGGCCTTTGAAACGCGTCATCCAAAGCGCGTTGCAGGACCCGCTGGCGGAGAAAATTCTCGCCGGTGAAATCAAGGATGGTGAGACCGTCGCTGTGACGTCGGGCACGGAGCGGCTGCAGTTTCGCATTGTCGGCAGCAAGGTGGCCCGCGACGTGGGCGGCTTCGAAGCGGAAGCCGCCTGACAGTCCAACGCCTGAACACACACCGTTTTATGAGGCCATCCAGCGGCGGGTTAGTCCCGCCGCTTTTTTTGTGCCGTTTGTGTCCCGGTGTCCTCGTGTCTTTGGGGGCGGCCAACGCCTTTTTCATGTCCGGTTCATCTTGCACCGCCTATCCATCGGCCAACGATCGGGCCGCGCCTGGGTTGCATGTGGGCCGCTTGTTTCCGGTTTGACGTGAATTTTAGGAGGGTTTGTGTGATGGATCGCCTTTCGTTTTTTGTGGCAGCAGCCTTGGCCCTGTCAGCGGGCACGTTGCTGGCCAGTGTTCAGTCGGCAAATGCGCAAACGGCTTATCTGGCCAATTCAAACAGCTCCTATGATGTGGTGCGGGACGAAGCGGGGCAGCTTTATGCCGTCGATCGCCGGTCCGGGCGTGTGATCGCCCGTCTCGACGACCACTCTGTCCATGATGATCGCTGGTTTGACGACGAGAGGGCGGAGAGAGAGCACGGTTGGGACCGTCCGCGGTGGCAGGAAGGTTTGACCTGGCGCGAGCGCCGGGCGCGCTGGCAACGGCGGATGGAACGGGCCGAGCGGCGCAGGCTTCAAAGGCAACGAAACGCCCAGACTCTGCGCGAGGCCCGGCGCGAGGCTTTGCGCGAGGCCCGGCGCGAGGCTCTGCGCCGTCATGAGCGCTGGCAGGATTATTATGCCGCCCCCCGTGAGGATTGGCGCGATAATTGGCGCTATGATGCCCCGTCGGCCCGCAGCGCTGAGCGGGGCTGGACCTGGAACGATGATCGCCCGCGCAAGCGCTGGCCGGAGCAGCAGATACCTCGATCCCGGTTTGACAGCGAAGAGCAGCGCCGGGTTGAACAGGCTCCCTTGCCGCCCCTTGTTGATGAACCGGATCGCCAGCAAAAGCCTGGAGGTGCTGAAGAGCAGGTGGCGCGGCTGCCGGAGTTGGACGGTCCTGTTCAGCGCCCCAGCACCATCCCCTCCCTAAACCGTCCGGCCTACGGCAAAACCCGCTTGATGGAATTGCAGATTGTGTTGGACCGGGCCGGCTTCTCCCCCGGGGTGATCGACGGACGCTGGGGCAGCAATGTTGAAAAAGCGCTGCGCGCCTATCGTAAAGCCAAAGGTAAGGGTCAAACAAAAGGCAACACCCAGCGCAGGGCGCTTGATCTGCTGAAGCCTGCTGATTTGAAAACCGCGTTGGCTCAATCCGGCGGAGCCGCGTTGGTGCGCTACCGTCTCACGGCGGCGGATGTTAAGGGCCCATTCGTGCAGCGCATTCCTCTCGACTATGCCCGCAAGGCGCAAATGACCGCGATGAGCTACACGTCTGTTGCGGAAAAGCTCGCCGAAAAGTTTCATGTGTCAGAAGCGCTTTTGGCCTCGCTCAACCCTGACCGGGCACAGTTTCGGGCCGGGGACACGATCACCGTGCCCGCCGTGGGGCCGGGCGTGACCCGCAAGGTGCACTATCTGGTGGCGGATAAAGAGGAGGCGCAAATTTTTGCCTATGATCGCCTTGGCAAACTGGTGGCGGCTTATCCGGCCACGATTGGGTCGGCGGCTACACCCTCGCCGTCGGGGAAGCACACGGTCAAAACCATAGCCTTTGACCCGCAATACACCTATGACCCGGTGAAAAATTTTAAGCAGGGCAACAACGACAAAGTCCTGCGCATTCCGCCCGGCCCCAATGGTCCCGTCGGTTCGGTGTGGATCGGCCTGTCAAAGGACAGTTACGGCATCCATGGTACGCCGCTTCCCGAAAGCATCGGCAAAACCAATTCCAACGGCTGCATCCGCCTGACCAATTGGGACGCCAAAGAGCTGGCCAAATTGGTGCGCAAAGGTGTGACGGTGGAGTTTCGCGGCGGGTGAGGGGCGAAACACCTGCTGTTGCAAATAGTCTGGGTCTCCCCATAGTCTTTGTTACCGGGGGGCGCTGATGTCACTACGCCATTGTACTGACCAATTGATTGGACTGACCGCTGTCGGCGGTTGGGCCACGGCGGCCTTTGCCGGTGGCACGGTGGCGGCCATGGCGGAGCCTGTGACGTCGGGCGTGATTTTGGCGACTGCACTTGCTGCAAAACTGCGCTCCAGCGACAAGGAATCCTGCGCCGATGCCTTGGACAAGGCCCGAAAGACCGTTGAGCGCAACACGCGGCGGGTGATCAAGGACGCTGGTCACAGCCCGGAACACGGCAAGGCCATTGATCAGGTTTTCAAAGATCTGAAGGTGCATCTTCCCGCGAT
>JBCBCT010000169.1:0-3806 GCA_038530365.1 Pseudomonadota bacterium | reverse complement strand
GTGCGGCTGCCACATCGTCAGGGTCCGTCTCTTCGGTCAGGTACAGCGTCATCAAGGGGGTGAACGCCATGCCAGCGGGCAGGGCGGCCAAAATCCGGTCGCGGTAGGCCGTCGCCTGCGCCCCCGTCACCACCGGCGGCACAAGGTTCGGCATGATGATCGCGCGGGCAAAGTCTCGGGCGCTGGCTGAAATCACAGCCTCCAACATGCCACCATCGCGCAGATGAAGGTGCCAGTCATCTGGCCGGGGCAGGGTGATGGAGTGAGCCATGGTACACGTGTCAGATCAGCAGAAGAGCAGGTGCCCCTCTGCTACGCCGAAGTGCGGATCAATCCAAGGGGTATTGGTTGGGCCATGGGTTGTGGCCTTTATGGGGAGGGTGGCCGTCCCCCCACTATTTCCAAAACTGGCGAATGATGGCCGCTGGAACATTGGAATAATTATCCGTCCAAGCCGTCGTGCCCGAGGACTTAAGCGGCTTCCAAGGCGCTTGCGAAAACGCGGGTCCGAAGTCCTCGTTCCGGTTTGCAAACACCACGACGTGACTTGCATGCACAAGATTGGCTTTGTCCGCCTCGGTGATGGTGAACTTACCTTCCTTCGCCACCATGCCCAGCTCGTCCGCGATGGCGGCAAGGACCGATGCCAATTCCATGTAGCGGTTAGAGATGTGAACGGCGAGGATACCGTCCTTGGCAAGTTTCTGACGGTAGAGACCAAAGGCTTCCGTCGTCAAAAGATGCACGGGAATCGAATCGGACGAAAACGCGTCGATCAGAAGGTAGTTGAAGCCTCCGTCCGGCTGGTCTTTCAGCGTCAGCCGCGCATCGCCCAGCACGACGGGGTCACCCTGGCCGCATTGCGACAGATAGGGGAACAGCGCCGGGTTTTGGGCGGCATCGACAACGGCTTTGTCGATCTCAAAACTGACCCAGCGCTCGCCCGGTTTGCGGTGACACAAAATGCTGCCCGCGCCGAGGCCCGCGACGCCCATGGTGGCCGGACGGCCCGCCATCTTGTCCTGAACGGCAAACAGAGCCCGCGCCATGCCGCCGCTGGAGTGGTAGTAGGTGATGGGTTCCGGCAGGGCCCCAACCTGTTCGCGCCGCACAGCGCCATGCTGAGTTGTTCCGTGGCTCATAATGTTGAACGCGCCGGTCTCGTCAGGGTGCACACTAACAACGCCGAAGAAGGACCGCTCCAAAAACAGGTTCTTGCGCTCGGCTGTCAGCGTCTGGAGAGCAGCCAGAGCCACCATAGCGACCGAAATCATTACGAATTGCGGCTGCCGATAAAACGGGACGCTCTGACCATCCCGCGGGGCGTAGACGCTCGGCCGGCAGAGCAGGCTGGCCAGAATAAGCAGCGGATATTCCAAAACAAGATTGAAAACCAACGGCGAAACCAGCGTTGTGATCGCCCCACCAAGAACGCCGCCAAAGGACATCCACAGATAAAACTCCGTGAGCCGGGAAGCTGCCGGCCGCAGTTCCACCAAATAGGTGTGGGCGAGCAAAGTCGCGCTGAAGAAGAAGATGAGGTGCACCGGAAGCGACAGCCAAGGCTGCACGTAACCGGGGTAATTCAAGAGAAACAGGCATCCCAAGCCCCACGCCATGGTGAACCATGAAAGCGTGGCTGTGGAGAAAATCGGCTTGCGGTCAAAGGCAAGAACGAAGGTCAACAGAAACAGCGCAAGCGGGATGACCCAAAGAAACGGCGCAGCGGCGATGTCGGTGGAAATATGGGCGGTGACCGCCACAAGCAGGCCCGATGGGACAAAGGCCAGGGCAATCCACCGCGCGCGCTCAAACCATGTCGGCGCCGCATCAGACAAAGCGGACGACGCGGCGGTGACCCCGGCATCAGCTCCATCGTCCTGGCTACGCCGCAGGGTGAGGACCGCGCAGGCGGTGATGAGCGCGGTGAGAAGTGCAAAGCCCACGGCCCAAGCCATGGTTTGTGTGGTCAGCGTCGTGGTGGGTTCAAACGCCACGATGTAGAGGATCAACGAGGCAAACGAGCCGATGTTGCTCGCACCGTAAAGAAAATAAGGATCGGCTGCATGTTCATGGCCGGTGCGCGCAAACCAAGCCTGCAAAAGCGGGCTGTTGGCGGCAACGGCGAAGAACGGCAGGCCAACGGCCACGGCAAACAGCCCCAGCAGCCAAAACGCCTGACCAGACTGTGGCGGTTGTTCCCAACCGGTGGGGAGCGACAAGGGCAAAAACACAAAGGCGCTGAGGAGCACCACCACATGGATGCCAGCAGCAAGTTTGAGCGGAAGACGGGTAGTGATGATGTGGGCGTAGGCATAACCGGCCAACAACATGGACTGAAAGAACACCATCGCCACCGACCAAACGCCTGGCGAACCGCCCAGAACGGGCAAGACAAGTTTGGCAAACAGCGGCTGGACAGAAAACAGCAGGAACGCCGACAAAAAGATGGTCACCGTGAACACCGGCAAAATGATCGCCATGGACCCAAGGCCGCCGACGGCGGTGCCCGGTTGCAAAGATGGACCCTGAGGCGCTGTGCCGACCTCTGTGCCGATTGCGGCACTGGTCGGATGATTGTCGCTGATTGACATGGTTGGTTTGAGCCCCTGCTTGCCCATAATGCTGTTCCCGCGCGCGAGCCTAGGGGCGATGCCTTAAGAAAAGCTGGAAGTGACCCATGCGGCGCGCTGTCCTGTTTGACGTCCCCGTCCACCAGCCATAGAAGGCGGATCGAAACAGCTGTGTGGCCGCCGACGGCTCCGCCTCAAAGCGCCATCAGATTTCTTTTCAGCCCCTCGCCAAAGTCAGTACGTCCGATATGTCCCACAACACGTTTGGCCATCTCTTCCGGTTTACCACCTGGGGTGAAAGCCATGGGCCCGCCCTTGGTGTTGTGGTGGACGGCTGTCCTCCGGGGCTTGCCGTTGATGAAGCGTTGATCGAACGGCAGATGGCGCGGCGCAGGCCCGGTCAGTCCAAGTTTACGACACAGCGCAATGAACAGGACGCCGTAAAGATCCTGTCGGGTGTCATGCCCCAAGAGGACGGAACCCAGCTCACCACCGGTACGCCGATCTCCATGATGATCGAAAACACCGATCAGCGCTCCAAAGACTATTCAGACATCGCCCGCCGCTACCGCCCCGGCCACGCCGATTTCACCTATGACACGAAGTATGGCGTCCGAGACTACCGTGGAGGCGGTCGCTCTTCGGCTCGGGAAACCGCAGCCCGCGTGGCCGCAGGAGCCATCGCTCGGTTGGCGATTCCCGGCATTACGATCCGCGCCGGCATGGTGCAAATGGGCCCTCATACCATCGACCGTGCCCGGCTGGATTGGTCAACTGTGGATGACAACCCGTTCTTTTGCCCTGACCCCGTCGCGGCCCAGGAATGGGAAGGCGAACTTGCCAAGGTGCGCAAGGCCGGATCATCCCTCGGCGCGGTGATTGAAGTGGTCGCCGATGGAGTTCCGGTTGGCTTGGGCGCACCGATTTACGGAAAGCTCGACCAAGACCTCGCCAGCGCCATGATGTCCATCAACGCGGTCAAAGGTGTTGAAATCGGCAACGGTTTTGATGCGGCCTCTTTGAGTGGGGAAGAAAACGCCGATGAAATCCGCATGGGCGAGGCTGGGCCCGAATTTCTATCCAACAAGGCGGGCGGGGTGCTCGGTGGCATCTCCTCAGGCCAGCAATTGGTGGTGCGGTTTGCGGTCAAACCGACATCGTCGATCCTCACGCCCCGCAAATCCATCACCGCCGATGGCGAAGACGTCGATGTGATCACCAAGGGTCGCCATG
>JBCBCT010000168.1:0-3990 GCA_038530365.1 Pseudomonadota bacterium | reverse complement strand
GCAACACCATTCGACCACGGCACAGAGGCTTTTCAGGCCACCAATCTGGAGGTCACATCCGTTGATGTCGGAAACAGCGCCTTTAACGTCATCCCGGCCCGGGCAAGCGCCCGGTTCAACGTTCGCTTCAACGACACTTGGACCGCCGATACGATCAAGGTTGAGATTGAACGACGGTTGGAGGCCGCTGCCGTCGAAACACAGTTGCGCGAAGAGGGCCGAGCGCCCGTGCGTTACCAGGTTTCTTATACCGACCGACCAAGCCATGTGTTTTTGACCCGCGACGCAGTCCTTATCTCGTCTTTGTCCAGCGCCATCCAAATGGAAACCGGCCACGCGCCAGACCTGTCCACTGGGGGCGGCACCTCCGACGCCAGGTTTATTAAGGACGTGTGCCCGGTGGTGGAGTTCGGCCTTGTGGGTCAAACCATGCACCAGGTGGATGAACGCGTCGCTCTGTCAGATCTTGCAAAACTCACAAACGTGTACCGTCGGTTCATCGAGACTTATTTCAGCGGCAGCGCACAGGCGGTTTGAGAGACGCAATGGCACAGCATCAAATTTCGGAAAATCTGATCGGTGCGGTCGATGTCATGCTCGGGCGCGACCGGGGCATGCAGCGCATGGATTTAACGCCGGACGGGTTTTGGAAATCATTTTGGGGCCTGCTTCTCGCGCTCCTCCTGGACGCATTTGCCTTTGGCCTGTTCTATCCTTTGTTTGCCGAACGTATGGGCGAGGCTGCGCCGTCACGCTTCGTGTTTATTTTCGGCAGTCTGATTGCAAGTTTCATCGGCTATGCGGCCGCTATGCTGGCGCTGTTTCTTTTGTGCCGGTCTCCGGACGAGGCGCGGGGGTTCCCAACCTCCCTTGCGGTTCACAACTGGTCCCGCCCGGTGCTCAGCGCCGTTGTGCTGCCGCTCTATATTCTCATCATCGCCATTGGCGAGCCCGGCCAACCCACCGCACTGGATACCATGCTGGGACTGGCCATTATGGCGGCTTTGGTGGTGGCGGGGGTGCGCATTTTGCGCATTTCATTGCTGCTCACACCGGGCAAAGCCATCGGCTACTTTGCGCTAACAACCTTAGTGTTTCTGGCCATTTCCAGTGGCCTGGAAAGCCTGTTTGGTCTCACCCGCGGCTGATCCATACCCGGCTCGCGCTCAATTCAAGCCCACAGTAGAAGCGGGGCAAAAGCTCAGGCAGAAGCTGGGCTCGAACTCTTTAGTAGCCAGGGCAGTTGTCGCATTCGGTGGTGGTGCTCACACGGGGCGCAAACACGTTTTCATATTCCATATCGACAGGACCGGTGAACGCCTTGCCGAAGATCGGATTGTAAACCAGCTTCGCCTTGGACACGACCACAAAGCCGCGGTTCGACCGCAGGCCAGCATCCAGTGGATAGGCAGAATTCTTGTTGGGCAAACGCATTCGCGACAGGTTGCGCCCCCGCGCCCAAACCACCTGCGTGCTGCCATTGTTGTTGATTTGCACGCCCACCGCCATCAATTCCAACATTGGTGCATGTTTGGCGCCCATGATAGCCTCGGCGGCTCGGAAGGAACCGTCGATGATCTCGCGATTCACAATGGGGGACTGCGCGATGATGTCCGACACGGTGGTGGTCACTTTACCCACCTTGGTGCTGGTCGATTCGCTGTCCACGAAAGCGTAGAAGCCAAACCACATGGCCAAAAGAAACGGGGCCACCATACAAAATTCGATGGCATTGGTGCCGCGATTGTCGGTGGCGAAGCGCGAGAGCGAACGGCGCAAAGAGAAGAGGGCGTTCATGGTGTCGGTTCCGTTGGTTCTGCTTTTTGGGCTTGAATTGGGCCGCGTGCGGTGGCGGTCGGTCTAATAAGGCTCGTTCATGAAGGCGGATGTGCCCACGATGAGGCGTTTGCTGCCGGACCATTCTTCAACGCCGTGGGGCGCCCAGTTGATGAAGTTTGGCCACTCGTAATAGACCCGCACCACGTTGATCGTCATGCGTCCGCCGGGGGTGAAGCCCATGCCGCTGTCGTCCAGTGTGCCGTCGGGGGTTTTGGGAATGGTCTGTGTGTCGAAGCTTGCGACTTCCTTCACATCCACAATCAGCTTTGCGCAGTTGAACAGGAACATGGAGCCTTTGCTGCAGAGCTCTTCCTTAAACTGCGCTTCGGTGTGGGTTGCGGCTTGGATCTGCCCCGTGCGGATCATGCGCGCCACCTGGTCCGTGCCGGCATTCAACATGCGGTTGGCCAGATAATTCAACCCAACTTCAAAGGCGCCAAAGATGATCAAAAAGAAGGGCAGGGCGATGATCGAAAACTCAATCGCCGCCGTGCCCCGTGTGTCACCCCAAAGCGCGCGAATACCAAACCGTTTGCGCGGGCGCCGCGTCGGTTCATTCGACGTGTGGGTCGTCTTGGTTGGGTTTGAACCAACCGGTTGATGTGGCGCAATCGTCATACCGTCCAGGCCCCTGCCCGCAAGAAAAAGATACTTGCGGCCAACGATACGCAAAAAACCTTGCGCAACAGTTTTGGGAAAGGTCGGATTTTGGGACCGCGGTTAATCGGGTGTTAACCGCGGCCTGAAGCGCGTCCACGTTATTTGCCTTCGGCGGCCTTGGTCGACAGATCGTTGCGTTTTTCGATCTGCTCGTGGGCGGTATCAAACGGCCCTTCATTATCGCCGATGGTAAGTGTGGGTTCACAAACCGGGGAACAGGCGAGGGTTTGCCGCAGCGCTTGGCGGTAAATACGAACCGTGTTGCGCTCGTGGCCCTGAACCACAATCGTCTCGTCCACGATCGGATCGCCCTCGGCGTCCAGCACGATCAGATTGGTTACGCCAAACGAACGTCCGGTGAGGATAAGCGTGCGCGCATCTTGGATGGTTGCATCCACAATGGCTGGATTGCCGACGATGATGGTATCGGCTGCCTTCGCGATGCGCACCACGCGGGCACGGTCGACGATGATCTTAAGCGCGTCCGACCGATCTTGCTTGAAAGCGTCGGTGGCCTGGGCCGGAGAAAAATCAAAAGTTGTCATAGAGCCCGCAAGGGCCAGCGCTGCAACGGCAACGCGAATGTTTGGGAACGCCATACTCAAATCCCTGATGTACACCCACGGCATGGACACCGTGGTGAACAGAGCATGTCAGGGTTGGGTGAACGAAGCTTTAAGCGGTCCGCTAGTGTCACCTCCACCCGAAGGCAGAAAACGGGTGCCCTATATAAATGTAAAAAACACACGGGCGCGCGCCAACCGTTGACGGGCCTTTAACCATGGTTTGGGCTTGCCGATGTTTCCATTTTGATAAGGCTGATGCTCAAGGCGTTGGTAAGGGCTGAAAGCTACTATGTAATCATCTGATCGGGGCGAAACTCGGCGGATAAGCTGTAACACGTGGAGTAGGATTAGACCCATGACCAACGTTTCTCGTTTCTTCAAAGATGAATCCGGCGCAACTGCAATCGAATACGGCCTTCTGGCTGCATTGATTTCCATCGTCGGCATCACCGCCTTCGGCGCCGCCGGTACGCAGGTGAAAGGCGCTTTCCAGAAAGCCGCTGACGAAATGCAAGCTGCCAACAGCTAATCGGATTTTTTTGGGTCTGCGCTGCGCTTGCTGCGCGGCGCGCCTGAAAAAGACGGCAAAGAAGGGTCGTCTCGCACCACGCGGGGCGGCCCTTTTTCGTTCTCCGTATAGACAGAGGCGTCGCTAGTCTCGGCGGGTCATACAGTTTTAACCCCGTTTTGCAGCCGTTGAAATTTCCGTTTTGGTAAGCCTCTTTCTTAGGCGGTTGGTAGATCGTGTGCGCTTAAGTTTGGCCCATCTGATCGGGGGAACACTCGGCGGATAAGCTGTAACACGTGGAGTAGGATTAAACCCATGACCAACATTTCTCGTTTCTTCAAAGATGAGTCCGGCGCAACTGCAATCGAATACGGCCTTCTGGCTGCATTGATTTCCATCGTCGGCATCACCGCATTC
>JBCBCT010000167.1:0-4026 GCA_038530365.1 Pseudomonadota bacterium | reverse complement strand
ATTTGGTGCAGGACACCGGCGCGGGGCTTGAGAAAAATTTCACGACGCAAATGGCGAAACTCCAGCCCATCGTGAGCGCCGTGCTCACCGTGCTGATCTGGATCATCGCCTACGCGGTGCGCGGATGACCAAAAGCGTGGCCCCTTTGCCGAACGGTCAGCAAGATACGGTGTTGCCTGCCATTCCTTGGAGCCGGCGCATCATCGTTGGCGGGTTGGTTTTGACAATGGTGGTGACACTTGGCCAAGGGCTCGGACTGATCGGCCTGCCGGCGGCGGGTCTGACGGATGTGGTTTTGGACTATTATAGAAGCGGCAACCATTGGTATCTGACTTTACCCGCATGGTTGGGATGACCGGGTCTCATTGGGTCTGAACGGTCAAGCCTTCCAGAGTGCCTACGCGACACAAACGATTTAGACGAAGACGATACAGAGTTGACCATGCAAAACGATCTGCGCACCCCGCTTTCCCGCGTTCGCGGCCTCGGCTCCGCCAAAGACGGCACCCAGCATTTCTGGCATCAACGGCTCACCGCCATGGCCAACATTCCGCTGATCCTATTTTTCCTTTGGACTATCATCAGCCTCAACGGGGCAGATTACGCACAAACGGTCGCATACCTGTCGCGCCCATTCGTGGCTATCGTGATGATGATGGTGTTGGGAGCCGGTATCTACCACATGAAACTCGGCATGCAGGTGATCATTGAGGATTACGTGCATGGCGGCATGGGTAAAGCGCTTCTGGTTTTAAACACGTTCTTTTCTATCGCGATTGCCGTGACCTGCGGCTTTGCGGTGCTGAAACTCGCATTTGGAGGCTGACCTCACATGGCTGCTGCAAACGGAGACGCAAAAACGCTGAACGGTGCCAACGGTTTGAAGGGCGCGTACACGTTTATTGATCACACAGTGGATGTCTGCGTCATCGGCGCGGGCGGTGCGGGCCTGCGCGCCACGCTGGGCGCGGCTCAAGCGGGTTTGAAAACGGCTTGCATCACCAAAGTCTTTCCCACCCGGTCCCACACCGTGGCGGCCCAGGGCGGGGTTGCCGCTTCCCTTGGCAATATGGGCAAGGACACCTGGCAGTGGCACATGTATGACACGGTCAAAGGGTCCGACTGGCTCGGCGACCAGGACGCGATTGAGTATCTGTGCCGTGAAGCGCCCAAGGCGGTTTACGAGCTGGACCATTTCGGCGTGCCGTTTTCGCGCACCGAAGAGGGCAAGATTTACCAGCGCCCCTTTGGCGGCATGACCACGGAATATGGTGAGGGACCACCGGCCCAGCGCACCTGCGCGGCCGCAGACCGCACCGGCCACGCCATGCTCCACACGCTCTACGGGCAATCGCTGAAGTATGACGCGGAATTTTATATCGAATATTTCGCCATCGATTTGATCATGGAAGACGGCGCCTGCCGGGGTGTGGTCGCGATGGACATGGCGACCGGCGAAATGCACCGGTTCCGCGCCCACAAGGTTATTTTGGCCACGGGCGGCTATGGCCGCGCCTATTTCTCCTGCACGTCTGCCCACACCTGCACAGGCGATGGCAACGCCATGGTTCTGCGCGCGGGCCTGCCGCTGCAGGACATGGAGTTCGTGCAGTTCCACCCCACGGGCATTTACGGCGCGGGCTGTTTGATCACAGAAGGCTCCCGCGGCGAGGGCGGCTATCTGGTGAATTCCGAAGGCGAGCGATTCATGGAACGCTACGCGCCATCGGCCAAAGATCTTGCCTCCCGCGATGTGGTCTCACGGTCCATGACCATGGAAATCCGCGAGGGGCGCGGCGTGGGCGCCAAGGGCGATCATATCTATCTGCACCTGGATCATCTGGATTCCGATCTGCTCGCCGAGCGCCTGCCCGGTATTTCTGAATCCGCACGGATCTTTGCCGGTGTGGACGTTACCAAAGAGCCGATCCCGGTGATCCCGACGGTCCATTATAACATGGGCGGCATTCCCACGAACTATCACGGTGAGGTGCTCACCAAGGTGGATGGCAACCCTGACCACGTGGTGCCCGGTTTGATGGCGGTGGGCGAAGCGGCCTGCGTGTCCGTCCATGGCGCGAACCGTTTGGGTTCCAATTCGCTGATCGACCTTGTTGTGTTTGGCCGCGCGGCGGGCATGCGCTGCGCCGAAACTGTTTCCCCGGGCCAAAGCCACGCGCCGCTGCCGAGCGATGCGGGCGAAAATTCACTGGCTCGCCTTGATAAGTTCCGCCATGCGGATGGGGGCACGCCAACCGCACGCCTGCGCGATGCCATGCAGGAAGCCATGCAGTCGAACTGCGCGGTGTTCCGCACCTCAGAAATTCTGGATGAGGGCCACGATAAGATCCACACGGTGTGGGGCGGTACGGATGACATTCGGGTCGAGGATCGCGGCCTGATCTGGAACACCGATCTCATCGAGACGCTGGAGTATGACAATCTTATCACCCAAGCTGTGGTGACAATGGATTCCGCGCAAAACCGCAAGGAAAGCCGCGGTGCCCACGCCCATGAGGATTTCCCGGACCGGGATGACCAAAACTGGATGCACCACACGCTGGCCTTCGCGGATGATGCAAAGAAAGACGTCACCCTCGATACCCGCCCGGTGCACACCTATACGCTTTCCAATGAGGTGAGCTACATCAAGCCAAAGGCGCGGGTCTATTAAGGCCGACTGCGTCGGGGTTTTTTGGTGCGCCGAATTGAAGAAACGCGGTGCGCGTGTGAAACGGTGGTGTCACGCGGTTGCGTTTTTTCTGCGTTGGTTTCAGTCTAGCAACTCATCAAAATTCTGCGGGATCGCCGTCATGACCTTTAGCCGTTTTCAAATCGTTTTCGTTGGTTTGGCGCTTGCAGCGCTTGCGACACCCGCTTTGGCCCATTCGGGGGCCGGGGTTGAAGGTGGCTTTATGAGCGGCTTGGGTCACCCCATTGGTGGCTTGGACCATTTGGTTGCGATGGTGGCGGTTGGCCTTTGGGGCGCCGTCTTGGGTCGTCCGGCGATTTGGATCTTGCCCATCGTGTTTCCGCTGGTGATGGCCATCGGTGCGGCAATGGGTATTACCGGCATCTCTGTGCCCTTTATCGAGCTTGGTATCGCTCTTTCAGGCGTCGTGCTGGGCCTCTTCATCGTGTTTTTCGTGAAAACGCCTATGGTCGTGGCCGCTGTTTTGGTGGGTCTGTTTGCCATCTTCCACGGCCATGCCCACGGAACGGAAATGGGTGATGATTACAACGGCATCGCCTATGCGGTTGGCTTTGTTATCTCGACGGGGCTTCTCCACCTTGCGGGTATTGCGCTCGGCAGCTTGACGACCAACCACATCGGTAAATGGGTTGTTCGGGCCAGCGGCGTGGCCATTGCGCTGGTGGCCGGTTCCTTCCTGCTGCCGATCCTTATGCCCGGCGCTGCATGATTTTATCACGCATGGGTTGGCGTCTGTCACAACCGTTGCCTTGGTGTTTCGGTCGACTGCTCTTCGTGGCCGGTGCTGGTCTTGTCCTGACCACCGGCGCGTCTGCCCATGATTTTGGTGTTGGCAAAAACGCCTACGAAGACTTTCTGGTTGGTAATCAGGCGATTTTTTCAGACCTGCCCGTGCTGCTCGGTGCGCTGGCCGCGGGCTTGCTGGCGGGTATCTGGAAGGCCGATGGTTTTCCTGCCCTGTGGCTCTCGTTGATCGTGGGACTGGTCGTCGGCAGCCTTGTGGGCTTTTTCGGTGCCCCGCCGCCGCTCGTAATCACCTATGTCACGATTATCCTTGTGGGCCTTCTTGGAGCGGCTGCGCTTAACCTTCCGCTCGTGCCCATGCGGGGGATCTTTTTCTTAGCCGGTGGTGTCTTCTCCAACGCGGTCTTCAGCGGCCATACGCCGGCAGAAATTGCGCCGCTGGCCTATGTTGGCATCTTTTTTGCCATCAATTTCCTGATCGCCAGCACCGCTCGCCTCGTCTATCTCACACGGGAAAACCTGCCCTACACCTGGGTCCCCATCGCCTGGCGCGCCGGTTCCTCCTGGAT
>JBCBCT010000166.1:0-4122 GCA_038530365.1 Pseudomonadota bacterium | reverse complement strand
TCGCGCAAACCGCGTCAGACCGTCCCTCATTGTGCCCTTTGGCGACCTTCGATGACCGATTTTTCCCTTGTCGATCTGGACCGCATCATCGCTGCGCGGACCAATGCCTCTCCTGAGGAGTCTTGGACAGCGAAACTTCTGTCCAAAGGGCACAGCAAGGTTGCAGAAAAATTTGGCGAAGAGGCCATAGAATTGGTGATCGCCGCCGTGTCTCAAGACGACGACGCCATGACCAATGAAGCGGCTGACGTTCTCTTCCACCTTCTTGTTCTTCTCAAAGCGAAAAATATCCCGCTCGCCGATGTGATGACGGAACTCGCCCGCCGTACCGGCCAAAGCGGGATGGCTGAAAAAGCCAGCCGCGCCAGCTAGAACCGACCGATCCTTGCCATGCCGGATAGCACGTCTTCCCCTTATCTTCACTTCTCACTCGATCAATGGGCCGAGTTTCGGGACGACACGCCCCTGTCGCTGACCGAAGAGGAAGTGAACCGCCTGCGCGCGCTTAACGACACGATTTCCGTTGAAGAAGTGTCGAAGATTTATCTGTCACTGTCGCGGCTGCTCGCGTCCCATGTGGAGGCTGCGCAGGGCCTGTTTCGGCAGCGGGCGCAGTTTCTCAACCTGGGCCACCAAAAAACGCCATTCATTGTTGGTATTGCGGGCTCCGTCGCCGTAGGCAAATCGACAACAGCGCGAATTTTGCGCGAATTGATGACCCGTTGGCCCGCCAGTCCCAAGGTGGACCTGATCACGACGGACGGTTTTTTGTTGCCCAATGAAGAATTGCGCAAACAGGATCTCATGGACCGCAAAGGGTTTCCTGAGAGTTTTCAGCGCCGGGCCATTTTGGATTTTCTCGCCCGCATTAAAGCAGGCGAACGCAATGTCGGTGCGCCGGTCTATTCGCATTTTGTGTATGACGTCATTCCCGATCAGCAGGTCATTGTGGATCAGCCGGACATTTTAATTTTTGAAGGGATCAACGTTCTTCAGGTCAGCGATCTGCCCCGGGATGGGAATTCCGTGCCGTTCGTTTCCGACTATTTTGACTTTTCGATCTATATCGACGCCGAGGAAGACGTGATCCGCCGCTGGTATGTGGACCGCTTCATGCAGCTTCGGGAAACGGCGTTTCGTGACCCTGAGTCCTTCTTTCACCGCTACAGTCAGATTTCGGAGGATGCAGCGCGGGCCATCGCGATCGATCTCTGGGAGCGCATCAACCTCGTCAATTTGCATGAAAACATTTTGCCCACGCGGCAGCGTGCCGATCTTGTCTTGCACAAAGGGGCGGAACACGGGGTGGACCGCGTCTCCCTTCGACGGCTTTAAGTGTCTTCACCGAACCGATCAGAGATCAGCGCGCCCAAAGCCTCAACGGCCTCTTGAGCATCCACGCCTTTTGCGGAAATGGTGACGGTACAGCCTTTGGATGCGGCCAACATCATCAAGCCCATGATGGACGTCCCACCCACAGTTTCCCCCTGCCGGGAAACGGTGATGGTTGCATCAAAGGTCTCAGCCAGTTTGACAAATTTTGCCGAGGCTCGGGCGTGAAGGCCACGGGCGTTCACGATTTCAAAGCGAGCGGTGACTTCAGTCATTTTCCAGCCAAAATATGGCTCGCCACATTGATGTAGCGCTTGCCCGCCTCTGTGGACGCCTCAAGGGCACGTTCCATGGGCTCAACGTCGCGTACACCGGCAAGTTTGATGAGCATGGGCAGGTTTACGCCGGCCACGACCTCCACCAATCCGGGCTCCATCACCGAAATGGCAAGATTGGACGGTGTCCCGCCAAACATGTCGGTGAGGATGATCGCTCCGTCGCCGGTGTTGACCCGTCCGGATGCATCAAGAATATCCTGGCGACGCTGTTCCATATCGTCGTCGGGGCCTATGGATACGGTTTCCAATAAGTCCTGTGGCCCGACCACGTGCTCCAAGGCCAGCTGAAATTCCTTGGCCAATGAGCCATGGGTTACGATTACGATTCCAATCATCGGCAAACGGCAACGCCAGCGGTGCAAGATTTTTCCAAGCTGTCCATACTTGCACGGGAAACCGTTTCCGCAAGGGGAAAGCGTGATCCGCGTCAAAGTTTTTGAAATTTCGTGGCCAACATGATGTTCAAGCGAGGGTTTTTGCCAAAAAACTCTTGATCAAGGACACAACCTGGTCCGTTTGGCGGCACGGCGCACGCAACAGCGGCACCGCCCATGTGTCAGACACCCCCGCAATGTTCAGCACGCGCCCCAGGTCAGCCATTCGATCAAGCTCTTCTTCGGGAACAAGCTCGACCACAGCATCCAGCAAAGCCTTCGGCTGGAAAGGTGTTTCAACCACGCCCAGGAACGGCGCTTCTCGCAGCCCTGCAATGGGGGCGGGGGCGGACAAAACAATGCGCTTTGCGGCAGGATGAAGATGGGTCCGGTCATCGCTGACCCAGCAGGAAAAAGACTGGCCTTCCAACGCATCGTCGACCAGGGCCTGGGCAAGGGTGGATTTGCCAGCGCCGGAGGCGCCGATGATCAACACACCCCGTGTACCCAGCACAATTGTCGAACCGTGGATCGTCGTTCCGCTGCGCAATGCATGCTCGATAACCGCAGCAGCACCACCATCGCTCACGCATCACCTTTTTTTGGCGGACGCTGTTTTGCAACGCTGGTGTGTATCCCGGCCACCTTCCCCAGCAGCAGCGGCAAGCGAACGGTGAAAACCGCGCCGGTCCCGTTTTCTGCGCTTTCCTTGTCAGCGACATTATCAGCCACAATGGAGCCACCGTGGGCTTCAACGATCTGCTGGGTGATGGAGAGCCCAAGACCGGAGTTCTGGCCAAACCCGTCATCGATGGGACGGTCGGTATAGAAGCGCTCAAACACCCGTTTGGTGTTTTCAGGCGGAATGCCCGGCCCATTGTCTCGAACGGTGATGACGGCAAAACGGCCTTCCCGTTTCAGACCAACATCGATCCGACCGCCTGTGGCTGGCAAAAAGGTGCGGGCGTTTTCAATCAGATTGCCCATCACCTGGCCAAGGCGGCCGTCGTGTCCGAGAATTATCCAAGGGTCTGTGGCCGGGGCCCCGCGACGACGCCCCTGTTCGGTTGGGGTGGGTTGAGTGATGTGCAGGTGAAAAGAAAACGGCTTTTTGGTTTCGTTGACCGCCATGCCTTGATACGTGTCGGCAAAAGTTTTCAAAAGGGCGGCAAGGCTTACCGGTTCGCTGTCGTCGCGGGCAAGTTCTGCGTCCAATCGGGAGGCGTTTGAAATGTCCGAAATGAGACGATCCAGCCGTCGCACATCGTGCTGAATAACTTCGTATAGTCGCTCTTTTTGAGCATCCGTCTTTGCCAGCGGCAGCGTTTCAGTAGCACTGCGCAACGACGTCAGCGGGTTTTTCAACTCGTGGCTCACGTCTGCTGCGAACCGCTCAATGGCGTCGAGCCGGTCATAGAGAGATTCCGTCATCTGGCGCAGGGACAAAGACAGCTTTCCAATTTCATCAGGCCGATGGGAAAAGTCCGGGATCTCTTCCCTCGATTTGACCCCGGTGCGGACCCTTTGCGCTGCCGCAGACAAGCGATGAAGGGGCTTTGCGATGTCTGCGGCCAAAATGATGGACACCGCCAGCGAAACGAGGGTGGCAATTCCGAAGACGCGGACAATTGCCAGACGTTCTTTTTGAAGAATCTTGTCGATGTCGCCGGCTTCGGTGGACAAAAGAAGCACACCCAAAACCGCGCGGAAGCGTTGCACCGGAACGGCAACCGAAACGATGGTTTCACCCTGTTTGGTGCGTCGGGTCTTGGTGCCGGGGCTGCCGGTCAGGGCGGTGACCACTTCGGCATAGGCTGTGCCGTTGCCCCCGGGTGTCTCAGAATACAGAGGGAGATCGTGTTGCCAAAACCACTGGCGAAACTGAAGCCACGTCTTTTCTAAGAATCCGCGCTCTCGTTGCGTCAGATTGGGCAGATCAAAGCGGAGAATTTGACCGCGTGAGTACAGACGGTCTGAATCGAGAATGATGAGACCATCGCGATCATAAATTCGCGCCCGCGTGCGGGTTGGGGAGATCAGCCGGCGCAAAATAGGCGCCACCTGTTCAGGGTTGATGG
>JBCBCT010000165.1:0-4148 GCA_038530365.1 Pseudomonadota bacterium | reverse complement strand
AGAAAAGCGTATCTGTCTGTCAGGCGCAGCGGGCATCAGCGCCATGCAGCACAAAACAGACAGGGGCTCAGTTTTGCTCGCGTTTGTCCGTGTCCAGTCGGTACTGGCCGAGTACGCCTGGTTTGATTTGACGCCACAATGTGTCCAAACTTCCGCCATGGTTCGGACAATATTACCAATCTCTTAAGCTGTCAATACAAAACGAGACAGATCGGGGGACACCACAGTCTTCTACGCAGAAGGCGTGTGTCTATAAAGCAGCCAACGCTTGTTTTTCAGTCGAAGCGCGCAACTTTTGGGCGACTATTGATCAAAACTAGGACGTTTGGACTTTTTCCATCTCAATTTGTCGCATATTCAAATGACCTGATTTCCAAAAACTTCCTGTCAACAAACCCAGTACCGACGAACCAATCCAGTCAAATGGCGGTAGCCCAATCGTGGCGGGTAGAAGAACAGCGGCGCCAACCGCCGAAACCTGAAACACCGCCGCTTGAGATGTTGTGAACCAGCTCCACGATCGCAGAACGCCAATCGTGCCCAAAACAAACACCAGAATTAGGTTGAGCTTGTTGGCGTCAAGCTGGAAAGACCCAAAATCGACGGCCTCTTTTTTGTAGTCGGTCCCAAATCGCATTAGGTTATCAAGAGCCGCCGCATGAACAATCATCCCAGGCAATCGCCCCAGAACCGGAGATTGGAAATTGTCATTGGCGGCGTCGATATCGTAGCCGTAAACGATGGCTTTGCCACCAAACGCCTTTTGCAATGCATTGCCGCAACCGTTGGGTGCAGCGCAGGCGTTGCGCAATTCCGACACAACACTGCCTGGCAGATAAGGATACGGAAGACAGGTTCCTTCGCCAAACCGCGGGACAAAACCTGCCCAGCTGATATTCTTTGGGCCACCGAAAAGCTCACCCAACAGCGCGACCCCAAAATTGCTGGCAGTTAGGAACCATGCAGAGCCATCCTGCACGACCTTCTGCGGAAAACGGCAGCGATTTTCAGCATCAGACGGTGCCGATGCTGGGCGGAGTACGCTTTGTTGCGATGGCGTGGGCGATCCCGAGGATTGTGCGGATTGTTCTTGGATTGCACTTAACAGCGATTGACTTTGAAAACGCTGCCAAAGCTGCCGTTCATCCACGTAGTAACGCCACAGCGGAACCAGATTAAGCGTATCGGAAAGGTCGGACAGCACATCATCCGGTTCGTCAGCGGAGAGTTTTTCACACAGCGTTCGTTGCACGTCGTTGGGGCTTTGGTTTTTACAAAACGCAAGCATCATGGCGGTTGCCGGCGACTTTTCGACTTTCGGCATGCGGCGACGCGCCGAGGCAGCATCATCGTCTTGAAATCGAAACGCGTTTGTCGCCGTGGCAAACAACGGATAGCGCACATGTTGCACGGTGGGCTGCACGCGACTGATGCTGATAGGGGTCACGACTGATTGGAGCGCATCAAGAGGTCGAAAGCGCTGACACTTCGGTGACGTCGGCACAGTCGTGTCCATAGAGAAGGCTGCGCAATCACCTTTTTGGGGAATGACCCGAGCCAAGAAAATTTCGGTATCGACAGGCTGCTTTTGAGCGTCAAACTGCTGGCAATAGGCGTCTCCAGCCCGTGTCGCGAGAGCGCGTCGGAGACGTTCAACCGCTTCGCTCTCAGTTTGCTGGGAGCGCAAATCGGGGCGAGCGTTTTGAAACGCAATGTCGATATAGATAGAAGACGGCCCGCCGCACAAAATTGTGCGAAGCAGCGTTGCGTGTACATCCATATTGACGGGATAGCCCGTGTCTGAGCCAAGGCTGTCTACAGTAACGCTGTCGATAATCACCGACGTTATGTTTTGATTTTCGTACCCTTTGTCAAAAAGCAAAGCGTAGCCACGTTGGGAGAGGCGCTGCGACAAGTCTTGGGTTTCATCTAAAAGGCCGAAGGGATTGAAGAGGTAAACAAAAACGGCAAGGGATACGCTCAACAGCCATTTTATCCTACCGTCATCGCTGCTTTCGCCTTCCAAAAAGATAGTCCTCATGCCGGACTCTGGTGCAATGATTGAACGCATTAAATGACGTGGTGTGGTCAAATATCATTGCGATTGACCCTGTTTGTCAATTTCTAGTCCGACTGATCGTCGGGCTTTTACCCAGTTTAAGCGACGTGACATCGAACGTCATTTTTGATTGCTTCGCTCTAGCCCCATCACGCCTTGGGCATGTTGATCTTTAGATGGAGGTCTTTGAGTTGGTTGGGTTCGGCTGGGCCGGGGGCGCCCATGAGGAGGTCTTTGGCTTGTTGGTTCATGGGGAACATTGTGATTTCGCGCAGGTTCTTGGTGCCGCATAGCAACATCACGATGCGATCGACGCCGGCGGCCATGCCACCGTGGGGTGGCGCGCCGTATTGAAACGCGCGGTAGAGGCCACCAAACCGTTCCTCCACCGTGTCTTTTGACAGGCCTGCGATCTCGAACGCTTTGACCATGGTGTCCGGCAGGTGGTTACGGATACCGCCGGAGGCGATTTCGTAGCCATTGCACACCATGTCGTACTGCATGGCATCGATGGTGAGTGGGTCTTCGTTTTCCAGCGCATCCAAGCCGCCCTTGGGCATGGAGAAGGGGTTGTGGGAAAACTCCACCTTTTTGTTGTCCTCGTCCCATTCGTAAAACGGGAAATCCACCACCCAGCAGAACGCGAACGCGTTCTCGTCGATGAGACCTGCCTCCTCGGCCGCCTTCGTGCGGGCAGCGCCGGCGAAGGTTGCAAATTTGGCCGGATCACCGGCGGCGAAGAAGACGGCATCGCCAAGTTCCAAACCAAGCTGTTGGCGCATGGCTTCGGTGCGGTCCGGGCCGATGTTCTTGGCAATGGGGCCTGCTGCATCAAACTTGCCCTCCAGCTCTCGCCAGAAAATATAACCCATGCCAGGCTGGCCTTCGCTTTGGGCCCAGGAATTCATGCGGTCACAGTGTTTGCGGGACCCTGCGCCCTTCACGGGAATGGCCCAGACCTGATGTTTGGGGCTTGAATCAAGAATGCCTGCAAAAACGCCAAAGCCGCCGCCGCGGAAATGTTCGGAAACGTCTTGCATTTCGATTGGGTTGCGCAGGTCCGGCTTGTCGGTTCCGTATTTGCGGATTGCGTCCTTATAGGGGATGCGGGGGAAAGTTTCGGTGACCGTCTTGTCTCCAGCGAAGGCCTTGAAGCAATCGCGCACTACCGGCTCTATGGTGGCAAGCACGTCTTCTTGCTCCACAAAGCTCATTTCGATGTCCAGTTGATAGAACTCGCCCGGCAGGCGGTCGGCCCGAGGGTCCTCATCGCGGAAGCAGGGCGCGATTTGGAAATAGCGGTCAAAGCCCGACATCATGATGAGCTGTTTGTACTGCTGTGGAGCCTGGGGCAGTGCGTAAAATTCGCCGGGATGGATGCGGCTGGGAACGAGGAAATCGCGCGCGCCCTCTGGGGAGGACGCGGTGAGGATCGGTGTCGAAAACTCGTTGAAGCCAGCCTCGCGCATCCGCGTGCGCAGGTCGTGTATAACATTCATCCGCGTCATGATGTTGGCGTGCAGGGTTTCACGGCGCAGATCGAGGAAGCGGTATTTGAGGCGAATGTCTTCTGGATATTCCAGTTCGCCAAACACCGGCATGGGCAATTCAGCCGCCTCGGACAGCACTTCAATCTGGCGGGCGTAGACCTCGATCTCGCCAGTGGGCAGGCTCGCGTTCACCGTGTCGGCGGACCGTGCTTTCACCTCGCCATCGATGCGAATGACCCATTCGGAACGGACGCGCTCAGCGGTGGCGAAGTCGGGGGAATCGGGGTCCACCACAATTTGTGTGATACCGTAGTGATCCCGCAGGTCGATGAACAAAACGCCGCCGTGGTCGCGCACCCGGTGCACCCAGCCCGACAGGCGGATGGTGTTTCCCACGTGCTCGGCGCGAAGGTCGGCACAAGTGTGGCTGCGATAGCGGTGCATGGTGCAGGTGTCCTGATGTGGTTTGAGCCGAAACGTCATCCAGGGAGCGCTCAAGTCTCACGGGATGTGCGGCGCTTGCCAGTTCGCCCAAGAAACGTGGCAAAATGTGCATGGATGGGCCGCGTGAAAAAGCATTTCACGCGGCCCATCCATGC
>JBCBCT010000164.1:0-4239 GCA_038530365.1 Pseudomonadota bacterium | reverse complement strand
TGTTTCGCTTGAAGAAGCGGCGTGAGTGATCGTCCGGTGGTAAAATCAAGCAGTCCCGACGCTTTGCAGGAAGCGTCCGCCACAGCGATCGTCAATGCCATGCCACACCCGGTGTTTTCGGTGCTGCCGGACGGTCGGTTTGGTTTTACCAACGCGGCGGCGGAGGCGTTTTTTCAAACGAGCTCGAAAATTCTGCGGTCGCGGAAAATCAATCAGTTCATTCCACCCGACAGCCCCATCACGGCCTTGATTGAACAAGTGCGGGAAATGGACATGCCCGTGAGCGAGTATCGGGTGGATACATCGTCCCCAAGGCTGCCGGAACGTCGTTTGGTGGATGTTTACGTTACGCCCATTACCGAAGCGGGGAATCGGGATAAGCGGGACATGCCCGGTTCCCGGGAAGTGTCTGTTTTGTTTCAGGTGCGCTCCATGGCGGAAACGATGGACCGTCAGCTCACCCATCGCGGTGCGGCACGGACGGTGACGGGACTTGCGGAAATGCTGGGCCACGAGATCAAAAACCCCCTTTCGGGCATTCGTGGTGCGGCGCAACTTTTGGAAACATCGGGCAGCGCAGATGATCAGGTTTTAACCCAACTGATCATGGATGAAGCGGACCGCATCGTCCGTCTGGTGGATCGGATGGAAGTGTTTTCCGATGGCCGGCCCCTCGATCTTGATCCGGTCAATGTGCACTCCGTCTTGGAGCATGTGAAACGGGTCGCGCGCAGCGGGTTTGCGGCGGACATCGCTTTTGTTGAGCGTTACGATCCGTCTCTACCGATGGTATTGGGCAATCGCGATCAGCTCATTCAGGTGGTTTTGAACCTTGTGAAAAACGCAAGTGAAGTGCTGTCGAACCACAGATTTGGAGATGGGGAACAACCGCGGCTTGAACTGCACACAGCTTTTCGCCCGGGCATGCGTGTTGCATCGGCAGGGTCCAGCAAACGGGTGTCGCTACCGATTTCTGTGGTGGTTGAAGACAACGGTCCGGGGGTTCCCGAAGAATTGCGGGCGCACATGTTTGATCCGTTTGTGTCCTCGAAACAAAACGGTTCCGGCCTTGGGCTGGCGCTGGTGGCCAAAATTGTTGGCGACCATGGCGGCGTGATTTCGTGTGAAAGCGAGCCCGGCCGCACGCGGTTTGAGGTCCTCTTGCCCCGTTGGATGGATGACGCATCCTGATGTCCACCTGCGCTGTCTTAAAGTGTCATAGCCCTTGGGGAGCACCATGGCTGAAATTTTGATTGCTGATGATGATGCTGCAATCCGCACCGTTGTTTCCCAAGCGTTGAGCCGAGAAGGGTTTAAGGTTCGCGCCACCTCCAACGCCACAACGTTGTGGCGGTGGATTGGGGCAGGGGATGGCGATGTGGTGGTGACCGATGTCGTGATGCCCGATGAGAATGCGTTTGACTTGCTGCCGCGCATAAAGCGCTCGCGCCCGGAACTGCCGGTGATCGTGATGAGCGCGCAAAACACGTTCATGACGGCCATCACGGCAACGGAAAAGGGTGCTTATGACTATCTACCCAAACCGTTCGATCTGAAGGAATTGATTGCCACGGTTGAACGGGCGCTGTCGCAACCCGCCGCCAAACAGGAGGAAGCCAAAGACGATGCGTTGAGCATGCCGTTGGTGGGGCGTTCCCCGGCCATGCAGGAGATTTACCGGGTGATTGCCCGCATGACGCAAACGGATTTGACCGTCATGATCAATGGGGAGTCCGGGACGGGTAAGGAACTGGTGGCGAAAGCCTTGCATCAGTTTGGCAAGCGAAAGAGTGGACCGTTTATCGCCGTCAACATGGCAGCCATACCCCGCGAGCTGATTGAATCCGAGTTGTTTGGCCACGAAAAAGGGGCCTTTACGGGGGCCAATGCGCGTTCGGTCGGGCGTTTTGAACAGGCCAATGGCGGCACGCTGTTTCTGGATGAAATCGGCGACATGCCGATGGAGGCACAAACGCGCTTGCTGCGCGTGTTGCAGGAAGGCGAGTTTATGACGGTGGGTGGGCGCAAACCCATCGCCACAGACGTGCGCATCGTGGCGGCGACGCACCAGGATTTGACCCAACTCATCGGCAAGGGCCTGTTCAGAGAAGACCTCTACTACCGGTTGAATGTCGTGCCACTTCGCCTGCCGCCGCTGCGGGAGCGTGGACAGGACATTCCCGATCTGTCCCGGCATTTTTTGAAACTTGCCAGCGATCTGGGGCTGCCGCCAAAGGTGCTAACCCAAGATGCGTTGGAACGCATGAAGGCGCATCGCTGGCCCGGAAACGTTCGCGAATTGGAAAACCTCATCCAGCGTCTTTCTGCGCTCTACCCGCAGGAGCAAATCACTGCGGAACTGGTCGAAAATGAGTTGGCGAGCAGCCGGGTGCAAGCCACGGCGCCCGAGCCGATGTTTGCTGATATGCCGGACTTGCAGGAGGCGGTGGCGCGTTTTGTGGTGCCGCTTCTTGACGGTCACGATGATGAGGCGCCGTTGGAAACGCTCTACGAAACGGTACTCCATGAGGTCGAGGAACCTTTGATACAGCTCACTTTGCGGGCGACCCGGGGCAATCAAATTCAAGCTGCGAAGATTCTTGGGCTGAACCGAAACACGCTGCGCAAGAAGATTAAGGATCTGGACATCAACTTCACCCGTGGCCTTGGCTAAAGTTGATGGCGACGTTTGTTGCACTTTCGCCACATTGCGTTGCAAGATGGCCACGAAGTGTCCCCAACGCGCCGCCCTCCCATCATGATTCTGACCGTTCTCTTTGCTTCGGATGATCTGTTGCCTGCGATAATGGCTGGGTGCGCTGGAGATCGACCGTGAGCGTTGCGGACCCACATGAGTTGGGCGCCAGCGGGAGCGCACCCTCTGCTGCGGCGGTGGACGCGCTGCCAAAGGCAGTTTTTGATCCGCAGGTGAACCGGGTTTCAACGCTGCGGTATGCGCGACGGTTTGGCGTTGCTTTCGTCATTTTTGCGATCTTGCTTGGCGGTGTCTCCTTCACCGTCCTTCTTGGCCTGACGCCGATTGTTCCTTCCGCCAATGTAATTATCGGCTTGTTGGTCGTGAATGCCCTTGTGGTGGCACTTCTGATCGCGCTGGTCGGCCGTGAGGTCTATATTCTGGTCCAGTCGCGGAAGCGGGGCCGGGCGGCGGCGCGGATGCACATTCGCATCGTGGGTTTGTTTTCGATCGTTGCAGCTTTTCCAGCGATCTTGGTGGCGATTATCGCCGGCATCACCCTCGATTTGGGCCTGGATCGGGTGTTCAGCGACCGCAGTCGCAGCATCGTGGACAATTCGATCAGCGTCGCGGAGGCCTATGTCAACGAGGCGACCTCATCATTGAACACGCACACCGTCGACATGGGCCGGTTTCTCGGTAGTCGGCAAATGCGCTCCTATTTTGTTTTGGATCGGCGGGCGTTTCGGGGATTTATGACGGGCCAAGCGCGGGCGCGGGGACTGTTGTCGGCAGCTGTCGTACGCTCTGACGGCTCGACGGTTATGGCCGCTGCGCTCCCCTCTGCCTCCCGCGCATTAAAACCGGAGCTACGGCTGATCGAAGTGGCGGCGGACGGTAAGCCCGCCTGTTCTTTGCCGCGTTTGCGCAGCATTTCCATGTGTGCGTTCAAGCTTGACAGTCTGGAGGAGGGTTTTTTCTTCTACGCCCAGGCGAATGTGAACCCGACGGTTCTGAACTCCATTCAACTCATGCGGGAGTTGACCCAAGAATATGAGCGGCTTGAAAGTGGGCGGCTGCCGCTTCAGATCACCTTTGCACTTCTCTACGTCGGCATTTGTTTCACGATCCTGTTGTCAGCGATTTGGATGGGCATCGCGGTGGCCGACCGCTTTGTGGACCCCATTCGGCGGTTGATCACGGCGGCCGATCAGGTGGCTGCGGGCGATCTGAACGTGAGCGTTCCGCATTTTCGCACCGAGGGGGAATTGAAGTCCCTGACCCAAACCTTCAACGACATGACGAGCGAACTGCGCACCCAGCGCGATGAAATTTTGGCGACTCAGCAGCAGATCGACAATCGGCGGCGTTTCACGGAAGCTGTTTTGTCCAGCGTTCCAGCCGGGGTGGTTGGGGTGACACAGGGGGGCGATGTTTCGATTGCGAACCCGGCGGCGATCCAGCTTCTGGCCAATCGTCAGCAGGATTTTGCCGGATCAGCCTTGTCGAGCGTAAGCCCCGAACTCGCCAGCCTTTTGGAACGT
>JBCBCT010000163.1:0-4242 GCA_038530365.1 Pseudomonadota bacterium | reverse complement strand
ATTGGCTTCTGGTTGCCGTAATTGGCTTTCAGCTGCGCCTTGAAGGTCGCATCGGAAATGATGTTTGGCTCCCACAACTCGGACAGGCCGTAGGACTTCATCTTCACTTGCCAGATTTTGGTGGATTTCCAGGAGGCATCGCCCGCCCAGTATTCACCCTTGCCATTGCCGTCGGTGTCGAACATGGCAGCGATCGCCGGATCTTTCAGATCGTCGAACGACTTGATTTTGTCGGACAGGTAAGCGGGCACATACATTTGCTGGGTGCCGAGGTATGGCGTGTTGTGGTCAACCGTTTTGTTTTCAACGATGAACTTGTCCCACGGGCCCTGCTGGTTGGGCATCCACATGTCGGTCCAAACGTCTGCAGAACCGTCGCCTTTGTCCATGCCGGCGCCGATGATGGCTTGGTCCGACAGACCTTTGACGATTTCAGCTTCCGAACCCATGGGGCCAGTGATGATGGCTTGGATGACGTGACCGATGGCTTTCGCGCCGGTCCAGTTCAGATCAGAAATGGCGACCTTCGCATCAGCCGCCAGGGCCGATGTGGATGCGGCCAGCGACAGCGCGGCTGCAACGGTCAGTTTCTTCATGAGGTTCATTGCATTCTCCCTTGTTGAACCTGTTTTTGTTTTAGATCGCTGGGCATTACCTCTGGCGATCACTCCCCGGTGAGACACCGGAAAATCTCTGGTGCTTCCTTATTGCTTCACCGTGTTGGCCTTCTGCACCACGCGGTCGATCATCATGGCCAGAAGGGCAATGCCGATGCCGGCCAGAATGCCTGCCCCCGTTTTGGTCGTGGCAAGGGCCTCCGTGACGATGAAGCCCATACCACCGGCGCCGATGAGCGCGGCGACCACCACCATGGACAAACTCATCATCACAACTTGGTTCACGCCAGCCATGATCGATGGCAAAGCCAAGGGCAGCTCCACTTTTGTTAAGAGTTGCCGTGGGTTAGCCCCAAACGCAAGGGCAGCTTCCTTGGTGCTCTCGGGAACGTGACGGATACCCAGTGCGGTCAATCGTACCATGGGCGGCATGGCGAAGATCACCGTTGCCAGGATGCCCGGGGGTTTGCCAATAGAAAAGAAGGCGACGGCCGGAAGCAAATACACAAACGACGGGATCGTCTGCATGATGTCGAGGATCGGCGTGACGATGGCCTGTCCCCGTGGGGATTTGCCAACCCATATGCCCAGCGGCAGACCAACCACCACGCAGATGATGGAAGCCGCCGCCACGAGGGACAGCGTGTCCATGGCCGTTTGCCAAAAGCCAAACAGCGCGATGTAGGCGAGGGAGGCGGCCACGAATATGGTAATTCGCGTTCCGGCTAGGAAATAGGCGATGCCGATTATGACCCCCATGGTGATTATCCAGGGTGTGCCCACAAACACGGCGGTGATGGCGTTCAACATGGTTTTGAGGCCATTGGTGATGCCGTCGAAAAACCAACCGTAAAATGCGGTTGAGTAGCCGATCCCGTCTTCGATGGTTTGAGCGACGTATTTGTTGAGATCAAGCGGCGGCAGACCTTCACGCGGCGGCGTGCGCTTCACGAAGCGATTGCCGTTTTCATCCCGCGGATAGGAGATGGTTTCCGGTCGGTCGATCCAGAAAAGAACTGGAAATTCGCCAATCAAAGCGCAATCGAAGCGTGCTTTGCCAGATACCGTTTCGCCGCGATCCATGGCGCGGTCGAGCTTGATACAGGTGCGGGCGTCAGGGGCAAACTGGCTCGCGCGGTACAGGGTTAAGGGTGCGATCAGGGCCACGATCAAAGCCATAATCACCATGCGCGAGGTGTCAAAGCCGGAATTGACCGATGGATCGATGCGCCATTTGGCATATTGCTGGAAGTAGAGCCTGTCGGCCAACCAACCGAAGAACAGCCGTCCGATAACGAACACCGCGATGGCACAGGTTATGTGAAACGATGTCCAGCTTTCATAACGGGTGACCAGAAACGCCTTGTCGGCGTTGTCGACGGCAGCTTTGGAATATTTGTAGACCAGCGCGAGGTTTACGGCTCCCACGAGATCGATCACAAGACCGATCCAGAACAAAAGCCAATTTCCGCGCAAGGCCGCCCAAACGAACGAGCCGATGGCGGCCGCCCAGTTGATGTGAAAACGGCCCAGCGCTGCTTTTTGGATGGCGAGGAAGGTATCGGCATAGTAGCTGCCATTTGCCCCGGCAAATTCCATGAATGGTTTGCGAATATCGACGTCGGTTTTCATCGCTTACGCCTCCCCTTGAATGCCGCGCAGCAGCGCATCTTTGGTCACAACACCCACCGGCTTGCCGTCTCCCATGATGACCACCGGTTTGTCTTGGTCGACAGAAAGGCCCACCAGCGTGTCGAGATCATCGTCCGGACCGGCTTGTGGGCAGTTTTTGGCGGCAGGAAGCTTTTTGCCGACGCGTTGCTCATATTTTGCAACCGGCTCCATCACCGTGTGGGCGAAGACCAATTTGAGTTTGGAAATTCCTGCGACGAAGTCAGCCACATATTTGTCGGCCGGCTTCGTCACGATGTCTTCTGGCGTGCCCGTTTGAACGATCTCACCGTCTTTCATGATCGCAATGCGCGACCCCATTCGGATGGCCTCATCGAGATCGTGGGTGATGAAGAGCGTAGTCTTTTTCAGGTCTTTCGACAGGGCCAGGAATTCATCCTGCAATCCACGGCGGATCAGCGGGTCGAGGGCGGAAAACGGTTCGTCCATTAAAAGGATATCAGGATCAGCGGCCAGGGCGCGGGCGAGGCCCACCCGTTGTTGCATCCCGCCTGAAAGCTCGGACGGATAGCGGTTTCCATAGCCTTGGAGGCTCACCGTTTCGATAACACGTTCGGCCACTTCAGACCGTCTAAACGCGTCGACGTTTCGCAATTCCAAAGCAAAGGCGATGTTGTCGTTTACGGTGCGGTGGGGCAGCAACGCCATGTTTTGAAACACCATGCCGATCTTGTCGGCGCGCATTATGCGCAGGTCTTCCGCGTTGAGGCCGCCAACATTGGTACCGTTGATCAAGATTTCGCCGCTGGTGGGTTCGATCAACCGGTTCACATGGCGCACGAGGGTGGATTTTCCCGAACCGGACAGGCCCATGATGCAGAACACTTCGCCTTCGCCCACTTCAATGGACACGTCCTTGACGCCCACCACGGCTCCGAACTCTTCCAAGACCTCAGGCTTTGACAGGTTGCGGTCGTTGACCGCTTGCATGGCCTCTTTGGATTTGTCTCCAAATATCTTCCAGACGTTTCGGCAGACGACGACGGGCTCTGTTTCACTCATGCGCGCGCTTTCTCTCTCTTGGCATCCAGGAAGGGTAGGGATGTGGTGCTGCAGGGCAACCGTTTGACGTGGCCGTCGAGTTGACCAACCTCCAACTCCGTACCCAAGGCGGCGTTTTCCACAGCAATGCGGGCCATGGCGATGGCGTGGCCGAGTTGGGGGGATGGTGTTGCGCTGGTGATGGTGCCGACCTGATTGCGACCCAAAAACACCGGATCGCCGTGGGACGGGCAGTCATTGCCCTTAAAGATGAGGCCAACGAGTTCGCGTCGGATTGCGCTTTTGTTGCGCTCCAGAGCCGCGCGTCCGTGGAAGGGGCCTTTGTTGAAGTCAACGGCAAAGCCCAAGCCAGCTTCGAGCGCATCGCTGTCGGGACCAAATTCGGCTCCGGCGGTCATCAGACCGGCTTCAATGCGCAGCATGGCAAGGGCATCGCCCCCCATGGGCACGAGGCCGTCGGGGGCGCCTGCATCCATGATGCTGTCCCAGATCGCTTCGGCGTCGGCGGCATCGCAAAAAATCTCATAGCCCAACTCGCCGGTAAAACCTGTGCGGGTGAGCATGAAAAGTGGGCCGTCGCGGTCGTGCAGGCGGGCGATGGTGAAGCCAAACCATTTAATGTTGTCAAGGCTTGGGCGGTTGGGCTGGGTGAAGACGATCTTACGCAGGATATCGCGCGATTTGGGACCCTGAAGCGCAAGGTTGGCCAAGTGTTCGCTCAACGGTTTGACGAACACCCGCAGTCCCAAACTTTCGGCCTGTTCTCTTAAATGAAGGGCGGAATGCTCCGATCCGCAGCACCAGCGAAAGACGTGGGGTTCGAGCCTGAACAGGGTTCCATCGTCGATGACCGTTCCGCGCTCATCGCACATGAGGGCGTACATGCCCCGGTGCTGCGCCAATTTGGCGATGTTGCGGGTCATGCAGTGCT
>JBCBCT010000162.1:0-4257 GCA_038530365.1 Pseudomonadota bacterium | reverse complement strand
CTCAGTTCGATGGGACATGGGCGATGCGCCTCTGCGCTGGTCATCCCGCCAAGCGCCTAAACTCCGTCAACCCTCTCGACCCCGCCGACATGTACAGCATTGAAGCGCGCACCCTGCGGGTGCAACGTAAATTCGAGGCCTTTGGTCGTCCGCTGGTGTTTCGCCATTCGCCCCTCGCACCGGCGGCGCTGGATAAACTGTTTGATAATCAAGGCTGGCGGCGGTTTGACGAAACCCGGGTGATGCGCCTCAATCTTCAAGCCGGTGCGCGAATTGATGGTGTGATGCAACTGCCGTTGAAAGACACGCGCCGTTGGATCGAACAGTCCATTGCCATGGGCGGCTTCGGGGCGACGGAACGTGCCGGCATGGCGGAACTCATCGGCCTGTCCCAGGGCAAGGTGGGCCTCTTTCTCCTGGAAGAAGATGATGGCACGCCCCTGGCGGCCTGCATGGCTGTAAAATTCGGTGAATTTCTGGGCCTGTTTGAAGTGGTGAGCAACCCGGCCCACCGCGGTCAGGGCTACGGGCGTCGGATTGTTGAAAGCGCTTTGTTGTGGGGGTTCAAACAGGGTGCGCGCACCGCTTGGCTCCAGGTGGTGGCTGACAATCAGGCGGCCTGTGGGCTCTACCAAAGCCTGGGCTTTGAAGATGTCTATCGATATCATTATCGCGGAGCCTGATCGCTTGCCTGCTTCTTTCTCATGGTCTTGTCTCAGCGCGATTTTGCGCTTGCCCGTTTTGGCGCTTGTCGTGCAAAGGGCAGGTGATCGAACGTCTCACCCAAAGGCATCCGGCTTTGGCCTCACCTAAGAAACTTGTTACCGTTGTTGCCTGCGCTTTGGTTGATCCCGATGATCGGATCTTGTTGGCGCAACGCCCGGCGGGCAAAGCCATGGCGGGTCTTTGGGAGTTTCCCGGCGGTAAAATCGAGGCCGGAGAAACGCCGGAGGCGGCGCTCATCCGCGAGTTGCACGAAGAATTGGGCATTGAGACCAAAGAGGCCTGTCTCGCGCCGCTGACGTTTGCCAGCCACAGCTATGATGATTTTCACCTTTTGATGCCGCTGTTTATCTGTCGGCGGTGGTGGGGGATTGTTCAGCCTCAGGAGGGCCAGACGTTCAAATGGGTGCGCAGTGAAAAGCTGCGCGATTACCCCATGCCAGACGCAGATTTGCCGTTGATCCCCATCTTAAGGGAACTTTTATAGATCGGGTTTACCGGTAGTTCATCAATGCAGGGGCTCTCGCTTGGACGCCGTCCGGGCACTGCTGATGAGGTGGACACGACAACCATGGCTTTCCAAGAACGCTCGGTATCCGACGAACGCGTATCCAATATACGCGCCTTTTTGAAAGACGCACGGGGGTTTTCCACGTTGCAAGCGGCGTTGGGCTTTGCTGCGATTGCCGTTGTGGCGGGTATGTTTATCCCCGAGCTTTACAGCCGTAAGGATGCGAAACTTGCGTCTTTCCAGACCGCCGCTGGCATTGATCGGACCGTGACGGGGACCATCGCCGACAGCAAGCCAAAGCGCGTGCGCCGGTACACCGTTCGCCGCAGCATTTGGCAAAAAGACCCCAGCAAGCCGTGCATTATCTACGACGATGGAAGCCGCGAAGGCGGTTGCTGAGCAGCCATCCCTTGGCGGCACGTTAGAGCTTTTTTTCGGCGGTCCCCAAGGCGTCGGCCAGTCGTGTTGTAGCGCTCCCTGGTTTCAGCGGTTTCTGCTGACTTTCATGGGGCTTCCAACCTGACAGCCAGATGATCTGGAAACTTGCCCGCACTCGGCCGTCCGCATCGCTGTGATTTTGTTGGTATAGGTCTCGGGCACGCCGCCAGATCGCGCGGGATAGAGGTGGCGCATCGGCTGCAAATCGGGCTGTGGCACCAAAAGACCGCAGGTCCCTAACCAGCGCATCGAGGCTGTCATAGCGCAAGGTGAGCGTCTCTTGATCCGTGACCGGCAGCGCAAAGCCAGCCCTTTGAAGAAGCGAGCCCGCATCCCGAACCGCCGTGAACGGATCGATCCGCCGGGCGGCTCCGCCGGTGATCTCGGCCTCCGCTTCCAGCAGCGTTTCGCGCAGTTCGCGCAGCGTATCCGGTCCGGGCAGAGCAGCAAGAAACAAACCATCCGGCCGCAGAGCGTTGGCGATTTGTGCAAATGTGCCGGGAATATCGGGGCTCCAATGCAGGGACCATGGGGCAATGATGAGATCGGCGCTTGCGGCCGGAAGTGCCAGGTCGTTGAGTTTTGCAGTGTGAATTTGGGCGCGGTTTGGGGCTTCGCTGGGCGCGACGGCGCAATGGGCCTCCTCCAGCCGCCTCACGGTTTTTATGTTTGGCGCCGCTCCCAAGGTTTCAGCCAGTGTTGCCGTGCGCCCAAAAGCGGTAATGCAATGGTCAAACGTTCGCTGCACGACGCTCAACCGCTCCATCATTTCTTCCGCCGCATAGCGCATCAATACGTCGGCGTCGGCGACACCTCTTTGCCCGGAGTTTTGCTCAAACATGTGTCTTGAGCGGCGCAGCCGGGCGTCATGTTTTTTTGGGTCAAACATGTTTGAGATCGGAAGGGTGCAGCGGTGCTGAGATGATGTGCGCAACCTAGAACCACCCTTGCCGCCCAGCAAGGCGTCAGACTGCGCACATGGTATTCGTAAAGCCGGCGCGTTGGGCGATGCGGTGCTGGTTTCTCAGCGCGCCTTGGTTCAGACTGTGGCTATGGTTTTTCGTGTTGGACACTCTGGATTGTTGGGGCGGGTGACCGATCGTAGGTCTGACGGTCATACATCGTTGGCCCGCCGGGTTGGAGGCGCCTTTCGCCGTGTGGTTCGAGCCTGCGCCCATGGCCTTGTTCCGCCCACGTGCTTGGCGTGCGACGCACGGGTGGATGACCAGGGCATGGTGTGCGCTACGTGTTGGCAGGACATCACGTTTCTTGACCGTCCTTGGTGTGCGGTGACCGGGGTTCCATTTTCCTATGATCCGGGGCCGGGCGCGCTCAGCCCCCAGGCCATTGCTTTCCCGCCACCGTTTGAAAAAGCGCGGGCTGCTGTCCTCTACACCGGTAAGGCGCGCACGCTGGTCCATGGTTTGAAGTTTTCCGACCGGTCCGATCTTGCCCCCTGGATGGCGGCTTGGATGCTGCGGGCCGCCGATGATGTTGTGGAAGACGGGGCGGTTGTGATCCCGGTTCCGTTGCACCCGCGGCGTTTGTGGCAACGCCGTTCCAACCAATCTGCGGACCTGGGGCGGTATTTTGCACGGCTGGCTGCGCTGCCCTATCACCCGGATTGGCTGATGCGCATCAAAGCCACGCGGCAGCAGGTTGGCCTTGGTCTCAAAGCGCGGCAGCGAAATGTTCAAGGCGCGTTTCGTGTGCCGCAAGCGGCCCGCGCGCACTTGAAGGGACGGACCGTCCTTTTGATTGATGACGTGTTCACGACCGGTGCGACGCTCAATTCCTGCACCCGGGCGTTGAAGCGTGCGGGCGCTGCGCGGGTGAATTGCCTCACCTTTGCCAGGGTTGCACCGGAACTGGATTAATCCCTATATCGAAAGGAGCACGGGTTTTAAATCTTTGATGAAGGAAGTTGTTTCATGGCCGAAATCACCGTCTACACACGGCAATTGTGCGGTTACTGCACGGCGGCCAAACGCCTGCTTTCTTCCAAAGGTGTTTCGTTCACCGAACACGATGCAACGTTTGAGCCGGACCTTAAAAAAGAAATGATACAGCGCGCCAATGGTGCTTCGACGTTTCCTCAAATTTTTTTTGGCGATCAGCATATCGGGGGCTGCGATGACCTGATGGCTTTGGAACGGCAGGGGAAACTCGATTCAGTGCTTGAAAGCGCACGGGCTGCATCATGACCGCCGGTTCGAAAGCGGGTTTTACGGCCGCCGTCGTTCAAATGCGGTCGGGCGTTTCTTTTGATGCCAATATTGCCATGCTGGATGCTTTGGTCCGGGAGGCTGCGGCCGCCGGGGCGGATTACATCCAGACGCCGGAAATGACCGGGCTTGTTCAACAAAACCGCCGTGGTTTTTTTGAAACCGTGGTGGACGAAGCCCGGGACCCCGTTTTGACGATGGCGTCGCAATTGGCGCACGACCTTAAAGTCCACCTCCATATCGGGTCCACACCGCTGCGCTTGAGTGCCGATAAGGCAGCAAACCGCGCGGTGGTGTTCGACCCGACGGGCGCGCGGCTCGCCTCCTATGATAAACTCCACATGTTCGATGTTGATCTCG
>JBCBCT010000161.1:0-4353 GCA_038530365.1 Pseudomonadota bacterium | reverse complement strand
TCCCGGCGCAGCGCATGGTCTTTAATATCCCGCCCGTGCGCTTCCCCCATGGCTTGGGGAAAATAGCCAAACAGATCTCTTTCCAAAAACGGATCATCGGGAACGTCACTCGCCACCAGATCATCCAGCGCGACAATTTTTGCATAGGCCAACAGAACACCGATTTCCGGCCGGGTCAGCGGCTCACCCCGCGCCATGCGCTCAGCGATTTGGGCATCATCGGGCAGGTGCTCGACATCCCGCGCCAGCCGGTCCCGCCCTTCAAGGGACTGCATCAAGCGCTGCTGATGGGGGAGTTCCACAAGCCCATCCTTTTGGGCAAGCGAAATGGCAAGCGTCTGCTTGTAGTTGTTCACCAACACAAGGTCGGACACATCCGCCGTCATGCTTTCAAGCAGGGTGTTGCGGTCCTCGCGGCTCAACCGCCCAGCTTTCATGGCCGCCGACAGGGCGATCTTGATGTTCACCTCCACGTCGGAGGAATTCACGCCGGCGGAATTGTCAATCGCATCGGAATTACAGGCCCCGCCCAGGCTTGCAAATTCGATCCGCGCCGGATGGGTGAGGCCAAGGTTCGCCCCCTCGCCGATGACCTTCACGCGCAACGCTTTGGCTGTGATGCGGATATCATCATTGCCCCGGTCGTCAGCGTCTGCGTTTGATTGCGTTGAAGCGCGCACGTAGGTGCCGATGCCACCAAACCACATCAGATCGACAGGGGCTTTCAAAATCGCGGTCATCAGTTCATCCGGCGTCATCTTTCCGGTGTCCGTGCCCAGCGCCTTGGCGGCTTCCTTGGACAGCGTGATCGTCTTGTCAGACCGCGAAAACACGCCGCCACCCTTTGAGATCAGATCCGCTTTGTAGTCCTGCCAGGATGACCGGTCCGCTTTGAACAGACGCTGCCGCTCCTTAAAACTCGTGGCCGGATCAGGGTCGGGATCGATAAAGATATCCCGGTGATCGAAGGCCGCGATCAGCTTGGTTTGCTTCGATAGAAGCATGCCATTGCCAAACACGTCGCCGGACATGTCGCCAACACCGACGGTGGTGAAGGGTTCTGTTTGGATGTCCCGGTCCATTTCCCTGAAATGGCGTTTGACCGCTTCCCAGCCACCTTTGGCGGTGATGCCCATGGCTTTGTGGTCATAGCCCGCCGATCCCCCAGAGGCGAAAGCATCATCCAACCAGAAGTCGCGGGCCTGGCTGATCCCATTGGCCGTATCAGAAAAACGCGCCGTGCCTTTGTCGGCGGCCACAACGAAATAAGGATCATCGCCATCCCGCCGCACGGTGTTGGCAGGCGGCACCACCGTCCCATCCAGCAGATTGTCCGTCACACTCAACAGGGACGAGATGTAGGTGCGATAGGCTTCCCTGCCTTGGTTCGCCCAAGCCTCATGGGCACTGCGGGGCGGCAGGTTCTTGGGATAAAAGCCACCCTTTGACCCCACAGGAACGATGACCGCATTTTTCACCTGTTGGGCTTTGACAAGCTGCAACACTTCGGTGCGATAGTCCTGCGCGCGGTCCGACCAGCGCAATCCGCCCCGCGCCACAGGCCCGAAGCGAATATGGGTGCCCTCAACGTCCGGCGAGGAGACAAAAATTTCTCGGTACGGCACCGGAGCCGGCATGCCTGCAACCGCGCCGGGATCAATCTTCAAGGACAACACCGGCATGGGCACATCGGCAGACGCGTCATCTGTCCCAGCATTTTCCAAAGCGTAAAAGTTTGTCCGCAAGGTCGCTTCGATGACGCCCAAAAACCCGCGCAGCACCGCATCTTCTTCGCTGGATTCGATCCGCGCGAGGGCCGAGCGAATCTGGCCGGTCACGCGCTTGGCTTTGTCATCGCGCAAATCGTCAATCCGATCGGGATCAAACAAGATATCAAACAGTTTGATCAGCCAACGGGTCACCTTGGGGTGGCGGGTCAAGGTGCGCGCCATCACGTCGAGGGGATAGCGGGATTCGATCTGGCGCAAATAGCGCCCATAGGCGCGAAACACCGTCACCTGCTGCCACGACAAAGAGGCGGCCAGCACCAGCGCGTTGAAGGCATCATCATCCGCCCGTTTGGCCCAAAACGCGTGGAGCGCATCTTCCAGCACCCCATCAAACAGCGAAGCGTCTGCGCCGTCACCCAGGGCCATGTCCAACGACATGGCATGGAGGTAGACGATGTCGCCGGCGGCATTGGCCAATTCAAACGTGAACTCTTCCACCACCGAAAAGCCCATGTTTTCCAACATCGGAACGCGCTTCGATAGCGGCACCGGATGGGCTTTATGGAACAGCCGCAATTCCGCTTTGTTGGGTTTGTCCTTGTTGAACAGAAAGTCGATGGCGATCTCACCAATATCAGAAAGTTCGCCCATGAGAGCGGCATCCACCACGGCCCGTTCAGCAGAAAACCGGGCTTGATAGGCGGCAGAAAATTGCTCCGCCTTCACGTTTGCAGCGCCCTCACCCTCCAAATCATCGGCCCAAGAGCGAACAAGGGCCGTCACCTTCGCCTCTAACGCCTCCGCGCTGACATTGGGAATTTCGCCCTCGTGTTTCCCAATGATGAACTGAATGCGGGTGAGCCCGTTTTCCATGAAACTGGGCGAAAACATCGACAGGAAACCGCCATAGGCGTCCTCCAGCATAGCGCCCATGGCCTTGCGCAGATCGGTGTCATAGCGCTCCCGCGGCACATAAACGAGCACCGACACGTAGCGGTGGAATTTATCCCGCCGTGGCAAAACGCGAATGCGCGGCCGCTCATCCAAGCGAATGGCCTTGTCGCAAAATTTCAAAAGATCGCTTTTGTCGATCTGGAAAAGGTCATCCCGCGGCCAGGTTTCCAGCACATTGATCAGCGCTTTTCCTGAATGGCGCGTGCGCTCCAGTCCCTTTTTGCGCAGGATCGTTTCCACCTTTTTGCGCAATCGGGGAATGCGCATCACCGACATATTGTAGGCGGTAGACGTGAACAGCCCCACAACCCGCAGCTCTCCGGCAAGGTCGCCTTCAGGGGTGTATTGCTTGATGCCGATGTAATCGAGGTGGACACGGCGGTGCACCCGCGCCCGCAGATTGGCCTTAGCCACAATGAGCGGGTCTTTATCAAACAAGAATTTGCGAATTTCCGGGGTCAAGATCACGGGTTTCTGACCCCGCGACATCACCGGCAGATCATCATCCCGCAAAATGCCAAGGGCGGAGCCCGCCACCGGCTTCAATTCCCCTGTTTCACGGTCGCCCTCATAGGCATACTCGCGCAAACCCATGAGGGTGAAATTGTGATCCCCCAGCCATTCGAGAAACGCCACGCATTCTTCAATCTCTGCATTGTGAATGCCAAGCCGCCCGTGGGTGCGAAACTCCGCCGATGCGGCCTTGAGCCGTTGCAGCATGGCGGTCCAGTCACCGGTCACCAACGCAATCTGCTCCACAAGGGAAACAAGCGAAGCGTTGAGTGCAGTCGCATCAAACCGATCGCGGGTTTCGAGAATGGCCGCAAAAAGCGAAGTCTGTTTGCCCTGCCCCGCGGGCAAGACGGGATGACTGACCAGGGAGACGGTCAACCCCTGGGCTTCAAGTTCGCCCAACAGTGTATCAACGATAAACGCTCGATCGACCTGCCGAACAATAACGGCGGCAAACGGTTCGTCCCCCAGGGGCTGAACCGTGACAAATTCCTCTTCGTCTGCGTCGACCACATCGTCTGCGGCAACAATCCAACGGCCCAAGACACCGGCTGGTACGGATCTTAGATCCTCCAGAGGCGCGTCTTCGAGTAAGATATGGGCAAGGTGCGACCGATCCTGGGGTGTTGCTTTGCTGTCTGCTTCGGCGGTTGCCACAAGCGCTTGATCGAGCAGTTTTTGTGCTGCGCGGGACAGTTTGATGCTCTTGCCTTTGGACACATCCATGGCCATGACTGGGTTCCTCCTGCAGCCCACAATGCGCGCGCTGCACCAGACGGTACGGAAGCAATCCCATGGCGAAAGATCAAGACAACTCGGTTACAGCGCTCAATTTCCCGCCTGATGAACCCATGAGCGAAGACACCAAGGCCTATTTCGACCTGTGCGCCGAAAAACTCGGTCTGGTTCCCAACGTGCTCCAGGCCTACGCGTTCAACGATACGAAGCTGCGCGCCTTCACCGACATGTATAACGATCTGATGCTGGGGCCATCGACGCTGTCAAAGGCGGAGCGCGAAATGATTGCCGTGGTCGTCTCGTCCTGTAACCGATGCTTCTATTGCCTCGTGGCCCACGGCGCGGCACTGCGGCAACTGACCGGCGACCCCAAATTGTCGGAAATGCTGGTGCTGAATTACCGGGTCGCACCGCTGTC
>JBCBCT010000160.1:0-4496 GCA_038530365.1 Pseudomonadota bacterium | reverse complement strand
TTTGGACGTAGCAGCGTGGCCGCAGGGCCTGCCCCTGTTCGATGCCGTCTACAGCGCCAATTGTATCCACGTGATGCCAGAGAAAAATCTTGCGCTTTACGTCTCCGGCGCAGCGCGTCATCTCAAGCCGGGCGGCCAAATGCTGCTCTACGGGCCTTTCAAGTTCGACGGTGCGTTCACGACACCCAGCAATGAGAATTTTGATGGCTTTTTGCGAACGACTTATCCTGGCGGCGGCATTCGCGATTTTGAGATCATTGCTGATCTCGCAAAGGCCGGGGGGCTTGCCCACGAAGCGACCATCGATATGCCCTCCAACAACCACATTCTGGTCTTCCGCAAAGGGGAGGCCCTATGACGCCTGCGCTGCGCGGCGCGTTCATGATCGTTGTGGCGAGCATGTTCATCGCTGCAACGACCATGATGGCTAAAATGCTGGGCAGCTCGGACCCGGCTGTCAACATCACAAACAGTGCAATGGCGCTAAGCCCTTTTCAGATCGCCTGGGGCCGCTTTGCCTTTGCACTCCTGGCCCTGTTGATTGTGATTGCCATCAAGCGCCCAGCCATGGCTGGCTTCCACCCCAAACTCCACGCTGGCCGCGTGGCCTTCGGCGCGTCCGGCGTCACAGCCATGTTTGCTGCTGCAACCCTCATTCCGCTGGCAGACGCAACGGCGATCACCTTTCTCAACCCCGTCATCGCCATGGTGCTGGCTGTCTTGTTCTTGCGGGAAAAAGTGGGGCCGATCCGCTGGAGCATGGCGGCGCTGGCTTTTTTAGGAACGCTCCTTCTCGTGCGACCGGCCACGTCAGCCTTCCAGCCCGACGCTCTGGTGGCGCTGCTGGCGGCTGTGCTGCTGGGTGCGGAAATCCTCTTCCTCAAGCGCTTGAGCGACCGCGAACCCACGGTTCAAATCCTGCTGGTGGCCAATACCTGCGGCTTTTTGCTGATGTCCATGGCCATGCTGTGGTTTTGGCAATCGCCCAGCGTTGAACAATGGGTGCTGTTGATCGCAATTGGCCCCACCATGCTGATGGCGCAAAGCCTGTTCACACCAGCCCTGCGGCTGGGGGATGCCAGTTTCATCGTTCCGTTCAGCTATTCGGTTCTGATTTTCGCTGCGATTTACGATGTCTTGTTTTTCGGGACCGTGCCGGTGCCATTGAGTTTACTGGGGTCGGCGATCATTCTGGTCAGCGGGGTCATCCTCGCGTGGCGTGAGGGCAGGGTTCAAAAACGCCAAAACCGCCTCGGATGAGTCAGGTCAATCACCCCTTGCGCTTGCAGGGGAATCCGCTATACCGCCCACCATTCCACACGCGGAAGCGTGTTGGTCACGGTTCTTTTTGGTCTGTCGACCAAAGCAGGAGCCCTCAGCCTCTGGTTAGCGATAACATGGCATTCGACCGACACTCCGGTGCGGCGCTGTTTTCGTGCGTCGTTCTTTTCCGCGCTAGGTTCAACCGGTAAAAGGAGACGAGAGCTATGGCTCTGCCCGATTTTTCTATGCGTCAGCTGTTGGAAGCTGGTGTGCACTTTGGTCACCAGACCCACCGCTGGAACCCGAAAATGGACACATACATTTTCGGCAAACGCAACAACATCCACATTCTTGATTTGTCCCAGACGGTACCGCTCCTGCACACCGCGCTGAAACAAATTTCTGACACCGTGGCCCGCGGCGGTCGCGTTCTGTTCGTCGGTACAAAGCGTCAAGCGTCTGAATTGGTGGCCGATGCGGCCCGTCGGTCCGCGCAATATTACGTCAACGCCCGTTGGCTCGGCGGCATGCTGACGAACTGGAAAACCATCTCAAACTCCATCAAGCGTTTGCGCGAATTGGAAGAGTTGTTGGCCAGTGACCAGGCAAACTACACCAAAAAAGAACTTCTGAACCTCACCCGCGAGCGCGACAAACTTGAGCGTGCGCTGGGCGGCATCAAGGACATGGGCGGCACGCCGGACCTGATTTTTGTGATCGACACCAACAAGGAATCGATTGCAATCCAAGAAGCTCGCAAGCTGAAAATTCCCGTCTGCGCCATCCTCGATTCCAACTCCGACACCTCCCACATCGATCTGCCGATCCCCGGTAACGATGATGCGGCTCGGGCCATTGCGCTTTATTGCGACCTCGTCGCCAAAGCGGCCCTCGACGGCATCGCACGCCAGCAAGGCGGCTCTGGTGTGGATCTTGGTGCGCAGGTTGAAGCGCCTCAAGAAACTGTGCTTGAAGATTTGAGCGCCGAAGCGCCAGCTGCAGACGCCACACCGGTTGCGGACATGGCTGCCGAAGCGGCTGCTCCAGAGGCTGCCGCTGCCGCGCCTGCGGCCCCGCTGTTCACCGCGCCAGAAGGCGAGGGCGATGATCTCACAGACATCAACGGCATCGGCCCTGTGGCGAAAACACAGCTGAACGAGCAAGGCATCACGACGTTCAAGCAAATCGCTGAACTCACCTCCGAGGATATTCAGCGCGTGGACGATTACATGCCGTTCTCCAGTGAACAGATCACGTCCTGGAAAACCCAGGCCGCTGAAAAACTGGCCGGCTAAGCGAAAGCCCAACACGGCGCGCGATATGCACTGCGTGCAACGCTCCGCTGCGCCGTTTTTCTCCGCGGTCGGCTGGCAGCCCTTGGCGCAGCCGACCGCGACACATATCTGACACCCGAAGGCTGCACGGAGCAGCTTCGGGCGTCACCCCGCATAATCAACCAATTCGATCTGACAGGCCGACCGCACCTCCGCGGGCTCGGCACAAGAAAGGGCATTACGATGGCTATCACCGCCGCCATGGTCAAAGAACTGCGTGATAAAACCGGCGCAGGCATGATGGACTGCAAAAACGCGCTGAACGAAACCGGTGGCGACATCGAAGCCGCCATCGATTGGCTGCGCAAAAAAGGTATTGCCAAAGCCGACAAAAAGTCTGGCCGCACGGCAGCCGAAGGTCTCGTGGGCGTCGCCGGCGAGGGCACCAAAGCCGCTGTTGTGGAAGTCAACTCCGAAACCGATTTCGTTGCGCGCAACGAAGCGTTCCAGGCGCTGGTGACTGGCATTGCCGGTGCAACCTTGGGCACGGACGGCTCCAACGATGCCATTAACGCCGCCGACATGGGCGGTAAGTCCGTGGCAGACAACGTGACGGAAGCCATTGCCACCATCGGTGAAAACATGGGCTTGCGCCGCGCGGCCGTCATGGAAGTGTCCGACGGTGTCGTGGCGTCCTATATGCACAACGCCATTGCCGATGGCCTGGGCAAAATCGGCGTGCTCGTCGCGTTGGAATCCACCGGGGACAAAGCCGCTTTGGCCGCCATTGGCCGGCAGGTTGCCATGCACGTTGCAGCAACCAATCCTCTGGCCGCCACCAAAGACGATATGGATCCTGAGCTAGTGGAACGCGAGAAAAAGATTTTCTCAGATTCTGCGCGCGAATCCGGCAAGCCAGACAACATCATTGAAAAAATGGTGGAAGGCCGCATCCGTAAGTTCTTTGAAGAGAACGTCTTGATGTCCCAGACCTTCGTCATCGACGGCGAAAACTCTGTGGAGCAAGCGCTCAAAAACGCTGAAGGCGCCGTTGGTGCCCCCATCACGATGAAGGGCTTCACCCGCTTCCAGCTGGGCGATGGCATCGAGAAAGAAGAAGACGACTTTGCCGCGGAAGTCGCTGCGATGAACAAATAAACGTCACGCACGTTTCACGAGCTGACCAAGCCCTCGGAACCTCGGTTCCGGGGGCTTTTTTGTTCGGCCAAGCCGGTGCGCTTGACGAGTGGTTTCTGCATTTGAGACGGCAGTTAGCGCCGCGTGTGAGCTTAGCAGGGCGGTGAAACAGCAGACTGATCACGTCACCTAACATTCAGGCGAGGGCGGTTTACGTGGCGCAGGTGGTGCTTATGTACTGCCCATTATCGTTAGCAACTGCGAGGCAACACCATGTCCATCACCCGTCGCCAATCCTTGGCCCTGTTTGCAGCGACCGGCTTGGCCGTTGGAGCGGGCGGCTGGGCGCTGTGGCCCTCCCCATCGAAAGCCGGGACCGCACCAATCTATGCCGAAAACGGCATCGCTATCGATGGCACCGATACCGTCGCCTATTTCAAAGAAGGCAAACCGGTGCCCGGCCTGCCTTCCATCAGCCATATTTGGAAGGGCGCCAAATGGCTGTTCTCCACGGAAGAAAACAAGGCCGCGTTCGTTTCCAACCCGGAAGCCTTCGCCCCCCAATATGGCGGTTACTGCGCCTATGCGGTCAGCGAAGGATCAACGGCGTCGACCATTCCAGAAGCATGGAAGATCGTCGACGGAAAACTCTACCTCAATTACTCAGCCGGCATCCAACGCCGCTGGGAAAAGAACGCCTCCAAACGCATCGTCGATGCCGACCGCCTTTGGCCGAAAGTGCTCGACTAAGATCCCTCAGCGCGATCTGTAAGGACGTCTCAAGGATCGTTTGACGGTCTAACAGTCTTGTCAAAATGGAAG
>JBCBCT010000159.1:0-4590 GCA_038530365.1 Pseudomonadota bacterium | reverse complement strand
GTTAACCCCAGCATCTCGACTGTTCAAAGCCTCACCGCGCCCCGTGCGGATTGAGACCGCCACATCCCCAGGGCCAGAGAAGTTTACCTCAGTTCAAAGCCTCACCGCGCCCCGTGCGGATTAAGACCTGGGCTTCGCCTTCAGTAGGGAAAACTTCGCCGTTCAAAGCCTCACCGCGCCCCGTGCGGATTGAGACGTATTGTTGAATGCTTTTGGCGATGCAGCTTACGTTCAAAGCCTCACCACGCCTCGTGCGGATCGCCACCCGCCCCCGGACACCGCGAAAGATCTTGGACAGTGCAAATTGTGCTGCGAAAGGGACTTGCGGAAGTGAGTAAATTCAGTTTCTCTTAACCATGCCTAAGGGGAATAAAAATAAAGCAGCCGCCGCTGAACCGGTCACACTTGGCGCGGGGGGCTTTTTGAAAGTAACCGCGATTTGGTTTGGCGCCACTATCGGCGATACCAATGATATATCCACCCAGCGGGGTGGTTCCCTCGCGATGTTGCTGGCGCCCAACAGGCTGCTCCAGCATTTGCAAAATGAATTTGCGGGCAAAGCCACATTCGACCCCATCATCTCCGGCGCCTCCACCATTACTATCGATTGTACGCCGGTGCCCGGATCGGACTCAGAACCGGACTTGGATTTGTCGGCGTTAGTGGCGTCCGTTCGTGCCTTCCTCTCTAAACGACAAGCCCTGCTGGACGAGGGGGATCACAAAAGCATTGATCTCAATACCGTGAGATTTGCCGTGGCCGCGGTGCCCAAAGACATCCAGGGCTTGTTTGTCGGGGATGGGTTCCAACAGTCCGGCGAGGTCAATGCCCTCGCGCTGCTCGATGCGCAGATCGCCATGGACCAATACCGCCAGGCCAGCTTTCACACGTTCACGCCCCTTGCCGAAGGGAAAAAGCCGACAAAGTCTATCGTCTGCCAGTTGGACGGAAAAAGCCCGGCCGTGGAAACCGACCGCACCACGCCCGTCGGGTCCGCCGTGCTGGCCCGCCGCACCTTTGGCCGGGAGCGCAAGAGCGACTTTTTCAAGCACATCTTGGACGACGCCACCGACCCGCGCCGCGTTGCCGTTCTAAAACGGCTGGAAACGCTGCCGTTCAGCCAATCGCTGCAAGACCTCTCGGTTTTGCCGCCGGATCCGGAACAAGAGTTTCAAGGCGATAGCGCCGCGCTGCAAAACCTGCCGGGCGCAATCAGCAACAAAATCGCCGTGCTCTATCTCGACGGCAACAGTTTTGGGAAAAATCTGGCGCGGAACTCCATCGACGAACGCCGCGCGTTCAGCCAGCAAGTGCGCACCCACCAGGCCAATATGCTGGTGCATCTCCTCAATTGGGCTGCGCCAGCCGATGCGCTCGACGCGGCCAGCAATGATCTCATCGCACCGAAAACACCAGACGTCACCAGCAAGGATGCGGCCCGGTGGCCGGAACGGTTGCGCTTGGAAATCCTGCTTTGGGGTGGAGACGAGGTGGCCATCGCCATGCCCGCGTGGCGCGCGTTTGAAACCGTGGCGGTAATTGAACAGGCGTTATGCAAATTCCGCATCGACTGGCCAGATGGCAAATCGGAAACTCTAACCCACAGCGTCGGCCTTGCCTTTGCCAACGTCAAAACGCCCATCCGCTCCCTCAAAGCCATGGCGGAGAACCTGGCGGATGACGCCAAGAGCCTCAGCAAAACGGAAAACGTCTTTTCCATCGGCATTGCCGAAGCGGTGGACGTTCCCGGCGACGATATCACCGGCCTGCGCGCCCGAGGCTTCAAAGCCGGAGACGGCCAGTCCCTGGCCTTCGATCCATCGAGCCTGGGGCAGGAGGGAACCTTTGCCGATGTCTGGAACGGCCTACGCGCCCTCGACACAGACTTACCCGCAAGCCAAGGCAACACCCTCCTGCGGGGCCTGCGCAAACAGGCCGCAACGGCCGAGCCCGACGCTTCAAGCAACGCGGGAAAATTGTCGGAACGCGACTACATTGCCAATGAGCTCAGACGCCTCGCCGGTGCCACCGATGAACAGGTGGAGGAAACGCTCGCTCTGCTGTCCCAGCCATTTTTCGCAACGGACCGCCTCGACATCGGCCTGTCATGGCGTAGCTATCTGAACGGTTTTGTCTGCCCCTTTAAGCCTCGTTTTGTGGAAGATGCTTCAGACGGGGGATCTGACAGCTTCAAGCAGGCCACCGCAGCATGAGCCAAGTCGTCGAAGTCACCCTGAAGGTGAAGGCCCCATTCCTCACCGGCAATCGCGATGAAGGCGACTTGCTCACGGACGCCAGCATGATGCGCAACGCAGACGGAGCCTACGTGTTTCCCGAAAGCCTGATGCGCGGCGTGTTGCGCGACAGTCTTTATTCCATGGCGCGGCTCTGCGATTTCAAACTGCTGGGTGAGGACAGCGAAACTATTAGGACCGCGTTGTTCGGCCTGTTTGGTGTCGGCAGTGGCGATGTTTCCGACGGTTCGGCGATGACCGATCTTGGAACGGTCAAAGCGTCCCTGGAGCCAAAGGCCCGCAAGGCGGTTTTTTCAGATTTGGCATGCACTGAGATGCCAAGCGAAGAAAGCCAAGAGGTCAAGACGCGCGTTAAAATCGACGATGTGACCGGAGCGTCGGATGAGGCACAGTTGCAATTCACCAGCATGGCCGGCGTCCACGGCCAGGAATTTCCCTTTGCTATGACCATCACCCTGCCGCAGGGCATGGATGCGGACCGTTGCCGTGAACTGATCGATCTTGCTTTGCGTCCCATCACCGCCCTCGGCAGCTCGAAATCGGCAGGCTTCGGGCGCATCGCAGGCCAACCCACGGTAAGGCTAGTAGAAGCCAAGGGGCCCGCCGCATCGGTGTTCCAATTCAGCCAACCGGATGCAACGTCGGAATATGCCGACATCGCGCTACAACTCCACGGCCCATTCTTGCTGGATACCGTTCGGGAAGCCGGCAACGCACTATCTGGTGGTACGGTCATCAGCGGCGGAACGATCAAAGCAGCTCTGTTCGAAGCGCTGCCGGGGCTCGCAGATGACGATAAAGCAATCTTGAGCGCCGCGCGGATCACCCACGCGTTTTGTGCGCCGGTAAACCCGGAAACGGGCGCGTTCGAAAAAGGCAAAACGATGTGCGCAGCGCTTCCGCTTTCGCTGGCTTACTACGAAGGCGGCCCCGTCCTCGATCTCGCCCATTGTGCCGGCACGCCGCTGCTGTCCAAAAAGATCAAAAACCCGCCGTCGGTGGTTCTGACACCGCCAAAGTTGCAGTCGGATTGGAAGACTGCACAACGGGAGGCTGTCAAAAAAGCGCTGACTAAGGCGCGCCTCTCCCTGTCCCCCGATCTTGCCGATATGAGCGCAACGCGCACAGCCATTGACGAGAAAACCGGCGCAGCATCGATGGACGATTCTGGCGGCAAACTGTTTTTGGTCAATTCCAAATTGCCGAAGACCTCAGGCAACAACAAAGACAAAGACGCTGGGCGGGATGTGCGGTGGTCGTTTCGCATTTATGGGCCCAAACTTGCTGAGGTGCTTGCGCTCATCCAGCGAGCGCAGGCCAATCGCCCCACATTCGGAAAACTGAAAACGCTCGGCACCTTCACCCACATCGGCAATGCGCCACAAACCGCGTGGCAAAGCGACGGCGAAGGAGACCTGACGATAGCCCTTGTCCTGCGATCTGCGGCCATCATGCATGACTACGCCACGGCTTCAACCGGCAACGTCCTTGCAGGCTATGCGGCTTATTTTGAAACCGTGTTTGGTCCTAACATTCGCCTAAAAACGGTTTTTGCGGAACAGGACGTGCGCGGTGGCTACCAGGCCCTGCGTTTTTCGTCCGGCCCCCACTATAAGCCCTGGCTGCTTACGAAAGCCGGCTCCGTCTTCGTGTTCCATGTGCCGCAAGAGGCACGGACAGCCTTTACGGAACGTGTGAATGCGATCTTGAAATCAGGGCTGCCGGTTGCGGCCCAGGCGGGCCTTGGCACGAAAGAACCTGCGGCGCTTAATTGGGAAAACTGCCCGTTCCTCCCGGAAAACGGCTTTGGCGAAATCATGGTCGATCCGCTTGGTCGGAGCTTCAAATCCGGGAGCGGAAACATCATAGAATTCGAAAGCGCCCCATGCTGATTAACCGCATCGATTTTAAAGCCGACATTGTCAGCCAAACCGAAATTTCGGTGGGGCAGGGGACCGAGCATGTCGATGTTGAAACCCTTGATGGGGCGGATGGCCAACACGTTCAAAAGCAGCAACGCCTGCTGGCAACGGGGGTGAACGGCCAATACATCATCCCGGTGAGTTCCCTCAAAGGCGCCCTGCGCAGCCGCCATTCGCAAGATGACACCTTTTGCAAGCGTGTCTTTGGCCATGTCGAGCACACCGATGGTTCCGTCGGCGCCCAGGGCCGTTTGGAGCTTGATGACGCTGTCGCCATCACCGCTGTTCAGCAAGTCAGCCGCAAAGGCACGGCGATCAACCGCCAGCGCGGCGCAGCCGATATCAACAAGCTGTTCGACCGCACGTTTTTGCCCGCGGGCAGCAAATTCACGTTCACCGGCCGCATGTTTTAT
>JBCBCT010000158.1:0-4695 GCA_038530365.1 Pseudomonadota bacterium | reverse complement strand
GGACCGTTCCGCCCTACCATGATGATCCGGCCTATATCGAAGCGTTGGCGCAATCGATCGATCAGCATTTGCAAGCGCTCGATTTTAAGCCCGAACACATAGTGGCCTCCTATCACGGCATTCCCAAGGCGTATTTCGAAAAGGGTGACCCGTACCATTGCCATTGCCTGAAGACGTCCCGTCTTTTGAAAGAGCGGATGGGGTGGGACGATGGCTTTTTGATCTCCACGTTTCAGTCTCGTTTTGGCCCTCAGGAATGGCTTCAGCCCTACACCGATAAAACGGTCGAAAAACTTGCCCATGATGGGGTTAAGCGCATTTGCGTGATCAATCCGGGCTTCTCGTCGGATTGTCTGGAAACCCTGGAAGAGATCAACGGCGAAGTTCGCGAAGAGTTTGAGGACAATGGCGGCGAGCATTTCAGCCACATCCCCTGCCTGAACGATGGCCCGCAGGGAATGGATCTGATTGAGCACATTGTGCGCCGTGAATTGTGCGGCTGGGTCTAGGGCACGAACCGACTCACCGTGGATCGTTTGCTGTGGCTTATCGGTGAAGTTGGCCCCGCTCTCTGGCTGCTTCCCGCCTTTTTGTGTCTTGGATTGAGCGCGTGGCGCGGCGGGCCGGTGCGACTCTCGCTAGGGCTGGCGGCCATTTTGACTGTGGCGGTGCAGGTCTTGTGGCCAAGCCTCACGTGGTTGTTTTATGGACCGACCTTCGTCGGTACGCTTTTGGCTCAAGGTTTGCTGTTTATGGCCTGTCTGGTAGCGATGTCGCCTTTGGCTTGGCTGGTGCATCGTCGAGCATAGCCTGCGCGGGTTGATGACACTGTCGGACGAAGCGCCGATCAGTCCAGCGCTTCGACGATCAGCAAACCGTCTTCATCTTTGATCACGCGCACCTTTGTGCCCGCCGTGTGCCCCGTTTTGCGAACACGCCAAACTGTGTCTCCCAATCTCACGCGGTCAACATCGCCGTCGGTGTCTAACAGTTCTGTCTGTGCGCCATGGAATCGGCTGAGCGTGTCTTCCAATCCGTTGTCCGGTACTGACTTTCCCGATGAGGGGAAAAGACGGGTTCCTGTGTAGGCGAGGGCACCTGACAAAACACAATAAGCAATGATCTGAACCTGCCAACTCCAGGTAGCCACGTCCGTAAACGCAAGCAGAGACAAGCCGCCGATAATGAGGGCAGCAAAGCCAAACCACATCAGCAAAATGCCTGGCACGATCATCTCAAGACCCAACATCAGGAAGCCCAGAAACACCCATGACCAGGGGCCCAGATTGGAAACAGCACTGGCAATCATGGCGCGCTCCTAGCTCTTGGGAGGAGAATCGGTGTGTGTCGTGTCGGAACGGCCATTGGCTTTGCGCTGTGTTGCGTCCCAGGGGCCCGGATCATCCGGCGCGCTGCCGTTTCCAAACGCGGCTTTGGCAATCTCTGTGACGCCGCCGAGAGAGCCGATAAGGGCGGTGGCTTCCATCGGCATCATGATGACTTTTTGGTTGTCCGCAGTGCCGATGGATTTCAGGGCCTCGGTGTATTTTTGGGCGACAAAATAGTTGATCGCCTGGCTGTTTCCATCGCCAATGGCTTTGGACACCATGCGGGTGGCTTCGGCTTCCGCCTGGGCCATGCGCTCACGGGCCTCCGCATCGCGGAAAGCGGCTTCTTTCTGACCCTCAGCTTCCAAAATGAGCGATTGCTTTTCGCCTTCTGCGCGCAGGATGGCAGCCTGACGCTCGCCTTCCGCTTCCAACACCTGCGCACGTTTTTCTCGTTCCGCCTTCATCTGACGGGCCATGGCGTCCACGATGTTGGTGGGCGGGTTGATGTCTTTGACCTCGATGCGGGTCATTTTAATGCCCCAGGGGGACACGGCATCGTCCACCACATGCAAGATGCGGGCGTTGATTTCATCGCGCTTGGACAACAGCTCGTCTAGGTCCATGGAGCCCATCACGGTGCGCAGGTTGGTCATCGTGAGGTTGAGGATGGACAGTTCCAGATCGCTTACCTTGTAGGAGGCTTTTGAGGCGTCCAGCACCTGAAAGAACGTGACGCCATCGACGCTACAGGTGGCGTTATCGCGGGTGATCACCTCCTGGGTGGGCACGTCCAACACCTGCTCCATCATGTTCATCTTGCTGCCGATAGATTCAAAAAACGGGATGATGAAATTCAGCCCCGGCGTCAGCGTGCGGTCGTAGCGTCCAAACCGCTCCACGGTGTGGTGGAACCCCTGCGGCACCACTTTCACCATCAAGAAAATGAAGATGACTGCGAAGAAGACGAAGGCGAGAACGACGTATTCGAAAATTCCCAGTCCCAGGTCTGAGGAACCAAATTCCATAAGGATCTCCAGTGTTTACACAGATATAGGTCTGAAAGTGTGCATTTTCAACACGCTATGGCTGCGCTGGTTTGGTCTATGCAACCCCAAGGCGTAGCAAATCATGGAGATGGAGAATGCCCACGGCACGGCCGTCCCGCGCCACCATCAGCGTTGAAATCTTTTGGGCATTGAGCATTTCCAACGCCTTGGAAGCGAGCATGGTTTCGCTCACTGTTTTTGGATTTGGGTTCATCACCGTGTCGACGGTTTCGCCCAGCAGATTGATGGAAAGGTGGCGGCGGAGGTCGCCATCGGTGACGATTCCGATCAGTTGGTCTTCTTTAACAACGCCCACGCAGCCGAAGCCTTTTTCCGAAATTTGCATGATGGCTTCGGTCATCAGGCTCCCTGATGCGATGAGCGGAACGCGCTCTCCGGTGTGCATGATTTCACCGACCCGGGTGAGCTTTGCCCCAAGCTGGCCGCCGGGATGGTAGATGCCGAAATCGGCTGGGCTGAAATTTCGGCTTTCAAGCAGCGCCACCGCAACGGCGTCGAGCAAACAAAGCTGCATCACGGAGGATGTGGTGGGCGCGAGGTTGTTGGGGCAGGCCTCTTTTTCCTTCGGCAGCGCAAGAACAATATCCGCCTGGTTGGCCAGAGTGGAGGCGCCGTTGGATGTGATTGCGATGAGGGGAATGGAAAAGCGCTGGGAGTAGTTCAGTGTGCCGTGGAGTTCCGTCGTTTCACCGGACCACGAGATGGCGATGATGGCATCGTCCCGGGCGATCATGCCCAGATCGCCGTGGTTGGCCTCCGATGGGTGCACGAAGAACGCCGGCGTGCCCGTGGAAGCCAAAGTGGCCGCGATCTTGGTTGCGATGTGGCCGCTTTTCCCGACACCGGTGACGATAACCCGGCCGGAAATCTGGCCCAGGGTCGTGACGGCCTGCTTCAGAGGCTCAGACAGTTCGTTTTCAAGCGCGCACTTGAGCGCGGTGAGGCCAGCAATTTCCGTCTCCAGTGTCCGAACGGCAGAGGCAACGGGGTCGATGGATTTTGGGGTATCAAGCATAGGTCGGCTTTAGCGCCTTTCCTGCAGCAGATAAAGCGAACTGCGATGCTCAAAAGGACGGTTTTTGCAGGCGAAGCGCGCGCCTTTCCCTTTTGGCAAAGCCCGTCTGTTTTTGGCAAAGGCAGTCTGCGGGAAAGAAAGCGTTAACTACGCTCCTTTACCGTTTGCTAAGTGAAATTTTGTGCAGGCGCGACGGGTTTGTGGGCATTCCGGCACCTTGCCGAATCCAACCGGGCCTATTCGGTCTTGCTCGGTCTCGTTCGCTTTTGGGGCGCAGACGTAGCTTTGATATCTTTGAACAGTTCGGTCAGGCGGCGGCAGCGTAGCACGATGATTTGGCGATCTCCTCAGCAGCGCGACCGCGCCACGTCCGTCCGCCGATTGGCAATGGGGCTGGCGGTTTGCTGTGCCCTGCCGTGTTCCTCTCTTTTCGCTACGCAGTCCGCCCAAGCGCAAGACGCCAATGGGGCCGCTGATGCGTTGCCGGAATTGCGGCGGGGGCTCGATGGTGACGTGCCGCTGGTGGATGAGAACCTTGACGGGATTGATGACCGTCAACAGCCTGATGTCGTCCGCCCACGGCAAAGCGTCACCTTCGACACACCGATTGATAACAGTGCCAACGACGGGGCTGACCCTGACAGGACGAATGATGCCTCGCGAAATCGCCGGGCCCGTGATGCCGCCGGTTCGTCAAACACCACTACCAATGGAGGGGGACGGCAGGGACAGGCTGGCCGATTGGGCCGCGACCCGGCTTTGAACCGAGGACAGCTGACCGGTTCCACCCAAACGCAACAGCAGGCGCGCGAAGACGGCAACAGCCGTGCCCGCCGCGCCCAGCCGGTGGGAGCCCCAGGCGTGGATGGTGAGATCACGCCGCTTGCAAACCAACGGGTCGCCCCCATCGAACGGACACGAACCCCCGCAGAGGCGGACCCTTACGCGGTCATCGGTATTCGCACGGGCACATTTGACTGGTTCCCGACACTGACCCAAACGTTCGGTTACACGTCTAATGCCGATGCTTCTGCAGGCGGGCAGGGCAGCGCGTTTTCGCAAACCGATGCGGCCGTCTCCGTGCGCTCCAACTGGGCGCTCCACGAATTGCGGGGCGAAGCCTCCCTTGGCTATCAGACCTTCTTTAGCGATGCGAACAATCGGGTCCCGACCCTGAATTTGAGCGGCGCATACCGCCATGATCTGGCACAAGACCTGTTGATCCGTATCGCGGCAAGCTACGGGCTGACCACTGAAAGTCCCTCGTCGGACAACCTTTTGC
>JBCBCT010000157.1:0-4810 GCA_038530365.1 Pseudomonadota bacterium | reverse complement strand
CTTGGCAAGGGGGAGCGGTGTTCCCAATCGAACCGTCAGGACGCGACGGCGTCGGAGGCCAAGCGTTGCGCGCCCCGCACCTTCCACAAAAGCCAGCCTGCTATGGCAATGTTGAGGAAATTCCAGGCAATGCCATTCCAAAACGCCAGGGTGTAGCTTTGCGCGGCATCGTATATTGCGCCGGACATCCAACCGCCCAGCGCCATGCCCAAAATGGTTGCCATAATCACGAAACCGACCCGGGCTCCGGCTTCCCGCGCGGGCATCAATTCGCGCACGATGATGGCGTAGGACGGGACGATGCCACCCTGGGACAGGCCAAAAATGAGGCTGACAACGTAGAGCGAGGTCAGTCCCTCAAACGGCAGATAGAGAAACAAAGCTATGCACTGCGCACTTGAGCCGATCAGCAGCGTTGTCAGGCCGCCTACACGGTCCGCGATCATGCCAGAAATGAGCCTCGAAATGACGCCGCCGATCAACATGATCGAGAGCATTTGCCCACCCACCGCCGGTCCGTAGCCCAAATCGATGCACAAAGCGACGATGTGAACTTGTGGCATCGACATCGCAACGCAACACGCCACGCCCGCCAATGCCAAGAGCCATTGCAGCGCCTTGGGAGAGAGGCCGCTTGCTCCAGCTGCGATCGCCGATACCGCATCGGCCTTCGCAGTCATGGTGTCGGAAATGCGCCGAGTGAGAAACAGCGACAAAGGCACCATGACCGCCAAGGTCGCGATGCCCAGCACAACATAAGCGCCGCGCCAGCCGTGGCTGGCCAGAATGGGTGTGAGAATGAAGGGCCAGATCGCGCCGGACAGATAATTCCCGCAGGCCGCAATGGCGACCGCAATGCCGCGGCGGGTCATGAACCAGAGGGAAATGTCAGCGATGAGAGGACCAAAACAAGCTGCGGTGCCCAGGCCGATCAGAAAATGCAGCACTGTGACCAAAACCATGGTGGGCGCGAGGGCAACGAGGAAATAACCCGCCCCGCAGATGATCGCAGCACCAATGAGGGCAACCGCAATCCCGTAGCGATCAACGGCGCGGCCGATCACCAGATTGCCAATGGCAAATCCGATCATGGTCAGCGTGTAGGGCAAGGTCGCATCGGCCCTGGGGACACCGAACTCCGCCTGAACGGCGGGGAGCAACAAAATAACCGCCCACATGCCCGCATTTCCGACGGTGGCTATAACGAGGGAAAGTGCCAAACGGCCCCAAGAATAGGCGCTGTCAAACTCGGTCTCGTCTTGCTCGGTTTCGTCTTGGCCAACTTTGGAGGATGCGATGTTGGTCACGCCCTTGCCTTTCGAACTTCAGCCCGTGCTTTTGGCTTTCGGTTCACCAAAACAATCCCAACCGCAACGAGGGTCAGGGCGACGACCAATCGAATGCCCACCGGCTCCTGGAGGATAAGCCAACCAAAGAGCACACCGAACACGGGGGCCAGAAACCCAAAACTGGCCATGTCGGACGCAGGGTATTTGGCCAGCAACCAGAACCAGCCGGCAAAGCCAAGACTGACGATGACGATCACCTGAAAAGAGAAAATGGCTGCGTGGTGAGGCTGAAACTCACGGATCAAAGGGCCGAAAAACAGCGCCACCAACAGCACGACGGGCGCTGATACTGCCAGTTGATAGACGAGCTGCATGAAGGGCGTAGACCGAGAAAGGTTTGTCAGCCGCGCTGATAGAGCGATCCCGGCCCACATCATCGCGCCTATCAAGCACATGATGTCGCCCCAAAAGGCGTAGGGCGAAGCCGGAGCAGATTGATCAAGCAGCGCCAAAACAACTCCGGCCATGGCTAAAGCAAGGCCGAGGCTTCGAATAGCCGTCAGGCGTTCCCCCGGAATGAGGAAATGTGCCGCCAGCGCGACCCAAAAAGGCATGGTGTAGAAGAAAATCGAGGTGCGGGCGACGGTTGTGTAATCAAGGGCCAGGAAGAGAAGAATGAACTCCCCTGCAAACAACAAGCCGCACAGGACGCCGCCGGGGAGGCTGCCGTCTCGAATGGTCAGTTTTGAGCGCAGGAAATAGGCCAAGAGAAGAACGACCGGCAGCGCCAGGGCCGAGCGCAGGCCCGCCTGAAAAACCGGTTGTAGGGCGCCATTCATCACTTTGACCAAGACTTGATTGAGACCCAACAGAGCCGAAAACGAGACGAGCCAAAAGGCTCCAACCGCATCAATGCGATCCTTGCGTTCCACCTTTATCCCTCCCAACGTCCATGACGGTGCGTTTAGGGTCTAGGGCGTATCACAGTTTCAACAGGTCTGTTACGGCGGCTTTCGTCTGGTGCCACCGACGGTGCGGCTCTGGAATAGGTGCGCGGTTTTTGGTGAAATCTAGGCCTTTTTTGCCCAGCGCCCGTCCTCTTGCTGCCAATAGCTGATCCCATGGCCGAGAGCCTTGAGGGCTTTCCAGTGGTCGCGGGCTTTCGCAACGGCATCCTCGTCGTCACCATCAAAAAGGATCATCACCCGCTCAAACGGCTCGATGATTTTCGCACCCGCGGCGTCCGTACCAAGCGGTTCGGCACCCCCGATGCAAAACCGAGCCTGCGCAGTGTTTGGATTTTGTGCAACGATTTCAACATTATGGGTAAGTAAGATGGGTTGCGCGGCGTTTTCAGTTTCATCACCCGAGGCGATGGCATGGGGCAAAAAGCTCTCCGGTCGGTACGACCACAAATGCTGATCGAGGGATTGCGACGTCTCCACCCGCTCTGCCTCAACGATGACATTCCAATCCCGTTCGCGACATTTTTCCACTAAGCTCGGCAGCGCGTCTTCCATACGGCTTTCGGTGAGGTGGTAGAACACGATTTCGGTCATGGGATCCTCTGGCGGCAGGGTCGCTTACGGTGCTCGGTCGGTGGATGCGGCGATGCACAACCCCGGCAAACAGTCGTTGATCTTTGAAACGGACCAAGTGGGCTGGGCGCCCAGGTGCTCAGACGCCCTACCCGCTGCAGATGCCACGCGGCGTTTGCGCCTTACCCTTCGTAATTGTCCGCCACCAAACGGTCCAACAGACGGACGCCGAAACCGGACGCCCAGCTTTTGCTGATTTCGTTTTGCGGTGAGCCCATGGCGGTGCCCGCAACATCAAGGTGGGCCCATGGTGTGTCACCAACAAAGCGTTTGAGGAACTGGCCTGCGGTGATGGAACCGGCAAAACGACCGCCAATATTTTTCATGTCCGCGTTTTTGGAATCGATCATCTTGTCGTATTCCGGCCCCAGCGGCATGCGCCACACTTTCTCCTGAGTTGCCAATCCGGCGGTGGTGATTTGCTCGGACAGATCATCATCGTTTGAAAACAGACCGGCGTGGTGATTGCCCAGCGCCACAAGAATTGCGCCGGTCAATGTTGCCAAATTGACCATGAATTTTGGAGCAAAGGCTTCTTTGGTGTGCCAAAGGGCGTCTGCCAGTATGAGGCGGCCTTCAGCGTCTGTGTTTAAGACTTCCACGGTCTGACCAGACATGGAGGTGACAATATCACCGGGGCGCTGCGCGTCGCCATCGGGCATGTTTTCAACCAGCGCGATGACGCCAATGACGTTGGCTTTTGCTTTGCGGGCGGCCAGGGCATGCATGAGGCCGGTGACGGCTGCCGCTCCGCCCATATCGCCCTTCATGTCTTCCATGCCACCGGCGGGTTTCAGCGAAATGCCGCCGGTATCGAAGGTCACGCCTTTGCCAACGAATGCCACCGGTTGCTCACCCTTTTTGCCACCGTTCCAGTGGATAATGGCCATGCGCGGTGGGTTGCGAGACCCTCGGGAAACGCCCAAAAGCGTCGCCATTTTAAGCTTTTTCATGTCCTTTTCATCAAGGATTTCAACGTCGCAACCGAGTTTTTCGAGCTTTTTGGCGCGTTTTGCGAACTCTTTGGGGGTAAGCACGTTGGCGGGTTCATTCACCAAATCCCGCGCCAGCATCACGCCGTTGGCAACACCCCGTTGAGCGTCCCACAGGCTGGATGCGGCTTCAGCGTCTGGGGTTACGATCGTGATCTTCGCTGCGGCCTTTTTCTCATCTTTGTCCTTCGGGTCCTGGTCTTCGTCGTCGCCTTTTTTGGATGTTTTGTATTTCGTGAAGCGGTACGACGCGAGGGTCATGCCCTGGGCAAAATCGGACGTGTTTTTCACGGTTGTTGCGACGCCCCCTTCTTCAGGGGCGGGCATATCAAATAGCACCGTGGCCATCTTTGCTGCGCCTACAGCTGTCATGGCCGCGCCGCCGAGTTTGAGAAAATCAAACTCGGTCAACGGTTTTTTCCCCGTTCCTATAAGCACAATGCGGTCGTAGTCGGTGCCCTGCGGCGTAACCAGAGACAGGGATTTGGCCAATCCAGCCTTAAACTCTGCCGCGTCCATGGCCTTGGTCAGCCGCTCTTCGGCGTTAAGGGCCGCAGCTTGAGCGCCCAGGGTTTTGGCAGCGTTGGTGAAGAGGACGAGTACACCATTTTCGGCGGGCATCTCGGCGGAAAAGGAAATGGACGGGGTCTTAGACATGAAACGCTCGCGGCACTGAAAAAGGGGGATTCGTTACGGCCCATATCGTTGCCCGCAGACGCAGTTCAAGTAAACGCGGCGGAATGGAGTCACTCGGCATCTGTCAGTTTTGCAGCTGGCATGGGCAACCGAAAGCGATAACCCACGGACCATGCGCAACTCTTTGGCGCAACATTCACCAGCACAGCGAGCCCGCTCCTCTTGCCACAATGCCGCCACGGCGACGCGTCACGGAAGCGATAGGGTGTTTTGTCATCGGCGATCAGCGATGCTG
>JBCBCT010000156.1:0-4810 GCA_038530365.1 Pseudomonadota bacterium | reverse complement strand
GCTGGACGTTTTGGCACGTCGAGCGCGATGGCAAACTGATCGTGATTGACGATCTGCGCGCAACCTACCGGGCAAGCCTGGGCACCGCCGCCTAGGCGAAGCGTCTAACGCGTTAGGCCAGCAAAACCCCGCGGGCTGCCAACGCTTGGCGCAGCGCGTCCGCATCGGTGAACAGGATGGCGTCCCAGCCAAACGCCTTTGCGCCGTCCACATTTTTGGCGCTGTCATCGATGAACACCGTGGCTGCGGGATCAAGATCAAAAGTTTCGGTGTGATGCGCATAGATCGCTGCGTCAGGTTTCAATATCTTCACCCTCCCGGACACCGTTTCCCCCCGCGCGCGGGTCAAAAACGGGTAAAGCGCTTCAGCTTCCAGATAGGTGTCTTGGTTAAAATTCGTCAGCAACGTCACGTCGAAACCCGCAGCAAGCACCTGGTCGTATAAGATTTCCATACCCGCCACGGTGTGGGGAATGCTGCGCGCCCAATGGGTGCGATAGGCTTTGATGCGCTCCGTCTGGTCCGGAAATTGCGCGATCAGAAGGTCTTCGGCCTCCGCCCAATCCCGCCCTCGGTCTTGCTCCAGGTTCCAGGCCGGGGTGCACACATTGGCCAAAAACCAACGCCGTTCGTCCACGTCCGGGATGATCTCTTGATAGATTAGTTCCGCGTCCCAAAACAAAAGCACCCGCCCGATGTCGAAAACGATGTGGTCGGGCTTTGCCATGGAGATTTCCTTAATGTCGGCGCCTAGGGCGCGCGCTTGCGTTTAAAAGCATCGGGAATGGCGGCGCTGAGTGACTTTTTCATGACAGTTGGCAAAGCCTCGTCTGGAAGATTGCCCGGCGCACTCCACCAACCGTCCCCTGGCTCAACCGGCGCGGCATCCTTGGCGACGAAAACCACGAGTTCCAATTGAAAATGGGTGAACGTGTGTTGAATACGCCCAACATCGCGCCAAGCGGCTTCAAAAGGCGCTGCGCTCTCATCTGTCGCGCCGTCCTGCGCGGCGGACCAATCGGAGGTCGGCGGGCCGCTCATCCCGCCCAGCAGTCCCGCATCGGCGCGTTTGGTCAACCAGACTGAACCATCCTTGCGAATGGCCACAAAGGCTGCGCCGCGCCGAAGCGGCTTTGCCTTTTTGGGGGCTTTGCGCGGCAGGGTGTCTGCAATGCCAAGGGCGTGGCCACGGCACGTTGGGCGCAGCGGACACAGGGCACAGGCCGGACGTTTGGGGGTGCAAATGGTGGCACCCAAATCCATCATTGCTTGCGCAAAATCCCCCGGTCGATCTCCGGGCGTCAACCGGTCCATCTCTTGGCGACACAGCGTCTTGGCGGCAGGCAACGGCGTTTCTTCGGCCAACAGACGCGTGATCACCCGCTCGATATTGCCGTCCACCACCGCCGCACGCTCGCCAAAGGCAATGGCTGCGATGGAGGCCGATGTGTAGTCGCCAATACCCGGAAGGGTTTTCAATTCGGCCTGGGTTTGGGGAAACGCGCCGCCGAACTCCCGCACGACGGTGTCGGCACATTTTTTCAGATTGCGGGCCCGCGAATAATATCCAAGCCCAGCCCAGGCTTTCAAAACATCCTCTTGTGACGCCGCCGCCAGATCCTCCAACCGCGGCCACCGCGCCAGAAAGGCTTCAAAATAGGCCTTCACCGCAGCCACCGTGGTTTGCTGCAACATGACTTCCGAAAGCCAGACGTGGTAAGGGTCAGGTCGGACGCCATTTCGACTGTCTGCGGGCGGTACACGCCAGGGCAAACGCCGCGCGTGCCGGTCATACCAATCGAGCAAAGGCTGAGACGCTGATTCCATGGGGCGCACCGTTTGACGGACAGACAACGAAATCAAGCCGCCTGGCCGCTTTTCTCGCGTGGGGCTCAACGCGATGGGTCGGGCAATGGCTAAGCGCCCGAAAGGCTATGGGGCCGCCAAGCCGGTGGGCGCCCTGGCATCGAAGGTGCTCGACCCGGTGATGCGCAAGCGCGCGGGCATGACGCTCGATCTCATCGCCCATTGGCCGCAAATCGTGGGCGGCAACCGCTCCCGCCTGTCACGGCCGAAAGAGGTGAAATGGTCCCGTAAGGCCTCCGCCGAAGACGCGTACCAGCCTGCAACGTTGATCATAACGTGCGCACCCGCCGTGGCTCTGATCGTGCAACATGACACCGATGCAATCCGCGCCCGCGTCAACAGCTTTTTTGGCTTCGAGGCCGTGGGCCGCATCGCCGTTGAGCAGGGGGATATCGATCCCGACACAGGTCCTGACAACCGAGCAAAGAGCGCAGATCTTCAAACGCGCGGTGCCATTCCCTCCGCGGACTTGGAGCGAAAACTGGCCCATATCGACGATCCGGATTTGAAAGCTGCCCTTTTGAAAATGGGGCAAAGCGTGTTCAGCGATGGTTCAGGCAAGGATAAGTAAGGGTGTCATCACACGAGAATCCGTCTAGCCCTGTCGCCAAAAGCATGGCTGGCAATAACACACATATGACCAACGGTCATTGACCGCGCCTAGCGTTGGCCGAAAAGCCACGCTAGCACTTCCCCAAGACGAAGCGTGCCGATGCGCCGCGCTCAAACGCAAAAAGTATTGCAATCCGAAGATCGAGGATCACACATGTCAAACCGCCCCGCCTCTAAAGCCAATCTCCTTGTCAGCCGCCGCAAAGCGTTGGGTCTGGCAGCCGCCGGTGCTGCGTTGTTGACACCATTGGGTGCGCTGCGAACCGCAGGCGATGCGCTGGCACAAGGCACTTTCGATCTCTTCACCGGGCTTCAATTGAAAGATCAAGTTCTGGGCGATGTGAATGCCAAGGTTACGCTGGTGGAATACGCGTCCATGACGTGCCCCCATTGCAAGACCTTCCACGAGAAGATCCTGCCGGAAGTGAAAAAGAAATATGTTGAGACCGGGAAAGTGAAATATATCCTGCGTCCCTTCCCGTTTGACGGCGACCGTCGCGGTGAAGCCGCATTCATGCTGGCGATGTGTGCCCCCAACAACAGCTACTACCCGATGATCGATGCACTGTTTTCCACCCAACCCGTCTGGGCTGGCCGCGGCAACCCGGTGCCGGAGCTTCTGCGCCTGTCGAAACTGGCCGGTATGAGCGAAGACGAGTTCAAGACCTGCCTGTCAAATCAGGAACTGCTGACCCAAATGGTGCAGGACCGGAACAAGGCCGTGAACGATTTTCAGGTGCGCTCCACCCCCACCGTGTTTATCAACGGCCAAAAACTTGGGGATTCATCTCTGGAAACCGTCACCAAGGCCATCGAAGCTGCCCTTTGATGATGCTAGTCTGATCTCAAGAGTGCAGACCATGGGTCTGCCAATGGGGTCATCATGCACACAATTTCCTCGATGACCGAATGGGGAGGGCCGTTCGCCGGCCTTCCACGATAGGGGCTCGATGGAATTCAATAAGCTGCGCCTTCTGGGCTTCAAATCCTTTGTAGAACCCACCGAATTCGTGATCGAAGGCGGCCTCACGGGCGTCGTCGGCCCCAATGGCTGTGGCAAGTCTAATCTTGTTGAAGCGCTGCGCTGGGTCATGGGGGAAAACTCCTACAAGAACATGCGCGCCTCTTCGATGGATGACGTGATCTTTTCAGGCTCCGGCAATCGGCCTGCGCGCAACACGGCGGAAGTCGCGTTGTTTTTGGACAATGAAACCCGCAAAGCGCCCGCCGCTTTCAATGACGCCGACGAACTCCAAGTGTCGCGCCGTATCGAGCGGGAGGCGGGCTCCGTCTACCGCATCAACGGGCGCGATGCCCGCGCCAAAGACGTGCAACTGCTGTTTGCCGATGTGTCCACCGGCGCGCGGTCCCCATCCATGATTGGCCAGGGACGCATCGGAGAATTAATTTCCGCAAAACCCCAAGCCCGCCGCGCGCTGCTGGAAGAGGCTGCGGGCATTTCAGGCCTCCATTCCAGACGCCATGAGGCGGAACTGCGCCTTCGGGCCGCCGAAGCCAATCTGGACCGTTTGGAAGATGTGGTTGCTCAGTTGGAAAGCCAGCTTGAAAGCCTGAAACGTCAGGCTCGGCAGGCCAACCGCTACCGCGCGTTGGCGGGTGATATCCGGGCAGCCGAAGCAACGTTGCTGCATCTGCGCTGGGTGGCCGCAAAAACCGCCGCCAAGGAAGCCGATACGGGCTTTCAACAGACCACCATCGCCATTGCCGAAGCCCAATTGATCCAAACGGAAGCTGCGAAAGCCCAGGCCATCATCGCCTCAAAACTCCCGGATTTGCGGAAGACCGAAGCGGGCGCAGCCGCCGCGCTCCAACGCCTTGTGATTGAGCGCAACCAGATGGATGAAGACGAGCGCCGCCGCAAACGGCGTCAAAGTGAACTGACCGCCCGGCGCGAACAATTGCTGCAGGATGTTGCGCGCGAAGAACAGATGATCGCCGAAAACAGCGACATCATCGCCCATCTGGAGCGCGAAGATCAGCAATTGCGCGGGGAAACCGATGGCAGTTCCGCCCGCGAGGTGGAAAGCAAAGCGGCGCTCGAAAAAGCCACCGCAGCCCTCGCCGCCGGCGAAAGGGACCTGGCCGGGATCACCCAAGAACTCGCCTCCATTCGGGCCCATAAACAACAGGCGGAGCGCAACGCCCGGGAGGGTGCGGACCGCAAGGCAAAGCTCGCCAAGCAACTTGAAGACGTGCACCGCGATCTGGAAGACTTGAACGGTCGCATCGCGGCAGAAAGTGGTGTCCAAGCGAAGTCAGACGCAGTGACCGCGCTAGAAGAAAAATTGCTGGAAGCCAAAGCCGCGCTCGA
>JBCBCT010000155.1:0-4957 GCA_038530365.1 Pseudomonadota bacterium | reverse complement strand
AAAGCTGACGCTTTATAGGCTCGGCTACACCTTTGGATTTCACGAGACGGCAAAGCATGGGCTTTCCCAGGGCTTCCCAAGGGCTTCACAAGGGATTCTTTCATTTATCGTTGGGGTCGGAACGACGCTGGGGCTCAAACCACCACCGAGACGATGGTGCAGATAAACGGTCTGGAGGGGCGAATTTTGTCGCTTTGGATCAAAACTTGGTCACGCGTTGTGTCTAGATAGAAAAATAACGCGGGATTTCCCCCTGCAACAGGCCATTTCCGGCTCCGCTGATTGCTGCTCCATGACCGCCATTCGGCCTCTCATTCCACTGTTCATCGCCGCTGGCATTTTGCTGGGCGGAAACGGTCTTTTTTCCACGCTCATCGCTGTGCGTGGTGCACAAGAAGGCATGAGCGCAGCCTCCATCGGCTGGATGGGCACCGCCTATTTCGTCGGTTTTCTGATCGGCTGCATTACGGTTCCCCGTTTGCTGCGTTCGGTGGGCCACATCCGCACCTTTGCCGCGCTTGCCTCTGTAGCCGCCGCTGCCACGCTGTTGATGGTCTTGGTCGTTGACACAACCATGTGGACCGTCATGCGCCTTTTGATCGGCGTTTGCTTTTCCGGGCTCTTCACCACCATCGAAAGCTGGCTCAACTCTTCGCTGCAAAATGCGGTGCGCGGCAAAGTCATGGCGATTTACCGGGTCATCGACATCGTTGTAGTGTCCAGCGCGCAGTTCATGATGCCGTTGTTTGGAACCGACGGTTTCGTTCTCTTTGGCCTCATGGCCGTGATGATCAGCCTGTCCCTGGTGCCTGTTGCGGTGGGGGATCGGTCCAGCCCTAAGGCGCCGGACATCGTGAAATTCGATATTCCGGCCATCTGGGCGATCTCGCCGATTGCCTGCGCGGGCTGCGTCGCCATTGGCATTACCAACGCGGCCTTCCGCTTCATCGGTCCGCTTTATGCGCAAGACATTGGACTTTCGCTGTCCAGCGTCGCCACCTTCATTTCCCTTGGCGTGGTTGGAGGCGCGCTGCTGCAATACCCCCTTGGGGTTTTGTCCGACCGCATGGACCGACGCTATGTTTTGGTGGGGTCCACCTTCGGCGCGCTGACGGCCAGCCTGTTCATCACCTTTGTCGCGGGCAGTACCGTTTGGTTGGTTTATGTTGGCGTCTTTATGTTCGGCGCGTTTTCCCTGCCGCTCTATTCCCTGTCCGCCGCCCACGCCAATGATCGCGCGCGGCCGGACCAATTCGTGCTCCTTGCTGCCGGCTTGATGTTTTTTTACGCCATCGGCGCGATCATCGGTCCGCTGGCGGCATCGCTTTTGCTGGACACCTATGGAGCAACATCCCTGTTTGCCTTCACCGGACTGGTGCACACGATCTTTGCCCTCGTCACACTTTGGCGGATGCGCGCAAGGGAAGCCGTGCCCAATGAAGACCGTGGCGGTTTTGTCGGCCTTCTTCGCACCTCCGCGTTCTTTGCAAAAATTGGCCGAAAACGGGATGAAAACCGCTAAAATACACCCATTTACCCGGCTTTCGTATCACTTCTGCGGTAGCGGCCACGGGCTTTCATGGTTATGACCGCTGCATGAAAATTATTAAAACGACCGATGCCCTGGCGGACCTCTGCCGGGATTTTGCGCATCACGACTTCATCACTGTTGATACTGAATTTCTTCGCGAAACGACGTTTTGGCCTATCCTTTGCCTCATCCAGGTCGCCTGCCCGGACGATGAGGCGATCATTGACCCCATGGCCGACGGGCTCGACCTGACACCGTTCTTCGATCTCATGACGGACGAATCGGTGGTCAAAGTCTTTCACGCGGCGCGCCAGGATGTGGAGATCATCCACAATCTCAGCGGTCGGCTGCCCTCCCCGCTGTTTGATACCCAGGTCGCGGCTATGGTCTGCGGCTATGGCGATAGCGTGGCGTACAACGCGCTGGTGCAGCGGATCACCGGTGCGGCGATCGACAAGACCTCTCGGTTCACCGACTGGTCGCGGCGTCCGCTCACGGATAAGCAGCTGGCCTACGCGCTGGCCGATGTCACCCATCTTCGGGACGTCTATGCGAGCCTTCAGGCTGATCTGGAAGCCAAAAACCGCAGCCATTGGGTCGCCGAGGAGATGAAAATCCTCACCTCGGTGGAGACCTATGATCTGCCCGTGGAAAAGGCGTGGACCCGCTTGAAAATGCGTGTGCGCAAACCCCGTGATTTGGCCGTCATGAAAGCCGTTGCCCAATGGCGCGAGGAAGAAGCCCGCAGCCGCGACGTGCCGCGGGGCCGCGTCATCAAAGACGATGCGATCTATGAAATAGCCCAACAACATCCCGGAGATGAAAAGGCTCTGTCACGCCTTCGCGCCCTGCCGAACGGGTTTGAACGCTCCCGACACGTTGATGGCCTGCTCGATGCCGTGGCCTCCGCATTGGCGGTTCCGCACAACGAATTGGATCCGATCCCCCGCGCACCGCGCTCCCCCGAAGGCACCGGCGCCGCCGCCGAACTGATGAAAGTGCTGCTGAAAGTGGTGTGCGAAGAACATGGCGTCGCCGCAAAAATCATCGCCACGGCGGACGATCTTGAAAAAATAGCCGCCGACGACAACGCCAACGTCCCCGCCCTCAAAGGCTGGCGCAAAGAACTGTTCGGCAACACAGCCCTAGAACTCAAACGCGGCGAAATCGCCCTAGGGTTCGAGGACAAGCGGATCCAAGTGATCGAGCTGGAGTGATTGGGCGAAACGCAGCGGACGTTGATTGCGCGCACGCTCAGTTTCAAGCGTTCTCGCCCGTAGGCCCAACCCGCGGCGTATAACGGTCAAGGACTGACTGCTTTGTCCATGAAGGCCAAAAGAGCACCTGCGACAGCGTCCGGCGTATCAACGACCGAGATGTGTTTGCTGTCGACCGTTTCAAAATGGCCGTTGGGGAGACGCCGGGCTGCCTCTTCCTGCACGGACAGCGGGTACATCTCATCTTGCTTGCCCGCGAGTATGAGTGTGGGTGCGGTGATGGTGGACAGCCGCGGCATCAGCGGCTCGCCTTGTAGCATGACGGAGCGCACGGCGGCGGAAAGTTCCTTTGGTGATGCGGCCTTCAGCATAGCGTGAAACGCGGTCATATATTCGACATGGCGTTCCAACGTTGCCGCACTGAAAAAGCTCCTGGCAACACCATCCCGAAATAGGTTTGACCACAGCATCCATCGGGAACCGGCGGAAATCATGCGTGCTTTCAACCCCGGTGATCGCTTATCGAGTGTCATCGGCGTGTTCATCAGGACAACAGCCTCAACACGTTCCGGTGCGGCCACGGCGAGCTCGGCTCCAGTGATGCCACCCCATGAGGTGCCGCCAACGGTGGCACGTTCAATATCCAGCGCATCCATTACGTCGATCATCCCACGTGCAAAGTCCTGCCCCGTGTAGGATCGGTCGTCGCCAATGCTCGCACCATGGCCCGGTCCGTCGATCAAAATGAACCGAAAACGATCTGACAGACGGCTGACAATGCCATCATAGATCCGATGATCCGTGAAAATTGATGGCCACAGCACCAGCGTTTGCGCGCCTCGACCCCGTTGATGGACGGCGATCTCCCCAATCGACGTTGCAACCTTTTGCGACGTGGCAGTGAATTCGTTTTGGTTCGGGCTCATCTTGATGCTCGTTTCTACGCTCAGCTGCATGTAAGCAATGATCACATACGGCAACTTGACCGATATGTAAACACTGCTTACAAAAATGCATGATCCAGACAAAACCTGACAACCAGCATCACCATGGCAATCTGCGTGACGCCGTGATTGCATTTGCGGTCGATGCTGCACGGAATGGAACCATCGAGACGCTTTCTTTGCGCAGTGTATCGCGTGAGCTTGGTGTCTCTTCGGGCGCGGTTTATCGTCATTTTGACGACAAAGATGCGCTCCTGCGCCAAGTCGCCAAAACAGGCTTTGACCTATTGGCCGAGCGGTTTAAGGCGGCCATGCCATTTGAAAGCGAAGCCCAATCGCAGGACGATGCCAAAGCGCGGTTCACCGCGTTGGGCAACGCCTATGTCAGTCTATCGCGGGACAGCTATGGGCTTTGGCGTCTCATGTTCGGGCCCCATGGCCGCGCCAGCGCCGCACCCTCGGACGAGCGACCGTCCACCTATGAGTGGCTCGCAAAGTCGCTTGCCGAATTGCACCGAACCGGTCTCATCGGGACGCCCGATGCGGACAAACAGTTTTTTGCGTGGTCATCTTTGCACGGTTTGGCCGATTTGAACGCCGCACCGCCGCACGGTTCAAACACAATGGTCAGGAATGTCGATTCACATTGCGCGTTGATTTTGGCGGCTTTGGCCATACCATAGGACGAAGTATACGCGCGTGCTTCACGTAAGACGCTTCCGGCGCCCTGTCGGCACGTCCAGCTACTGCGGATAGCTTAAAGGCACATCCGAAAATTTCCGAAAGCTGGACCAGACCCCTCAAGCCCCGAATTTTTCCCCGACCACGTGCAAGCCTTCGATCCAGCGGATGGTGCCGGAGGAGGAGCGCATGGCAACCGTGTGGGTTGTTATGCCTTCGCGCCCGAATTTTACGCCTTTGAGCATGTTGCCATCTGTGACGCCGGTTGCCGCGAACAGGACGTCTCCGGAGGCCATTTCTTCCATGGTATATGCTTTTTTGGGATCTTTTACGCCCATGCGCGCGGCGCGTTCTTCCTTTTCGGGCGTATCGAGGATCAATCGACCCTGCATTTGGCCGCCCGTGCAACGCAGCGCGGCAGCTGCGAGGACGCCCTCCGGCGCGCCACCGATGCCCATGTAGAGGTCGATCCCGGTCTCCTCAGGGTCCGTCGTATGGATGATACCGGCGACATCGCCATCACCAATTAAACGGATGGAAGCCCCGGCGGCGCGAACTTCTTCGATGAGTTTGGCGTGGCGAGC
>JBCBCT010000154.1:0-4962 GCA_038530365.1 Pseudomonadota bacterium | reverse complement strand
GTAAGCCGGTTTGCCATGAGCAGGGTTTAGCGGGCTGCAGCGAAACGGCCAAGCGGTAAGCGTTGACCGTCCAACCTATTTCATAATTTCAACGTTGGGATGAAACGCATGGGCGACAAAGGCGAAGGTCACATCATAGGGCATCAGCGCCCCGTCTTTTGTGACCGTGACAGTCCCCACATCCCGACCTTTGGCGATTTTCGGCGTGTCGAGGGCCGATGCCTGTCCGGCCTCAAAAGAAAACGCCAGACCTTCGATGGTGCGCTTTTGGCTGTTGGCGATGAGGGCCATCTTTACGATCAACGGCTCAGCCTCCGCCCGACGAACCACAACCACCCGCTCCATGGGTTCAATGCCCTTGGGCATGGCCCCGCGGTAAAGAAACGGCCGGTCGGCGGTGTCGTAGGAAACGTAGGGGTTGCGCCCGTAGTCCCGCAGGCGGCGGTTGTTTGGGACGAGGACCCGTCCATCCGGGTGGCGCTCGCGAAACTGTCGCCAGTTTTCCAGACGCGCCGGCACCAGCGCCAGCGTTTTTCCCAACATCGCGCCTGCAATGGCTTTGCCGGTAAACTGTTGCCACCAGCTGTCGGACTGGCGGTCATACATAATGAGGTCGGACTTTCTCAATTTGCCGGTGGTTCCAAAATCCATCCGCACGCCATCCAGTGTTGCCTCAAATACAATTGCCGCATTGCACAGCGGGCAGTAGGTGACGGTGACAGGCTTTCCCCCCACAACGTCGTTGACGATTTCATGCCACGTCATAATGCGCAGCGGATAAGCGCGGTGGTCGCCCTTGATCGACAGACCGATGACTGGCTCCCGGTCGTCCAGATCATCGTGACCTTCAACCGGCACGAATTGGGGCGAATCGATAGGGGGAATGCCGTCTCGAGGAGGGCCACCGTTCAAAATGCTGCCCGGTGTGACGGACATTTTTGAAAAGTCCGTTTTCCAGCCCTGTTGTTTCCAAATTTCAATCTGTCTGGCTTGGGCGGAAGCCACCGTGGACAACGTGTGTGTGAAGGCGGGTGCGAAGGCGATGGCGAGGACGAAGGTAAATGAGAAACAAAGTTTGGCGAGCTGCAACATGAACCGACCCCGGACCGTGATGAAATGGGCAGTTGTGTCGTGTCGCAGTCCGTCGATCACTGTCCAAACACGTCCCGGTGAAGCTGTGTGGCGTTAATCACTGAGTCCAAGCACGGTTCGGCTGCGGGCCACCAGGTTGCGCGTGTCGCCCGTGAGCGGCAGGGCTGCCATGTCGTCGAGGGAAAACCAGCCCAAAGCGGCCGCATCATCCCCCGCAACCGCGAGACCAGGGGGCGCGAAGGCTGCAAACATCGTCAGCACAAAATGGCGTTCAACCGCACCGGCATCGTCCCGCAAAATGATATCGATATACGTGTTGAATTTCGGCTCAGAGATGACCAGCCGCGTTTCCTCCTGGACTTCGCGGATAACGGCATCTTCCAGAGTTTCCCCCAACTCAACCAGCCCGCCGGGTTGTGCCCAAAGACCTTGAGAAGGCGGCGCGGCGCGGCGCACAAGCAAAACTTTATCGCCACGCCAAACGGCGGCGCACACGCCAATCAAGGGTGAGGAAGGGTAACTGCGAGAGACCTTTTGCGTCGACGATGAGGATGATGAATGTGACGTAGATGCCGGAGTGAGTTGAGCCATGGACGAAGCGCTGCGTTCCAGCTTGAATACCTGGGCCCTTTGCTAACACGGGCCAAACGGTCACAACAGGGCACAACCAGCGTTGCGAAAAAGTCCAGACAGAGCTTGAGGAGGTCTCATCATGTGCGGTCGATACGGTTTGGACATCGCTTGGGAAGAGCTGTTTGCGTACTTCAATCTCTTGCGCCCAACGGAAGACGACCGTGGCCCGGATCTGACGCCCCGCCGCAACATCGCCCCGACCCAGCCGATTATGGTTGTGCGAAACGGATATGACGCGGCGCGCGAGGCTTTGCTTGCCCGCTGGGGTCTGCTTCCAAGCTGGGTGAAGGATCCAAAGGCATTCACGTTGCTCCTCAACGCCCGTTCGGAAACGGCGGCGGAAAAACCATCCTTTCGGGCCGCCATGCGCCACCGTCGCGTGCTCATTCCTGCCAGCGGATTTTACGAATGGCGGCGTTTCGGCAAAGGGCAGAAGAGCCAGCCCTATTGGGTGGTGCCGTCAAACGATAACCGAAACGATGCTTCCAGCCCTGATAAAAGTGGCCAAAGCGTTGACGCGACGCGATCAAACACACCCCCCATCGTGGCCTTTGGCGGCCTCATGGAAACGTGGACCGGACCGGACGGCAGTGAACTCGACACGGCCTGTATTCTTACAACTGCCGCCAATGAATCCTTCAGCGAAATCCACGACCGTCTGCCCTTGGTCATTGACCCCAAAGACTTTGAGCGCTGGCTCAACTGCCGCGACAATGGCCCCTCCGACGTGGCGGACCTGATGGCGCCTGCCGACGATTTGTTCTTCCGCGTGATTCCGGTAAGCGACGCCGTCAACAAGGTTGCAAATGGTGGGCCCGAGGTTCAGGAACGCGTCGAACCGGCGCGCCGACACGCTTCCCCCAAGGCGAAGCCCAACGACGAGCCGGACCCTCAACCCAGCCTTTTTTGATCGTCCTTTATGTCGTTTTCCATTGCTGCCGCTGCTTTTGCAGGCTTTGTGCTTGGTGGTGGCCTCATTATCGCTATTGGTGCGCAAAACGCCTTCATTTTGCGCCAAGGCCTGCTGCGCCAACACGTGTTGATTTTATGCCTCGTGGCGGCGTTCTGTGATGCGGCGCTCATCCTCGTGGGCGTAGCTGGCTTCGGCACGATCGTCTCCAGCAATCAAAATCTGCTTTTTTGGGTGACGTTGGGCGGCGCGCTTTTTCTGGCGGCTTATGCGATCCTTGCGGGCCTGCGCGCGCTTAAACCGTCTGCCATGGCGGCGGCTGATAAGAGCGGCGGAACGCTCAAATCAGCCTTGGCAACCTTGCTCGCCTTCACACTTCTCAACCCCCACGTCTATCTCGACACTGTGGTCCTGGTGGGCGGCATTTCTGGACAATATTCGGGTTGGGATCGGGCCGCCTTTGCGGTTGGCGCGTGCCTTGCTTCCTTCGTGTGGTTTTTCAGTTTGGGCTATGGCGCGCGATGGCTCACGCCGTTGTTTGAAAAGCCTTCGGCCTGGCGGGTGCTCGATACGATCATCGCGGTCGTTATGGCAACTTTGTCGTTCACGCTTATCCTGCGCCTTTTTTGACGCAGCATCGCTTGACGGCGGGCAACCGCTCGCCGATAAGGCGATCATGAACAAGACCAAAACCTTCGCGATTATTTTGCCAGCGGCCATCTGCTGCTGCACCGCGTATATTATTCGCTAGCGTCATCGCTGGTCTGGTCGTTCACGCCCGAAATTCACCACTCTTTTGAACGTCTAGGCTGGCAGGTAACCCTGCGCGCTTTGGCCTCCACGGCGCGCTGCAACCGGGAACGAAAGAAGAGAAACACCGTGACCCCGTCAGGCCGTCCCCAGCTTACGCTCTACAACACGCTCACCCGCACGAAGGAACCGTTCGCGCCCATCGATGCGAGCAATGTGCGTGTCTACACCTGCGGTCCCACGGTGTATGACTACGCCCATGTGGGCAATGCGCGCTCTGCGGTGGTGTTTGACCTTCTGTTTCGGGTGTTGCGCCACGTGTTTGGCGAAGAGCACGTCACTTATGTGCGCAACCTCACCGATGTGGACGACAAGATTAATGCGCGGGCGCTGGACACCCACGGCGAGGCGATTGCGGCGGGCACCATATCCCTGAACGAAGCCATTCGCGAGGTCACGGAAAAGACGGCGCAACAGTACCAACATGACATGGCCGCCCTGGGCTGCCTGCCGCCGACGGTGGAGCCCCGCGCGACGGAGTTCGTCTTGCCCCGTAGCGATGGCAAACCGGATATGTCCACCATGATCCAGACCCTGCTCGACAAGGGCCATGCCTATGTCGCCGCAGGAAGCCAGGGCCGTGAAGTGCTGTTTCGGGTCCGCTCCATGGAAGACTACGGCGCGCTTTCGGGGCGCAATCTGGAAGACCAAAAGGCCGGTGCCCGTGTGGCTGTTGAGGCCCATAAGGAAGACGCGGCAGACTTTGTTCTGTGGAAGGAATCAACACCGTCCGAGCCCGGTTGGGATGGCGTTTTCAACGGAGAAACCATCCACGGTCGCCCCGGCTGGCACATCGAATGCTCTGCCATGAGCGAGGCGTATCTTGGCCAGACATTCGACATTCACTGCGGTGGGCTCGACCTTATTTTCCCGCATCATGAGAATGAAATTGCCCAATCACGCTGCTGCCACGGCTCTCATGCGATGGCCAATGTGTGGATGCACAACGGCTTTTTGCAGGCTGATGGCGAGAAGATGTCGAAGAGTCTGGGCAATTTCCACACCGTCAACGAACTTTTGGAAACGCCCAAAGTCGGCGGTCGGTCCTGGCCGGGAAACGTCGTGCGCCTCGCCATGTTGATGACCCACTACCGCGAACCCATTGATCTGACAGTCACCCGGCTGGAAGAAGCGGAAAACATCATCGCAAAGCTGCGCCGCAAAGCAGCGCCGGAGGCACAAGCCGAAGATGTGCACGCGGGCTTCCTTGAAGAGCTGGCCAATGATCTCGACTGCACCGCCATTGTGCGCACGTTGTCCCAATTGGATGGCCGCAGTCTGACGGCATCAGCCGCCCTTGTGGGTCTGGACGTCAAACCGGTGGAAACCAGCTTTGACGTTGCTCCCATCGTTGCGGAGCGGCTGGAGCACATCAAAGCGAAAAACTGGGCGGAGGCCGACCGGATTCGCGATGATTTGCTGTCGAAGGGCATTCAATTGAAAGACGGGAAAGACGCGAGCACCGGAGAACGCACCACAACCTGGGAGGTGGTCGGATGATGATGTCACGCTCCCCA
>JBCBCT010000153.1:0-4968 GCA_038530365.1 Pseudomonadota bacterium | reverse complement strand
TCTCGCCCACCAAAACGCGGTCGCCTTTCCCGATAAGATCGCCCGCATCGCGCAGTTTTGGGCCGTAGTTGACGATTGTGCGCAGGGGACCGCGGTCACGAAGCCGCAAATCATCGCCGGTTTGCCAGGTTTCAAGTTGAGCGCGGCGCAGCGCGTCACGCATGATGGTCTTCAAGAATGCCTCGTCTGGCCAACCGAGCACCGTTGTAAACCTGCCGTTTTGAACAAGGGCCGGACGTTGATGCTCCAGTGTATTCAATATGGTTTCAGCCCCGTCGAGGACCTCGGCCTGCTCGGCCCAGCGACGGAAAGCCCCTGCCCCTTTCACCGGCACAGACACACCCGGTCGGACGCTCTCAACCCGAACCACGCGCACGCCCAGAAGCTGGGCAAGCGGCCCTGGCGGCAAATTGTTGGGCACTTGGTGGTGTTGCGTGCGCGAACCGGTCCGAGGACCCACGACACAGTGCGCACCGCTGGCCTTCAGGCGTTCCGCCAACCCGTCGGGAACGATGGGCAGTGTTGGAACAGCGATGAGCGCGTAGCCGTCGAGATCAGACCCGGGGTGCACGATGTCGATGGATTGGCCCCACTGACGCAACGCCGAATACCAGTCCATTACCAATTGAAAGGCGTCGAAATTGGCACCTTGGGGCTGGGTTTCCAGCGCCCAAAAGCCGGGATAGTCCACCATCAGCGCTACTTTCGCGCGTTCGGTCTTCACCGCAGGCAGCGATGCAAGGTCGGCTTGCAGCTGTTCGATCTCGCCATAGGCCCGGTCGGGGGTGTTGTCGGGTCGATTGAGGGCTGCGTGAAATTGTTCTTGGGCGAACGGCGCCTGCCGCCACCGGAAATAGCTCACCACCTCCGCCCCGTGGGCAAAGGCTTCGTGGCTCCACAAACGCACCATTCCGGGGTGGGGATCAGGGTTCCAAGGGGCCCAATTCACCGGCCCAGGCTGCTGTTCCATAACCCACCAGCGGCCTTCTTCCTGGTCTCGTGCTTCGTCTCGTGCTTGGTCTCGTGCTTGTTCTGGCGCCTTTTCTTTTGCTTGGGTGCGCAGATCGCGCTCTTTTCCGCAGGCGCGGTAGAGATCGTGGTGAAAGGCTTGAAAGTCAGGATCGCCCGCCCGCATGTACCAGTTTTTCCATGCAGCATCGCGGCCAAACTGTTCCAGAAAACCGATGGGGTAGGAATCCCAAGACGCGATATCGAGATCGGCGGCGCAGTCGAAATGGTCGAAATCGAGGGTGCGGCCCATGAAGTTGTGGATGATCGGACGTCCGGGGGACAAAGGGCGGATGATCGCCGTTTGCGCTCGGTTAAAGGCCACCACCTGGTCAGACGCGTAGCGGCGAAAGTCGAGACCATGGGCCGGATTTGGTTCGGTCACGGTGAGGTTGGGCAGCTCGACCTCGCGGAAATCGCCAACTTCCATGGACCAGAACACATTCCCCCAAGCCCGGTTCAGCGCGTCTGGCGATTGGTATTTTTGTGCCAACCAATCTTGAAAGCCGTTCCGCGCCGCTTGGCTGTAGCTCAGCGTTGTGCCGTGGCAGGAATATTCATTATCCGTCTGCCAGGCGTGGACTGCAGGGTGCCGCCCGTAGCGTTCGGCAACGATCCGTGTGATGCGCTCGGCTTCTTTGCGGTAGCCGACATGGCTGAAATCGTAGTGGCGGCGGGAGCCGAAACCCCGCGGTTTTCCCTCTGCGTCCACCGGCACCATGTCGGGCATCTCGTTGACCAACCATTTGGGCGGCGTCGCGGTGGGGGTACACATCACGACTTTCAAACCAGCACCGGACAGGGCGTCCACCGCCCGGTCAAGCCAGTCGAACTGGAACGTTCCGCGCTTAGGTTCAATCCGGCTCCAGGCAAACTCGGCAATGCGCACCCAGGTCAGGCCAAGGGCCGCCATGCGTCGGGCATCGTCCGCCCACAGCGCTTCGTCCCAATGTTCGGGGTAGTAACAGACACCCAGTTCAGGTTTTGTCATCGCGGATCGCTCTTCGTGAGAAACGGGTCAGCGGCACGCTACCGGCCCGTCCAGACGGGATCGCGCTTTTCTGCAAAGGCGTTAAAGCCTTCCATCATGTCTTCAGAACCGTACAGTACATCGACGGTGCGCAACTGCCGCCCGGTGATGCGGTTGAGCGCGTCTTGGAATTTAGCGTCTTCGGCATCTCGGACCACCTCTTTGATCGCAGCGTAAACCAAGGGCGGTCCGGAAGCGAGAAGGTCCGCCATTGCCCAGGCTTTGGACATCAAGTCATCGGCAGGATGCACATGATTGACCATGCCCCAGCGGTGCGCTTCCTCCGCGTCCAGCCAACGGCCCGTCAGCAGCATTTCCATGGCGATGTGATAGGGAATACGCTTTGGCAGTTTGATCGACGCGGCATCCGCCACCGTGCCTGAACGGATTTCCGGCAGAGCGAAGGTTGCGTGGTCGGCGGCCAGAATGATGTCGCAGGATAAGGCGATTTCCAGACCGCCGCCGCAGCAAATGCCGTTCACGGCGCAGATCACTGGCTTGTTCATGTCGCGCAATTCCTGAAGGCCGCCAAAGCCGCCGACGCCATAGTCGCCATCGACGGCATCCCCGTCGGAGGCCGCTTTGAGGTCCCAACCGGGGCAAAAGAACTTTTCGCTGGCCGCCGTCAGGATCGCCACGCGCAGATTGGGATCATCGCGAAACGATTGGAACACATCCCCCATGATGCGGCTGGTGGCGAGGTCGATGGCGTTTGCCTTTGGCCGGTCGATGGTGACTTCAAGAACGTGACCCACGGTGCGGGTTTTAATGGGATCGCTCATCGGTTTTCTCCTGCCGCATCATCGCCAGGGGCGTGCATTTGGCGCGGGCTATTGGTCTTGATGGTCTTCGTGTTCTTGCACCGGCTGTAGCCGTTTCACCACCAGCGCGTCCACGGCCACGCTGCCATATTGGGTGACAAAAAGCGGGTTCACGTCCAACTCTTCCAGCGTGTCGGCATGGCGTTCGGCGTAAAGAGCGATGCACAAAATGTTGGCGACCAAGGCATCGATGTCCGCTGCATCGCTCCCGCGATAGCCGTCCAGCACACGCCCGATTTTCAAGCCGGAGAGCGCGGTGCGGACATCTTGTTCACCTGTGGGCAGAAGAAGCGTTGCGGTGTCATCCAAGAGTTCCGCCAGCACACCGCCCGCCCCGATGGTGAGGACAAGCCCGATCACCGGATCGCGGGACACGCCCACGAGGATTTCTGCCAGCGGTTTCGCCACCATCTCTTCCAGCAAGAACAGGTCCGCAAGACTTCCCATTTCTTCCAGCGCCCCCACAATCGCATGGTGGCTGGTGAGGCCAAGGCGCAACGCGCCATGTTCGCTCTTGTGGGCCACACCCAGCGCTTTGAGAGCGAAAGGTAAATGGGGGCCGGGCAGGCCAAGCGGGCCGGTGGATGCCAGCGTGTCGTAGGTTTTATCGAGGGAAAATGGTTCCTCGGAGGGGACAACGGTTAAAACATCAAAAGCCTGCTTTGGCGCAAGGCGAACCACCCCACCTTTGGGAACCACGAGACCACAGGCGGCAAGCTCTCGTTTAGATCGCCATTCATCAATCGGGACCGGGTTTCCGACCGCTGTTTGGAACGGAAGCAAAGGCTCCGGTTCGGGTTTTGCCCACGCTTCACCCAGGGTCGCCGCAGCGGCCACCGCTTCCAGCGCCGCATCAAAGCCGCACAGAGGCGTGATACCCACACTCATCAACCAGCGGGCGGTGCCTTCCGGCAGAGCCTCGGGCAGGCTTGCAATGACCGCAGCGCGCGCGCCGGTTTGCTTGACGGCAGCAACAAAGCTCTTGGTGGCCCGGTCCCAATCGTTGGGGTCGCACCAATCGCCCCGGGGAAAATCCATGACGAGCAATGCAAGGTCGACCGTGTGTCCCGATGGTGGAGCGAGGGCCGTTTCAAACATCCGGATCATCCCCGGCCAGTCACCCCAGATGAAGGTGTTGTAGTCGAGCGGATTGGAGATCGTGACGATGTCACCCAAGATCTGCGTCAGCGCATTTTCATCGCTTTGGACGTAAGCGGGGAAAGCCAAGCCATGGCGCTCTCCGGCATCGGCCATGAGCGAGGCTTCGCCACCGGAACAGGACAAAGATAGGACCGCGCGACCCGGAAGGGGCCCAGCAGTGTGGAGAAGTTTCAGCGCTTCCACCAATGCATCGATCGAGGCGACTTCCGCCACGCCCAAGCGTCTAAACAACGCGCTGTGGGCGACCTGCGACCCGGACAGGGAGGCTGTGTGGGTCAGCGCTGCCTTTTGGGCCAAATCCGACCGCCCGACTTTCAGCACCACGATGGGTTTTTTCAACTGTCGGGCCTTGCGCGCAACAGCCTCAAATGCGTGCACATCATCCAGGCCTTCGACATAGAGCCCAAGCGCAGTCACCCTCTCGTCGTCCAAAGCGGCGCTGGCGAGGTCAGACAAGCCGGTTTGGGCCTGGTTGCCCACCGTCAGCACCATGGCGATTGGGAGGGCGCGGCGCTGCATCGTCACATTGATGGCGATGTTGGAGGATTGCGCGATGATCGCCACGCCGCCATCGCAGGGCACGGCTCCGTGCTGGTCTGGCCACAGCGCAACACGGTCGACCGCGTTGATGAAGCCGTAGCAATTGGGCCCGATAATGGGCATGGAACCAGCGGCCTCAACCAAACGTTGTTCAAGACCGATGGCGTTAGCTGCATCGTCCGTCGCCTCTGAAAAGCCGGCGGCATAACACACAGCCCCGCCGCAGCCTCGGTCCGCAAGGTCTTTTATGACAGCGATGGTGGCTTCGCGGTTGACGGCAACAAAGGCTGCGTCTGGAACACCTGGGCAATCGCCCACCGTTTTGAAACAGAGCCGCCCGGCCATCGTCTCCCGTTTGGGGTGCACGGGCCAAATGGTGCCGTCAAAACCCAGTTTGTCGCACTGCTC
>JBCBCT010000152.1:2795-4988 GCA_038530365.1 Pseudomonadota bacterium | reverse complement strand
ATGGCGACCAGTTCAACCACGGCAGCATGCAACTGGTTTTCGTCCCGCTGGGGCGCAGTGCAGCCTTCCAGGTAGGACACGTATGAGCCCTTCTCGGCAATGATCAGCGTGCGCTCAAACTGCCCGGTGTTCATCTCGTTAATGCGGAAATATGTCGACAACTCCATCGGGCACCGCACGCCCTCGGGGATGTAGACGAACGAGCCGTCGGTGAAGACCGCGCTGTTGAGCGTCGCGAAGTAATTGTCCGTGACCGGCACAACGCTTGCGAGATATTTTTTCACGAGTTCGGGGTGATCCTTAATCGCCTCCGACATGGAGCAGAAAATCACGCCGGCTTTCGCAAGCTCCGCCTTGAAGGTTGTCACCACAGACACGGAATCAAACACCGCATCCACCGCAACCCGGCCTGACGCGTAAACGTTGTCAGATGCCTCGTCGGACGGGGACGGCTCGCCCTGCTTGCGCACGCCGGCCAAGATTTCTTGCTCTTTCAGCGGGATTCCCAGTTTTTCGTAGGTACGCAGGAGTTCGGGATCGACCTCATCGAGCGACTTCGGGCCGTCCTCGAAATTCTTTGGTGCCGCATAATAGTAGATGTCGTTGTAATCGATCTTGTCATACTCGACCCGCGCCCATTCCGGCTCAGTCATGGTCTTCCAACGCTCATACGCCGCCAAGCGCCATTCCAGCATCCATTCCGGCTCGTCTTTTTTGGCAGAAATAAAGCGGATCACATCTTCCGAAAGGCCTTTTGGCGCGCGGTCGGATTCGATGTCCGTGGAGAAGCCGTATTTATACTGATCAACGTCAATTGTTTTGACGGTATCGATGGTTTCTTGAACCGCAACCATGGTTTTCGTCTCCTCGTCGGCAGCCTTACGCTGCACCTGTCAATTCTTGCTTCGGTGTGGCGGTTGCGCGTTTGGCGGCCAGCCGTTTCACCTGTGTTTCAAACGCGGTGCAAAAGCGGTCCACGTCAGTTTGCGTCGATGCCCACCCCAGGCTGACGCGGATTGCGCCTTTGGCAGAGCTGGGCGGCACATTCATTGCGGCCAACACATGGCTGGATGCCACTTTACCTGACGAACATGCCGAGCCGCTGGATACCGCGACCCCAGCTAAATCAAAGGCGATAAGAGCGGTTTCCGCAGCCTGCCCGTTGAGCGAAAACAAGCTCGTGTTGGCCAGCCTTTGCGCCGTGGTTCCGAACCGGTTGAGCGATTCCGCCATATTGTGTTGAGTGCATATAGTGGCGATGCGCTGTTCTAACGAGTCCCGCAGTGTCGCAACCGCATCGATTTTTGGCAGGCCGTCCTTTGCAACTTCCGCAGCGGCCCCGAAGCCCGCAATCGCGGCGACATTCTCGGTACCTGCACGACGGTTTTTTTCCTGACCGCCGCCCATCAAAACAGGCGCAAAACCCAAACTGTCATGGGCGATAATCAGCGCCCCGACGCCCTGGGGCCCACCCAGCTTATGGCCCGACAAAAGCAAAAAATCTACGCCCAACGCCTTCGCATCGAGCGGAATGCGGCCCGCCGCTTGCACCGCATCACACAAAAGGTAGCCGCCGCGCAGATGCACGCGCTCGGCAATGTCCTGAATGGGTTGAATAACGCCGGTTTCGCTGTTGGCCAGCTGCACAGCCACAAAGGGTGCGCCCGTCGCATCATCATGGGCTTCAAGAAGCGCGTCGAACTGATCCAGATCGATCAATCCATCGCGGTGAACCGGAATTCCCATGGTTTGTTCCGGATCGAACCGTCCACCAGCCAAAACGCAGGGGTGCTCAGTTTCCAAAACGTAGAGCGCGCCGGCGGGGCGCGCCTTCCCGTTCATAAAGAGGTTGGGCGTCAATGCCAGCATCGCGGCTTCAGTCGCCCCGGATGTGAACACCACGCCCTCGGGCGAGGCGTTGACCAGATCGGCAATCTGCGCCCGAGCCGCTTCCACCAGGCGCTTTGCGTTTCGGCCTTCGCCGTGGACTGAAGATGGATTTCCCACGGTGTCGAGGGCGTGCAGCACGGCTTCGCGCGCCTGCGGACGCAGCGGCGCGGTGGCATTGTAATCCAGATAGCTGCGCGGCGCGGGGCTCACGGGTTTGCTCTCTCTTTCCTCAGATCCAAGCAGCGCTCATGCTGCCAGTGCGATTCAACATTATGTCTATCGGTGTCATGTCCATCGGTGCGG
>JBCBCT010000152.1:0-2696 GCA_038530365.1 Pseudomonadota bacterium | reverse complement strand
ATCGATATTTTCTTGAATTTTCCAACCCGCCTGCCCTATGTAGCCGGTTCGCGTGAGGCGCATGGGACCAGCCCGCGCCTTAGAATAATTCTAAAGTAAGGTTAGAAACAGCCCGCCTCTGCGTCAAGGCGGGCTTCGGTGGTGCCAGGCCCCGCACCGGGCATAATTACGCGGCGCGTTGCCGCGGACGTCTTATGGGAAGCCGTTGGCGTCGTTTGCAGCGACCTCATGCGTGCGTGTTGCAACGACCACCGAACCGAACGACGCGCAGGAGTTTTGGATGCCCGAAGTCATTTTCACGGGGCCGGAAGGTCGTTTGGAAGGCCGCTATCAGCCTTCAGAGGACAAAAACGCGCCGATTGCTATTATTTTGCACCCCCATCCGCACCCACAGTTTGGAGGCACGATGAACCACCCCATCGTCTATCGGCTGTTTTACATGTTCCAAGAACGCGGGTTTACGACGCTGCGGTTCAATTTCCGGGGCGTGGGGCGCAGCCAAGGCGAATTTGACCACGGTGCGGGGGAACTCTCGGATGCTGCCGCAGCCCTCGATTGGATCCAAAGTCTCCACCCCGATTCGACCGGTTGTTGGGTTGCGGGTTTCTCGTTCGGTTCGTGGATCGGCATGCAACTCTTGATGCGCCGCCCGGAAATTGAGGGCTACATGTCCATTGCGCCCCAGCCGAACATCTACGATTTCGCATTTCTTGCGCCCTGCCCGTCCTCAGGACTGATCATTCACGGGGAAGACGATAAGGTGTCCAACCCGACACAAGTGCAAACGCTGGTAGACAAGCTGCGCAGTCAAAAGGGCATCACCACGACGCAAATCACCGTTCCCGGTGCCAACCACTTCTTCACCCAGCACCAAGATGAATTGTTGGACGAGTGTCAGATCTATCTCGACAAGCGTTTGGGCCTTATCGAGGGCGGGATCGAAGAAACGATGTTGTTGCGCTAACCCGTCGTTCAAGCAGAATTGCGCAGCGTCGGCGGGCTCACACTTGGGATGCAGGCTTTGCTGTGAGGCCTCCGGCTACGGCAGCTTTGCAACCCGTTGTTGTGGGAAACGTGAGCGGCAGGGCTTTTTCAGATCGGATCGCAAGGTAGGCGAAGGCCTGCGCTTCCAGCATGTCCCCGTCCAAACCCGCCTGCTCGGCGGTCCAAACAACGGCTTTGTCATCCCTCAGTTCCGTAGCCAACATCGTCATCAGTGTGGTGTTCAACCGACCACCACCGCCGATGATCCAGCATTTTGGCGGTTTTGGAAAATGCTCCCGCGCCCGCGCAATAGACCGTGCCGTCACAGCGGCCAACGTGGCAGCGCCGTCTGCCAAATCCAGGGAATCGGTCAGTGGCAGAAAATCTCCGCGGTCTAGGGATTTGGGGCCGGCCACGTCAAAAAAGGTGTGGCCAAGAACGCGCTTCACGATTGCGTCGTCCACCCTGCCTTCACTGGCTATGCGCCCCCCTTGGTCAAAGGGTATGCCAGCCTGTTCTTCCATCCATTGGTCGAGCAGCGCGTTGCCGGGACCGGTGTCAAAGGCGATGGGATCATTCTCGTGATCGATATAGCTGACATTGGCGATGCCTCCGATGTTGACGAAGGCCACGGGGAAGGTGGCGATCCCATCGGCAACAAGCCTTTGGGCGAGCGCTTGGTGAAAGACGGGAATAAGGGGTGCGCCCTGCCCGCCGTGCTTCATGTCTTCGGCGCGAAAATCGTAGACCGTAGAGGTGCCCAACCGGTCTGCCATTCGGGGACCATCCCCCAACTGCACGGTCAAGGCGATTTCTGGTCGATGCAGCACCGTTTGACCGTGAAAGCCGATGAGATTGATGGCATCGCGGCCCAAACTATGGGCGCTCAAGCAGGCCTGCACAGCCTCCACATGGGCGTCCGTTAAATCCCGCTCCAGCGTTTCGAGTGAGCCGGGTCGGTCACATCGGTTGGCCGCCAGTTTGATGTCCAGTGCCTCGACCAATCCCTGCTTGATGCGATCACGTATTTTGGGCGGGTACGGGACAGAATGGCTGGGGCCAAAGGCGATGCTCGACAGCCCGTCGCTCTTGACCAGAGCAACATCGATCCCGTCCATTGATGTGCCGCTCATCAGCCCTACGGCTGTTAGGCCTTCCATCCTTTGCCAATCGACCACGATGCTGCCCTCAAACCCGCTGCAATCGATTGGACATAGCATGGGTTTGGTGTACGACCGCAGCCGTTCTTCCCTCTTTTTTGCAGTCGCCGGCCAGCACCATGAGCGCGTTCAAATCCGATTTTTTGCACACCCTTCATTCCAGAGGTTTCATTCATCAAACCTCAGACGATGCGGGTCTTGATGCGCTTCTGCAAAGCGAAACGGTGACGGCCTATATCGGCTTTGACGCCACGGCTAAGAGCCTACATGTCGGTTCGCTCATCCAGATTATGCTGCTCTACTGGTTCCAGCAGACAGGTCACCGCCCCATCGCGCTTATGGGAGGTGGAACGTCCATGGTGGGGGATCCGTCCGGCAAAGACGAAAGCCGCCAGTTGATGACGCAGGCGTTCATTGAGGCCAACAAAGAGAGCATCAAGGATAACTTTTCGAGCTTTCTGGCGTTCGGTGACGGACCGCAGGATGCCGTGATGGCGGACAATGCCGACTGGCTGCTCGATCTCAACTATGTTGATTTCCTGCGGGACTACG
>JBCBCT010000151.1:0-5030 GCA_038530365.1 Pseudomonadota bacterium | reverse complement strand
GGGAGGATGCTTGAGTTGATGCCTGGGCAGATACTTGAGCGGGCACCAAAGTGCCCACAAGTTTCACAACGTTTGGATTGGTCCGCTCCGCCTCATCCACAATCTCGGTTGCAAGGGTCGCGAGCGCCACTTCGGGGTTTTGAAGCGGCTTCAAACTGGCGCGGATTGCCTGCGCATCCAAAGTCGGCAGATCGCCCTGCACGTTGACAATGGTGTCGTAGCGCGCCGTCGGATCGACTGCCTCCAGAGCTTCAAATATACGGTCAGAACCGGAGGGATGATCGGGTTTGGTCATGACGGCGCGCCCGCCATGGGCTTCGATCGCCTCCTCAATGGCTAACGTATCTGTTGCGACCACGACGTCCCCCACATCGGCTTCTTTAGCCCGGTGCATAACGTGGACAATCATCGGCAGGCCGCCGATATCCGCCAGCGGTTTTCCCGGAAGACGGGTGGAGGCCATGCGGGCGGGAATCAAGACAAGAGGGTTCATCGCAAAAACGTCAGCCAAGCCCCGGTATAGGGGGAAAAAAGTCTCATTGGGCGCGGTGTTATAGGTGTTGCATGGCTTTAGCAAAAGACATAGTTTCCCGCGAAATTCTTAGAACGGTGCGCGGTGTTTGGAGCCTGCCCGCGCAAGGTTGCTCTCAGCGTTCTTGGCGCACCGCGTGACACCCCGCGGCGCCGAGCGGTCGGGGTCTTAAGCCAAGTGCACCGGTCCAAACGGAGCGTTAGTCACCAATGAACTACGTTTTCATGGCGCTGTTGGGCGTCGTCTTCTTTGTGTTTGGCGTCACGCTGATCTCAGACGCGCTTTATTACAGTCCGAGCCCAAAAGCGCAGGGCTATGCGATTGAAGTTGCAGAAGCCGATACGGACAAGCCCGATGATGCGCCGAAAGGTCCGGCCTACGATCCCATCGCGCCACTTCTGGCGTCCGCTGATGTGGACAAAGGCGGCAATGTGTCAAAGAAAAAATGTGGCGCATGCCACAACTTCAACGAAGGCGGCAAAAACAAAGTCGGCCCCGTGCTTTACGGTGTTCTGAATCGCGCCATCGCTGGTGTTGATGGGTTTGGCTATTCCGGCGCGCTGAAAGCCTATGGCGACGGCAAAGCGTGGACCTACGCGGAGTTGAACGGCTTTCTCTTCAAGCCCAAAGCTCATGTGAAGGGCACGTCCATGGGCTTTGCCGGCATTAAGAAAACGCAAGAGCGCGCTGACATTATCGCATATTTGCGGTCCTTGGCTGCGGAGCCTGCTGCTCTTCCGGGTAGCTAAGCCAGGCGGCGGTCGGGCTCACGCCCAAGACAGCACACGACATCTAACACCGAATAACGTTCGGGAATGAAGCCGGGGCATGAACCCCGGCTTTTTTGTGTCTGAATTTTGGTTTGTGCCCGCAGTGCACCCCTATCAAAGGGCCTTGCACAGCCTCGGTGCAGGCACGCTTTTAAGCTGTTTTCGAGCTGTGCGGCGATGAACCTCGATAATCTGACGGCAACGTGCCTTGACGCAAGGCGCTTCCATCCCAACCTTAGCGGTTCGGAAATTTGGAGACGTCTCGCCCTTGTAGCGGGACGACCCCATTCAATCGACGACCCATTTGGGAGGGATTTTGTGAAACGCTTCGCCCGCACCGCTCTTTTTGGACTTGCTCTCACCATCCCGGCGCTCGCAGCGCCCGCCGCTTGGGCGGACTATGATACCTGGAAAACCACCACATGGTTGGCCGAGCCCTCAAAGTACCGCGATGCGTTTCCTCACTACGCCCACGTGAACCCCGACGCGCCCAAGGGTGGGACCCTGAACTTCGCGATCAACGGCACGTTTGACAGTTTCAATCCGTTCATCGTGAAGGGCAACGCTGCGGCGGGCCTCACATTTTTTGGTGGTGTTTTGTGGGACACCCTGATGTCACAAGGCGTGGACGAAGGTGCCGTGTCCCACGCACTCATCGCGGAGGCCATCAAATGGCCGGCGGATTATTCCAGCGCAACGGTGCGGCTGAACCCCAAGGCGCGTTGGCACGATGGCAAGCCCATAACCGCCGAGGACGTCAAATGGTCCATGGAGACGCTGAAAAAGCACTCTCCCCAACATGTGCGGTACTTCAAAAACGTCAAAGAGGTGCGCATCGACAGCGAACGCCTGGTGACGTTTATTTTTGATCAGAAAAACAACCGCGAATTGCCACAGATCATGGGCGATCTGCCGGTGCTGCCAAAACACTGGTGGGAAGGGACGGATGCTGAGGGCAACAAGCGCGATTTCACCCGCGGCACCCTCGAACCACCGTTGGGAAGCGGTCCCTATAAAATCGGCAAATTTGTGCCAGGATCGTCCATCGAGTGGGAGCGCGTGAAAGACTATTGGGCTGCCGATCTTCCGGTGCGCAAAGGTCGCTTTAACGTGGACGTGCGGCGCTACACCTATTTTCTCGACGATATCGCCATTTTCCAGGCCTTCCAGAAAGGCGGGCTGCAGGATGTGCGTTTGGAAAACAGGGCGTCGCGCTGGCAAAACGACTACGACTTCCCCGCCATCAAAGCGGGAAAAGTGGCCAAGGAAGAGTTCACCGTCACCTCATCCTATCCAATGGTGGGTTGGTTCATGAATTCACGCCGCCCGATCTTCAAGGATGTGCGGGTGCGCAAGGCGTTGAACCTTGCCTACAATTTTGAACAGATGAACGAGGATCTGTTCTTCAAGCAATATTCGCGCATTGCCTCCTATTTTGGCGGCACGGTGATGTCCGCCACCGGCATGCCAGAGGGGCGGGAATTGGAAATTCTCGAACAATATCGCGGCAAAATACCAGACGACATTTTCAAAACGCCGTTTGTTCAACCCGAATACAAATCGCGTCGCGATACACGCAAGTTTTTGGGCGAAGCGTTTAAACTGCTGCAGGCCGCCGGCTGGGAAAGTAAGGGCGGCAAGCTGGTGAACGCCCAAGGGGAGCCATTCACATTTACGATCTTGGGATCAAACCCGGCCAGCGAGCGTGTCAACGCGCCCTTTATCGATGCGTTGCGTCGGTTGGGTATGGATGTGTCGTTCCGTGTGGTGGATCAAACGCAGTTCATCCAGCGGGTTCGCAACTTCGAATTTGATATGGTCGCCACCGGCGCGATCCAGTCCAACTCCCCCGGCAATGAACAGCGGGACTATTGGAGCAGCGCGTCGGCAGATACGCCGGGTTCCCGGAATTGGGCGGGCATCAAAGACCCCGTGGTGGATGAACTGATCGATAAGATCATTTTGGCGAAAGACCGGGCAGAATTGAAAGCCACTGTGCGCGCGTTAGACCGGATTCTTCTGTTTAGCCACTACTCGGTTCTGCGGTGGTATTCGGCAACGGATCGCGTGGCCTATTGGGACAAGTTTGGCATTCCGCGCCCGCAACCGTCTTACACCGGCTATGACGTCGAAAGTTGGTGGGTCGATCCGGCGAAGGCGGCGGCGCTGGAGGCGAATTGATGATGGCACCGGACCAAACAGACACGCCGTCGGCGGGCCTGAGCCGCCGGCAATTCGGCAAGCTCTCTGCAACCGCCTTTCTGCTGGGGGCCACCGCTCTGTCGCCGAAATTGTCGTTGGCGGGAAACCCCCGCGACGTTCCTGTTCACGGGCTTTCAGCGTTTGGAGAACTGGCCTACCCGGTGGAATTTGATGCCGTCAGCTACGTGAACCGCGACGCGCCAAAGGGCGGCAAGTTTACGTTCACGGTGCCCAACTGGGCGTTCAACCAGAACCCCCAAACGTTCGACACACTAAACACGCTGGTGCTGAAGGGTGCTGCGCCACCACGAATGGAGCTGATTTTCGATGCGCTTATGGCGCGCGCATGGGATGAGCCTTCAGCGATTTACGGTCTGTTAGCCAAAGACGTCACCATTGCAGACGATGGGAACACGTATCGCTTCACCCTTCGACCGGAAGCGAGGTTTCACGATGGCACAGCGGTGACCGCAGAGGACGTGGCCTTTACTTACGTGCTGCTGAAAGACAAAGGGCATCCCGATATTCAGGTGCAATTGCGCCACCTGAAAGAGGCGATTGCCGTTTCCGCCGACACGGCTGAACTGCGCTTCACCGGCGAACAGTCTGACCGTGCGATCCTGACTGCAGCGCTTCTGCCGATCCTGTCGAAGGCATTTTACACGCGCGTCGATTTTGCGGGATCGACCATGGAAATCCCGCTCGGCTCGGGCCCCTACAAGGTCGGGAAACTGCGGGCCGGCGCTTACATCGAGTATGACCGCGTGGACGATTGGTGGGCAAAGGATCTGCCGTCGCGGCGCGGGCAATACAACTTCGACACCGTCCGCATCGAGTTTTTCAAGGACGGACAGGCGGCCTTCGAAGCCTTCAAAAAGGGAGATATCACCTACCGCGAAGAGTTTCGCTCCTCCCGCTGGGCGCAGGAATACAACTTTCCGGCGATTAACGATGGCCGTGTAAAAAGACAGCTTTTCCCCAGCGAGAAACGCCCGTCCACCCAGGCGCTGATTTGCAACACACGGCGGAAAAAATTGGCCGATAAACGCACGCGGGAAGCCATTGGTCTGTGTTTTGACTTCGAGTGGACCAACCGCACGCTCTTCTTCGATATCTATGCCCGCAATGAAAGCTATTTTCAGGGCTCAGATTTCATGGCCACCGGCATGCCGTCGCCGGAGGAGCTTGCGCTGCTGGAACCGCTGCGTGATCAGTTAGCCCCCGAAGTGTTTCAGGATGCCGTTGTGCCGCCGGTCTCAAACGGCAGCGGCAGTGACCGCAGGCTTTTGCGCCGGGCCAATACGCTTCTGAAAGAAGCGGGCTGGAAACGGGACGGTGTTCGGCTGGTCGACGAAACGGGCGAGCCGTTCGAGTTGGAGTTTTTGCTGCGTTCGCCGAGCTTTGAACGGGTCCACAATCCGTGGATTGAAAACCTGCGCAAGGTGGGCGTCTCCGCGTCCATCCGCCTTGTCGATCCCGCTCAATATCAGCGCCGGATGGATGAGTTTGACTTTGATGTCACGGGC
>JBCBCT010000150.1:0-5055 GCA_038530365.1 Pseudomonadota bacterium | reverse complement strand
CTCGACAATGAACTGAACCGCCGCGCATGGGTGGATACGCTGCCCCGCTTTGCCAAGCGGCCCTTTGCGTTGGACAGCGGTCGATACGAGCGTTTTGCGGCTTTCATGAAAGAGAGCGGTTTGATCAAATCGATCCCGGCGCTGGATACCTATGCGGTGGAGTTGAAGTAGGCCTCCGCCGTTTGGCTATGTCCCACTCGACGTTCGCAAAGGTCGGGAGGGCCGTAAGCTCTTCACAGAATGAGGCTGGGCTCAAAAAGAGGTTGGGTCGCCAGCGCGTTTTGGCGGTCCGCCCTAGGCATCCACCACGTCGCCTCGGGGCGGGTAGCCTTTGTCCAGGACGAATTTGATGAGGCCGATAATGCCCGCCGCCGGCGGACGGGCCATGGGGATGGTTTGCACCCAGGATGCGAAGAGTGTGCCGTCGTTTTTGATGAGGAATATGCCCGGCTCATTGAAGATCGAGAGTTCCTCAACGCCGATGGAAGTCATGCCGCGGCTGCGGGAAAGGTGCAGACCCCAGGCTTTGGCGTCATCCACGGTCGCGCCATAGACGAGGGGCAGTGCGCCGGTTTCCCACTCTTCGACCGTCTTTTCGGCTCGATCCTCCGGGTCCATGGAGATCGCAATGACATTCGTTCCGGTCTCGGCAAAGCCATCAAGATGATCGCGCAGTTCCTGCAATTGATCCCGGCATTTTGGGCAGTGATAGCCACGGTAGAAGACGACGAGGGTGAAATTTTCACTTTCATTGGCCGGTCCATCCCACGTGCCGCCACCTGCAAGTGGGCCGCTGAGGGCAGGAACGGTCTTTGAGGGCACAAGGGCTGTCGGTGCGGGCATTGGATGTTCCTTCGGTTTTGAAAAGAGAAGCGATCAAAAAGGGCTGATCAAAAAACGCCTTAAACAAAAAACCCGCCGGGGGACCCGGCGGGCTAGGGTGTGTGGGTTAGTGGGCTTCCAGCTGCGCCACCGGTTTGGCCAATTCCTTGGCGGCGGTGACCATGGCTTTTTGCACCTTCTCGAAGGCGCGCACCTCAATTTGGCGGACGCGTTCGCGGCTGATGTCGAACTCGCCGGACAACTCTTCGAGCGTGAGGGGATCTTCGCTCAGACGTCGGGCAACGAAAATGCGCTTTTCGCGGTCGTTCAGCACGTCCATGGCATTGGACAGCATCTCGCGGCGCACTTCCAATTCGTCCTGCTCAATGAGCGTGGCTTCCTGGCTTTCGGATTCGTCCACCAACCAGTCTTGCCACTGCCCCGCTTCACCTTCGGCGGCGCGGATGGGTGCGTTGAGCGATGCGTCTCCCGACAGGCGCTGGTTCATGGACCGCACTTCCTCTTCGGACACGCCCAATGTGGAGGCGATCTTTTCAACGTGATCGTGCTTCAGCTCACCATCCTCAAGGGCTTTCATTTTGCCTTTGAGCTTGCGCAGGTTGAAAAACAGACGCTTCTGGTTCGCCGTGGTGCCCATTTTCACGAGGCTCCAAGATCGCAGCACGTATTCTTGGATCGACGCTTTGATCCACCACATGGCATAGGTGGCCAGGCGGAAACCTTTTTCAGGGTCAAATTTTTTGACCGCCTGCATTAGGCCAACATTGCCTTCGGAAATCACTTCGCCGATGGGCAGGCCGTAGCCGCGGTATCCCATGGCGATTTTGGCCACGAGGCGCAGGTGGCTCGTCACCATCTGGTGGGCCGCGTCGGTGTCATCGTGCTCTGCATAGCGTTTGGCCAGCATATATTCCTGCTGCGGCTCCAGCATGGGGAACTTGCGAATTTCGTCGAGATACCGCTGGAGGCCGTTGCCGCTGGCGGAAATGGTTGGGAGTGCGTTTGCCATTGTTTTGTCTTCCTCTCCTCAAGCGGGGACGCGGGGGGCGTCCCAAACTTTCAGCGGCGGCAAGGGGGCTGGTCCGTCGCTGTGATTTACATATAGGGCGTTCCGTTCGGATTTCATCGTAAATTTACGATAAACCACCTGTGATCGGGATTAAATAAATGAAAGGTTTCGAGATACTATCGTTAACCTATTGAATTTGTGATAAAAATTTTTCCGCATTGGCAATATGTGTGTCCCGCTTGACGCTGTCCATCTTGCGGGCTGTCGCCACCATCATGGCCCAGCGGGGGTTTTTTCCCAGGGCTTCGTGATGGTTCCATATCCACCGCCAATAGAGCCCGTCCCATATGTCGGCCCATGGTCCGTGCTTGTGGTGGCTCATTTTTTTCACATAGGCGGAGCCTGAAAAATACGGTTTTGTGGTGATGAGACCACCATCCGCGTTTTGGCTCATCGCGTAGACGTTGGGCACCATCACCCAGTCATAGGCGTCGATGAACATTTCCATGAACCAGCGGTAGATGTCGTCTGGGTCGATTTCACACAGAAACATAAAACCGCCGAGCACCATCAACCGCTCGATATGGTGGCAGTAGCCGGTGTCGAGAATACGCCGCAGCGTGTCATCAATGGGGTCGATGCCGGTGGTGGCATCATAGAACGCTTGGGGCAGCGGGCGGGTGTGGTTCCAGTGATTGGTGGTGCGCATGGTCACGCCCAAATCATCATAAGTCGCGCGCATGAATTCCCGCCAGCCGATGATTTGGCGGATGAAGCCTTCACGTGCGTTGATAGGAATATCGCGACCGTCGCAAAACGCCAGCGTTTCAGTGATGATTTGGCGCGGCGTGAGCAGGCCGACATTCAACATGGGGGTGAGCACGCTGTGCCAAAGCCAGTTTTCCCCTTCGACAATCGCATCTTCATAATCGCCAAAGGCATGGAACCGATCTTCTAAAAATGTGTTCAGCCAGGCCGCCGCGCCCGCGTGGTCGGTGGGGTAGATCAGGGTGTCGATACGGCCTGGATTGTCCGGCCAGTGGGTCTGCACGGCCTCACGGGCGATCCGTTCGGCATCATCGGCTGGGCGGGTTGGAATGAAGGGCAGGCCGTTCAGTTTGGTTTTGGGCACTTTCTTTCTGTTGGCCTCGTCAAAGGACCACTTTCCGCCCTCCGGTTCGCCGTCGGTGTCGACCATGACGTTGAGCCGTTTGCGCTGCCATTTGTAAAAGTCCGCCATGAACCAACGCTTCTTGCCATCGCGGTAATCGCGGTTGAGCTCCGGCGTGTTCAGGAAGGCTGGGCTGGCGTGGGTTTCAAGCGTCGCGCCCGCCGCTGTGATGGCGGTCTTCAGCCGCTTTTCAAGGGTGAAGTCATGGGGGTGGGCGACCACAAATTGCCCTGTTCCGGCATCGGCCAGCCGTTTGATTTCATCGTGGAGGAACGTTTTCTCCGCCCGGGTGTGCACGTGGTCCACGGAGTGACCCTGCGCTCTCAGCCGGTCGGTATATTTTGCCATGGTGGTGCGGTGATAGGCGAGTTTTTGTTTGTGAAATTTGGCGGGGTAAACAAGGTCGTCAAAAAACAGCGGCTCTTCCAGCAAGACGACCCGCTCTGGGGCCTCGCCCAAAGCGGGGTGGTCGGCAAACAATTGGTGCGGGAAAATAAGCGCCGTCGTTGACATTGAAGGGCTTCCAAACGGGGGAGCGTGGAGACCGTGTATGCTCCCGTTTACACTTCTCCACGACGGGGTTCTGTGTCGCAGCGCGCAATGATGGCTTGCGTGGCACGGCCCGCTGTCTCATCCCTTTACGTCACAGCAAGGTCTGTCTGCCCTTGCCGATACCGGTTTGGCTCCATAGTTTGGGTCTACGCCGAACCCAACATTGTACACGCGAAAGGTGCTCCATGCCCGTCAACAACCGTATCAGCGATTTTCACGATGAGATCACGGCCTGGCGGCGGACCATCCATCAACACCCCGGCCTGCTTTACGATGTGGAGGAGACGGCGGCCTTCGTGTCTGAAAAGCTGCGGGAATTTGGTGTTGATGAGATCGTTGAGAACGTGGGCCGCACCGGCGTCGTTGCGGTCATCAAGGGCCAAAAAGATACGTCTGGCCGCGTGATCGGCATGCGAGCCGATATGGATGCGCTGCCCATCGTTGAAAAACGCGATCTGCCGCACAAGTCAAAATATGAAGGCAAAATGCATGCCTGTGGCCATGACGGGCACACGGCGATGCTGCTGGGGGCTGCGAAATATCTCGCCGAGACCCGCAATTTTGACGGCACCGCTGTGGTTATTTTTCAGCCTGCCGAAGAAGGCGGTGCCGGCGGCAAAGCGATGTGCGACGATGGCATGATGGAGAAATTTGGCATTCAAGAGGTCTACGGCCTCCACAACATGCCAGGCCTACCGGTGGGCGAGTTTGCGATCCGCAAAGGCCCCATCATGGCGGGAACCGACGAGTTCACCATTGATGTGGAGGGGCTCGGTGCCCACGCCGCTATGCCCCACAACGGTGTCGATACGATCATTATTGCGACACAGATGATCCAGGCTTTGCAGACCATCGTGTCCCGAAATGTCGACCCGCTGATGTCCGCAGTGGTCACGGTGACCGCCATCCACGCCGGGAAGGCTTACAACGTCATTCCGCAAACGGCGCAGTTTTACGGCACGATCCGCACGCTCGATAAGGACGTGCGCGCTTTGGTGCATGAGCGCATGAACACGATATGTGAAAGCATTGCCGCGGCCCACGGCGCCAAGGTGAACGTGCATATCAAGCCCGGCTATCCGGTCACGTTTAACCATGGAACGGAAACCGATTTTGCCGCTGACGTTGCGCGGGAAGTGGTGGGCGAAGGGCGGGTTAAAGTCGACCAATTGCCCGTGATGGGCGGCGAGGATTTTTCCTACATGCTGGAAGAACGGCCCGGCGCGTTCATCTTCATGGGCAACGGGGACACCGCTGGCCTGCACCACGAAGAGTACGACTTCAACGACGATGCTATTCCCACCGGCTCCAGTTACTGGGCCCGCATCGTAGAACGCGCCATGCCCGCTGCGTAAAGCAGCGGGTTATTTTGTTTTGGGTGGAGCTTAGAGCGGCGCGTTTGCCCGTCTAAGCTGCGAGGGAAAACGGCATGTCGAATTCGATTGGGTGGCCGATCGCATCAAAGGCATCTTCCAGTTGA
>JBCBCT010000149.1:0-5068 GCA_038530365.1 Pseudomonadota bacterium | reverse complement strand
GGGCGATCGGGGTTTTCAAAAAGTCCATAAAGGCCTGCGCGGCGGGCGAGTCCTTCGTGATGGCCATCAACGTACCGGCACCCAAAACGGGTGTGCCCAGATCTTTGTCGGCAAAGGCCGGGAAGTAGAAGAAGTCCGCATCCACGCCCAATGTCGTGCCCTCGGGGAAGAAGGCAGGAATGAACGACGCCTGGCGGTGCATGTAGCACTTGGCCGGTGACGTAAACAAACCCTTTGGCGATTCGCGGAAATCCGTTGTGGCCACCGCACCGGCGCCGCCATCGACGTATTTGTCATTGCGGGCAAATGCGCCGAATTCTTCGATAGCGGCCACCACGCGGGGGTCGTCAAACTTGATCTCATTGGCCACCCACTGGTCATAAACGGCGGGCTCCTGCGTCCGCAGCATCATATCTTCCACCCAGTCCGTGGCGGGCCAACCGGTGGCTGCGCCGGAACCCAGACCAATGCACCAAGGCGTGCCGCCATCGGCGACGATCTTATCGGTGAGCGCCTTCAACTCTTCCATTGTCTTGGGAACGTCGTAGCCGGCGTCCTCGAAATTATCCGGCACGTACCACACGAGGGATTTGACGTTCACGTTGAAGAAAAAGCCGTAGAACGCATCCTTCCCGTCTTTATTGGCGTACGTCCCCAGGTCCACCCAGGACGAACCCGCTGCAAATTCATTGGTGACGAATTGCTTCATGCTCGCAGACAACGGGGTCAACTGCCCTTTGGATGCGAGGTTTGCGGCCAGACCCGGCTGCGGGAACACCGCAATATTGGCAGCTGAGCCGGCTTCCGCGTCAATCACAATCTGCTGCTCAAAGGAATCCGAACCTGCATAGGTCGCGTTCGCTCCGGTCGCCGCATTAAAATAAGCCAGAAGCGCGGTGAAATTATCCTTTTCAGCACCGGTCCACGGCCCAAACACCGACAGGTCCTGGCCCTTGAGATCAGGCGCGGCAGCCTTGTACGCCTCAAAGGAGGCCCAGTTGAATTTCGCATCCGCGCCCGGAGCAAATTTCAATTTGGCGTGGCCATCTGCATAGGCAACACCGGTCGTCATCGCCAAAGCCAAAAGGCTGGCTACCACTGCGTTTTTCATGAATTTCCTCCACATGGCCCGCCGCCTGCGCTGTGCGCCTGAGGGGCAAACCGATTATTTATCCTCCAATGCCTCAAGGCAATATGGCGCGGTCCGTGAACCCACTTTCCAAAGCGCTTTGAGAAGCCATATTCGAACTGCAAATGTGCAGGAAGTCAAGAGCTTGACCGGCGGCACCTTCCAAGGGTTGTTTCAGTGTCCTCCCAATCAAGAACCACTGCGGAAACAGCTTAGCACAACCTTGGCACAACCTTGGCACAACCCTGGCTCATCCTTGGCACAACCTCGGCTCTGGCCTTGCTTTGGCAGTCCCGCTGTGCAGACTAGCTATCCAAAGCGCTTTGAGTATTGTGGTTGTGAACTGGAAATCGTGTTTTTGAACAAGGAATTTTTGGGCTCCACCATTTTGGGGCCTTCGCCAGATGTGAAAGCGGCAACAATCGGCCTAAGCTGTCCGTTAGGGTCCCGGGCGATCAGACCAGTTAGGCAATCAAAACAGCAATGAACCTCAAAGAACTGTCCGCACAATTGGGTTTGTCGCAGACCACCGTCAGCCGCGCGCTCAATGGTTTTCCAGAGGTGAGCGAAAAAACGCGCAAGCGTGTGGAAGCGGCGGCCCGCGCCGCAAAATACCGCCCCAGTCCCAGCGCCGCCCATTTAGCAACGGGCAAAACCCGCGTCATCGGCCATGTCATCCCGACCACGCAGCACCGGATGATCAACCCGCATTTTTCAGATTTTCTGGCCGGTGCCAGCGAAGCCTATGCCGAGGCGGGTTATGACATGCTGTTGCGCGCCGCCGAGGTGGAAAACGAAGCGGCGGTCTACGAAGACTTTGTGGAGCGCAAGCGGGTCGGGGCCGTTGTGGTGCATGGACCAAAGCTCGGCGACCACCGCATTGAGCTGCTCAAGTCCCTCCGCATGCCGTTTATTGTCCATGGGCGGACAGGGGAAGAGGATGGCTCCTATCCATGGCTGGACGTCAACAATCACGGCGCGTTTGAAACCGCAACAGACTACCTCATCGGCTTGGGCCACCGCCGAATCGCACTCATCAATGGCTTGGATGAAATGACCTTCGCAGCGCAACGCAAAGAAGGCTACTACCACGCCTTGGAACGCGCGGGCTTAGAACCCGACCCCGCCATCATGTTTAGCGCCGATATGGTGGAACCCTATGGCTATGAAGCCACACTGGAAGTGTTGGCGGCCCCTCGAAAGCCAACGGCCATCCTGTGTGCCAGTGTTTTGTGCGCCATGGGCAGCGTGCGCGCGCTGTCAGAAAAGGGGTTGCGCCCGGGGCAGGATATATCGGTGATGACCTTTGATGATGTGCTATCGTTTCTCCAGCCCACAGGCCACGGCCCTGTAAACTCTGATTTTATGGGCTCAGCTTTCAGTGGCTCCGCGTTCACATCCATGCGTTCCTCCATCTACGACGCCGGTCGGCGGGTGGGGGAAATTCTGATCAACAGCATCGAGGGCACCACAAACATCATCGAACAAGAGGAATGGACGGCCGAACTCATCGAGGGCCGCACCACCGGCCCGGCGACCTCTTAGCGCCCCATGGATGAGACCGCCGCGAAATTGCACCTCACCCGTGCCGATTTTCCCAAAGATTTCGTGTTCGGCACGGCCACATCCGCCTATCAGATTGAGGGTACGAACAACCACGACGGCGCAGGCTTGAGCCATTGGGACACGTTTGCTGCAACACCGGGCAACACCGCCAATTTTGAAGATGGCTCCGAGGCCTGCGACCACTACACCCGTTGGGCCGAAGATCTCGATCTGATCCGCGACGGCGGGTTCGACGCCTACCGCTTTTCCACGTCCTGGGCGCGCATTGAGCCCGATGGGCCGGGCGCGATCAACACCAACGGTTTAGACTTTTACGACCGTCTGGTGGACGGCATGCTGGAGCGGGGCATCGAACCATGGCTGACGCTCTACCATTGGGAACTGCCCGCTTGGCTGGCAACCCGCGGCGGCTGGCAGAACCGGGAGACGGCGGAACGCTTCGGCGATTTTGCAGACATCGTAAGCCGTCAGCTGGGGGACCGTTTGGCCGCCACGGCCACCATCAACGAGCCCTGGTGTGTCGCGTGGCTGTCGCACTTTTACGGAGCCCATGCACCGGGATTAAGGGACATTCGGGCCGCCGGCCACGCCATGCATCACGTCTTGTTGGCCCATGCAGAGGCCATGGAAGTTCTTCGGGCCAATGGGGTTGAGAACCTCGGCATCGTTTTGAATTTGGAAGTTGCAACGCCCGCCACCAACAGCGCAGCCGACCAAAAAGCCGCCCAAACCTATGACGGGATTTACAACCGCTGGTTCCTTTCAGCCCTGTTCGGCCACAGCTATCCGGATGATATTTTGGAGGGGCTGGGCAGCCATCTGCCGGATCGTTGGCAGTCCGATATGGACGCGATTTCAAAACCCATCGATTGGCTGGGCCTCAACTACTACACCCGCAAACACATCGCCCACGACGCTGCCGCACCATGGCCCGCCTGCCGAGACGTTCCTCACATTCCTAATGAAGAAAGCGAAAACACAACGGCAATTGGTTGGGAGATCTATCCCGACGGTTTGCGAGACTTTTTGGTCTGGGCCCGCGACAGCTATTCCGGTGACACACCGATCTACATCACAGAAAACGGCCTCGCCAGCGACGACATCATCACCAAAGAAAATGTTGATGACCCCCAGCGCATCCGCTTCCTCAACGACCATTGGGACGCCATGAAACAGGCTTTGCAGGCGGACGTTCCCGTGAAGGGATACTTTGTGTGGTCCCTGCTCGACAATTACGAGTGGGCCTTGGGATATGACGCCCGATTTGGCATCGTTCATGTGGATCGCGAGACCTTTGAGCGAACACCAAAAAGCAGTTGGAGGGCTTTGAAGACCGCCCTGCAACGCGGCTAACGTTGCAAGACCTGGCTCAAAACCTGTTTCAGAAAATTCCATTGGCAGCGAGACGCGAAACGGGCACACCCGACGCCATGGATACAGCCACAACCAAACCGAGCGCCTCAGGCCCTGTCCAAATGGGTTCAAAACGCCCGCAAAGAGCGATTGGCGAAGGACGTCTGAACGCCAAAAAGACCGGGGCGCGCTCCGCCATAGATCGGCTGCGCCAACAGGGCTGTTGCAAATTACGCGTTCCCACCCAACACACAGCCAATGCACCGCTAGAGGCCGTAATGATCAACACCTCCGGCGGCATGACGGGGGGCGATGATCTGGCGTGGAGCTTTCAATCGGGCCCAGCCTGCAGTCTCACCGTCACCACGCAAGCCTGCGAACGGGTCTATCGGTCCTCCGGCGGTGTGGCGCGCTCCCGTGTAGATATGACCCTCCAAGAAGGCGCGAGCCTGTGTTGGTTGCCGCAGGAAACGATCCTGTTCGATGGCGCGTCCTTTGCCCGGACGCTCACCGTAGACATGGCCCCGACCGCCCGTCTGTTGATGGTTGAACCGATTGTCTTTGGGCGCGAGGCGATGGGGGAAACAGTCCATCGGCTCCACTTCAAAGACGTGTGGAAGATTTCAAAGGACGGTCATCCGATCCACCAGGAACGCATGAGCCTCAACCAAATCCCAGGCCCAAAAGCTGCGCTCAACCCCCTCGTCGCGCCCCACGGCATGGACAACAAGCGCGCCATGGCGACGGTGTTGTATATCGCAGCCGACGCCGAAGACCATTTGCCCGCCGTTCGGGCTCGCCTAAGCGGCACGGCCGCCGCCAGCGCGTGGAACGAAAAACTCATCGTGCGTCTGGTGTCAGCCGATGCCTACAGCCTGCGCAAAACACTCATTCCCGTCTTGGAACTGTTGAGCACCCATGCCACCATGACACCAACGGCCATGCCCAAAGTTTGGTCGAGTTAGAGTGGAGCGGCGGGCAATACGCGTCGCTGATGGGCCAATCTTTCTTGTTCGCAAG
>JBCBCT010000148.1:0-5079 GCA_038530365.1 Pseudomonadota bacterium | reverse complement strand
ATCGCACTGTTCTCCTCCCGGGCAAATATCGCCCCTGTTGTGGATGGTCAGCGACCACACTTTCCGTTGGATTGCAAGAATCACACGTCAAATAGAAGAAGCCGCAGGCACCAGGATGACGCGCTGCGCAGAATGGCTTGTCGGGCGCAAAAGCACTGGCCCGATGGGCTGCGCTTCGGTAGGAGCAAGCAAATCCCACGCCACGCAGGCCCTTCAGGACGAATTGCCATGACGTCTCGCCACACGATCAACGCCGAAACCCGGCCCCATTTCGCCCGTTTTCTCAACCTGTGCGCACCGCTGCCGGCCCTCAGGACAGCCGTGATCTGCCCGGAAGAGGAAACCGCTCTGGCCGGCGCGCTGTTGGCTGCGGGGGAAAACCTCATAGAGCCCATCCTGGTGGGGCACCACGATCGCATCCAAAAAACGGCGGACGATGCCAAACTCGACATCGGCCACCTTGAGATCGTCCACGCCGACGGCGAAGAGGCGAGCGCCCATGCGGGTGTCGATCTGGTGGTGGAAGGCCGTGCCGAGGCCTTGATGAAGGGTTACATCCACTCTGACACTTATCTTGCGGCGGTGATCCGCAAAAACAACGGGCTGCGCACCCAACAACGCACCAGTCATTGCTTCGTGATGGACGTTCCCAATTGGCCAAAACCCGTAATCATCACCGATGCTGCGCTTAACGTCGCGCCGGAGGTGAAACACAAACTGTCCATCGCGCAAAACGCCATTGATCTTGGCCGCGCGCTTGAAATGGAGCAGCCGAAGGTTGCGGTGCTGTCGGCAGTGGAATCCCCCAGCGAGGCCATTCCATCGTCCATCGAAGCCCGCGCCGTGGCGGACGCAGCCCGCGACGGCGCGATCAGCGGTGGTCTGGTGGATGGACCCTTTGCGCTCGACAATGCGGTGAGCGTGGAAGCTGCAAAACTGAAAGGCATCACATCGCCGGTGGCGGGCCATGCCGACATTCTTCTGGTGCCCACGGTCGAAGCGGGCAATATTTTATTCAAGGCGCTCACCTTCATGTGCGGCTCAGAAACGTCCGGACTGGTTGTGGGGGCAAAGGTTCCGGTGATCCTCACCAGCCGTGCCGACAGTGAAGAGGCCCGGATTGCAAGCTGCGCCCTGGCCGTGCTGTACCACCGTTTTTTGACGGCTCAGTGAGCCAACAATTTTATATCGGACCGGTCAGGCGCTCCAGGAACCTTTTGATGACCGCCGGGGCGCATTTGACGTAGACGGTGGTCAACAAGCGACCCTTTGGAAACCAAGCCGACGCACTGCCTTGGACTTTTCAAAAGCCTCGTGTAAACGCGGCATCGTATGCACAAAAGGGGGTCCAGATGGACAAGTTCACCAAATTGACCGGCGTTGCCGCACCATTGCCCATCGTCAATATCGACACCGATATGATCATCCCCAAGGATTATCTCAAAACCATCAAGCGCACCGGCCTCGCGGAAGGCCTGTTCGCCGAAATGCGGTTGAACGAGGATGGGTCGGAAAATCCCGATTTTGTCTTGAACAAGCCAGCCTACCGTGAAGCGACAATCCTGATCGCCGGCGACAATTTTGGCTGCGGCTCCTCCCGCGAACACGCGCCATGGGCGCTGTTGGACCACGGCATCCGATGCGTCATCTCCACCAGCTTTGCCGACATCTTCTATAACAACTGTTTCAAAAACGGCATTTTGCCGGTGCAAGTCACCGAGGCGGAGCTTGAAGCCCTCATGGATGACGCAAGCCGCGGTTCTAACGCCGTATTGACCGTGGACCTTGAAGCCCAAGTGATCACCGGCCCGGACGGCGGATCGATCTCCTTTGAAATCGACTCGTTTAAAAAGCACTGCCTGCTCAACGGCCTCGACGATATCGGCCTGACCATGGAAAAAGCGGCTTCCATAGACACGTTTGAAGCCAAAGCTGCAGAAGCCCGCCCCTGGGTTTAACGATGGGTGTAGCTCTGTGACCCGTGCACACACTTCGTAGCCCCCGCAGGAACGCGAAGATCAGAGTGCACGGCTCCACCCCAGAGCCCAAAAAACAAAAAAATCAAATCGCAAAGGTTGCGATCACCGGGACATGGTCAGAGGGTTTTTCCCAACCCCGGGCTTCGCGCAGGATTTCCACCGCTTTAACGGTATCGCTGATGCGTTGGTCTGCCCAAATATGGTCCAGCCGCCGGCCTTTGTCAGCGGCGTCCCAATCTCGGGCACGGTAAGACCACCAGGAAAACACCTTTTCTGCGGGGTCGATTTTCTCGCGGACAACGTCCACCCAAGCCCCAGCTTCCTGAACCGCGTTCAAGCCATCGGTTTCAACGGGTGTGTGGCTCACCACTTTCAAAAGTTGCTTGTGGGACCAAACATCGGTTTCCAAAGGCGCTATGTTCAAATCCCCCACCAGAACCGCCGGAACACCATCATCGGAACTCGTGAGCGTTTTCATTTCGTCCAGAAACTTCAATTTGTGATCAAATTTTGGATTGGTCACCACATCGGCCACATCGCCACCGGCGGGCACGTAGAAGTTGTGAATACGCACCGGGCCAAGCGCCGTCTCCACCGAACAGGCCACATGGCGCGTGTCGCCCATGGAGACATAGTCAGTGGAAAACACATCGGTGAGCGGGCGTTTTGAGACGGTTGCAACACCGTGATAGCCCTTTTGACCGTGGACGGCGGTGTGCTCATAGCCGAGTTTCGCCAGCGCTTTCGCCGGAAACTGATCGTTCTGGCACTTGATCTCCTGAAGACACAAAACGTCCGGCGCATGCTCCGTCAAAAAGCGCTCCACAAGCCCGATGCGAAGGCGCACCGAGTTGATGTTCCAGCTGGCAAGTTTCAGCGTTGAAGGGGGCACAGTAATCATTCCAACCAAATCAATGGAAGATCACTGTGGCCATGGAAGCCGCCGGGTACAACTGAACGCGTCGGTGAGACAGGGCGAATTTTCACCCCATCCACCGGGTTTTTCACATGCGTTGAAAGGCTCGGGCTTAGCGGTCGTTGTTAAAGCGGTTGTTTTGTTGCTGCAGCAGCTGGCGCTGGTTCATGCGAAAGAGTTTCTGCGACAATTTCACATTGTTTTGGACGTTAAAGATCATCACTGAGGTGTCTTTGCCCTGATCGTCCGTGATGGTCCATTGACGCAACTCATAGGTGCTGGGGTCAAACATCAAGGTGATCTTGGAATTCCCAAAAACGCTTTTATCACCGAGGATGACCGTCGTGAGATCCGCTTCGCGACGCACCTCTTTAATCGCCTTGTCGTTCACATCAATGCTGTCAGCAAGCAGCATGCGAAGCGGCGTTTTGCGCAGCGGAAAGAAGTCCCAGGTCTTCAGTTTACGATTGTTGATGCCCACCGTCCGCCCATCGGCCTTCACCGTGATGGGTGAGGGCTTGGCATAATCAAACCGAATGCGGCCTGGGCGTTTGAGATAGAACTTCCCACCGGTTTGCTCTCCGTTTGGACCAAACTGGATAAACTCACCGGTCATCGACGGCACACCGGAAAAATAGCGGCTGATCTTTTGCACCGCTTCACGGTCTTTACCGTTCACCTTGGCCTGCGCCAAGGACCCCGCCGACGGCAAAACACCACTGACAACCGCCAAAGCACCACCCACCAGACTGGCCATGGCAGCACGTTTGAGAGTTTTAAAAAACGAACCGGTCATAGCGTGTGTCCTTTGCGGCGAAAGCAGAAAGTGGGGAAGAAGGCGGATCGAAACGGGGGGTGAAAAGCGAAAAATCAATCGCAGCATGGACACACCAGCGGTCCATGGCAGCGGCTCCTTGCGCGCACATTGGGACGTGAATGTGGCTGGCAACGCAAACATCAGATGGTTTCGTCCTCTCCGGGGACCAGGATTTCCCGTTTCCCGGCGTGGTTGGCCGGGCTGATCAAACCTTCCTGCTCCATACGTTCAATAAGCGAAGCTGCGCGGTTGTAGCCGATGCTCAAGCGCCGTTGGATGTAGGAGGTGGAGACTTTGCGATCTTTCAACACGATAGCGACGGCGCGGTCATAGGGATCATCGGATCCGTCCATACCGCCGGAGCCACCGCCGCCACCTTCTGAGCCGCCGTCGGCATCCTCTTCCTCTTCGGTGATCGCTTCGAGATATTGCGGCACGCCCTGGGCTTTCAGGTGGGTGACGATATCTTCGACCTCATGGTCATCCACAAACGGCCCGTGCACGCGGGTGATGCGCCCTCCACCGGCCATGTAGAGCATATCCCCCATGCCCAGAAGTTGCTCGGCACCGGATTCCCCCAGCATAACGCGGGAATCGATTTTTGACGTCACCTGAAACGAAATGCGGGTGGGAAAGTTCGCTTTAATGGTGCCGGTGATCACATCGGTGGACGGACGCTGCGTTGCCATAATGACATGGATGCCCGCCGCTCGCGCCATCTGCGCCAACCGCTGCACCGTGCCTTCGATATCCTTGCCGGCAACCATCATCAGATCGGCCATCTCGTCGATGATCACGACGATATACGGCATCGGCTGGAGATCCATTTCCTCGGTCTCGTAGATGGCCTCGCCGGTGTCGCGGTCAAACCCGGTTTGAACCGTCCGCACAATGGGTTCGCCTTTGGCCGCACTTTCGCGCACCCGCGTGTTAAAGCCGTCGATATTGCGCACGCCCAGTTTGGACATTTTCTTGTAGCGCTCTTCCATTTCCCGAACGGACCATTTGAGCGCGACAACCGCCTTTTTGGGGTCAACAACCACCGGCGTTAAAAGATGGGGAATGCCATCATAAATCGACAGTTCAAGCATTTTCGGGTCGATCATGATCAGCTTGCACTGCTCCGGCGTCAGCCGGTAGAGCAGGGAGAGGATCATGGTGTTGATCGCCACCGATTTACCCGAGCCCGTGGTGCCCGCCACCAGCAGGTGGGGCATTTTTGCCATGTCGACAATCACCGGTTCGCCGCCAATCGTTTTGCCCAGACACATGGGCAATTTGGCTTTTGTTTTCTTGAAGTCCGCGCTGGAAAGTTGCTCGCGCAGGTAGACCGTCTCGCGCCGCTTATTGGGCAGTTCAATGCCGAT
>JBCBCT010000147.1:0-5238 GCA_038530365.1 Pseudomonadota bacterium | reverse complement strand
TTCGAAGGCTGCGCCGAGGCCTGGCAGCGGGCGTTGGCAGCTGCAAAACTGTCCATCGACGATCTGTCATTTGTCGAAACCCATGACTGCTTCACGATTGCTGAATTGATCGAATACGAAGCCATGGGCCTTGCCAAACCAGGAGACGCGGCCGCTCTGGCGCTGGATGGCGCAACGCAAAAAGACGGTCGCCTGCCCGTCAACCCCTCCGGCGGTCTCAAAGCCAAGGGCCACCCCATCGGCGCAACGGGCGTGTCCATGCACGCCCTCACCGCCATGCAACTCACCGGGACGGCGCCCGAAGGCATGCAGATTCCCAATGCCAAACTGGGGGGCATTTTCAACATGGGCGGTGCAGCGGTGGCCAATTACGTGTCCGTTCTGGAGCGCATCAAATAAAGCGCTGCGACCGCGCCTTAAAATATGATGTCGCCGAAGGCGGGTATCTTTAGCGTTCGGCGTGCTGGATCAATGCCCGCAACAAGGCCTAAAAACTGTAATTCAAATCCGCTGCGTTGGCCGACAGATAGGCCAGCATAGCCGCCGAGTGTTAGGGTCAGTTCCCCGTTATCCATCGCAAACCAACGACCGTCGGAGGGGAAGTCCCGGCCAACAGCGGTGCTGGGCGTGGTGGTTTTGAGCTCCGGCACTTGCCTTGCAATTGTTGCCACGAACGAGTTTGAGTTCGGGCCCGGCCAGAGCGTGTAGTCTCCGCGGTTGCGCCAGGTGTAATTTGCGATAGCCGCTTCAATTTTGGGGATCAGCGCCGCTGCGGCCTCGCCGCGAACGACATGATGGATAATCGGCTCGTTAGAGTACCAGCGCGCATCGGCATCGTAGCTGTTCTTGCGCAGCGGACGGCCCCAGCCGACCACGTCATAGCGGTCGTAAAATGTTGCGCCAGACTTCTTGATAACAAGCCAGGAATGGGTGGAAAACGCGCCCTTCAGCCCACCGGTCCGTGCGGCCATCACATAGACCGCGACATCTTGCGGTCGAGGTGCGGGCAGGATGCCGGCGCTCGACCAGTTGGCTTCGCTCCAGCTGCGCGGGCGGTCTTTCAGCATCCAAAAGCCCAAATGCAACAGGGCGGGGGCGATGAAAACAAGGATCAAAAACAGCATCACGCGACGGAGAAAGCGCATTTGGGACCGGACCAAAAGATCAAAAAACACGAGAACACTTCATGCTGATCGTGCCCATAATGGGGCTGACAGCGACCCACTCTTAAGAACCGTAGCACACGGCCTCGATGTTGTGGCCTTCGGGATCGAACACATAGGCCGCGTAATAGTCTTCGTGGTAGTGGGGTCTTGGCCCTGGCGGGCCGTTGTCTTTTCCACCGGCGTTGAGAGCTTCTGTGTAAAACGTATCGACCGCAGCGCGGTTTTTCGCGACAAACGCAATGTGCATCAGGCCTTGGGTGGGCTTTTCTTCCGCCAGCCAGAACTGTGGGCGGTCGGCACCATAGGCACAGACGCGCACCCCATCGGTTTCCGTCAATGGCAGGTCTACGAGGCGCTGAAAACCTAGAGGTTCCAGTGCACGGTCATAGAAGGCCAGAGCCCGCTCGGCATCCAAAACACCGATTGTGATGTGATCGAACATGGCGGCGGGGCCGTCAGCACTTCGTTTTACACTTCAAGAAACCACATTCCGCTCAACAGTCAAATGCGGATAAGGCCTGCGTTTGCCACCGACGAGATCGCTGGTGACGGCTTTGGTCCATTCATGGCCGATGATGCCGCCACCGGAGACTTTGTCAAAGACGTTGCCGCTGATCGCGGTTTTGCCAGCACCTTTGACCACGGAAACCGCAATGCCCTTACCGGCTTGGCGAACGATATTGTTGGCGGCAATGACGTTGCGCAAATACGGTCCCCAGCCAAGGCCGATACCGTATTTGGGCGCGCCTTCGATGACATTGCCGATGACATTGGTGTCGGCTTCGGCAAAAATCCCGATGCCAAATCCGGCGACTTCTGCTGGATAAGGGCCGCTCGTTTTCATATTGCGGATGAGATTGTTGGCGCAGACCGCGAGCCGTCCCCCTTCGTTGAAATTGGCAATGGAGATGCCGATCGTTCCACCGTCGATGATGTTGTTGGCGATCATGGAACCTTCAAACTGAAACTCCGCGTAGACCGCTGTCTCGCCAGACCGCAGGCAGGTGTTGCCGGTCATCTGGGCATTGTTGGCGCTGTTGGCCCGGATGGCAGAAAACGCGCAATCGCTGATATGATTGTCGGACACCATGACGCCGCCGGCGCGGAAGATGTTGATGCCGTTGCCGCGCTGCCCGGTGCCACCGCCGCGGGCCGCGATGTTTTGAATGCGGTTTCCCGTCACCATCGTGCGGTCCTCGCCGACGTCCCAGCGGTGAACGAGGATGCCGCCATTGGCGCAGTCCCCTACCAAGTTGTCGCGAATTGCCAGGCCCGTTGCATTAACGCTGAACAGGGCCGCAAGGCCCGCAGCGCCGGAGATACGGTTGCGCTCCAGATGCCCGCCACAGGTGTCGAGGGAGACGCCGGACGTTTGGCTGCCGGTGAACTCGCACCCTTCTACCGTGACCCTTGGGCAAGCGCGGGCGTAAAGAAGACCGCCGTAGGTTTCGCCCAAGGGCCTGTTTGCACCATCCAGCGTGATGCCGCTCATCTCGATCAGCTCGCAACCGGTGCCGGATAGGAAAGCTCCGCCACCGCCATAGATCAGGCGCGATGTTCCCGCGATCCCCATCAAGCGCGCACGGGTTGGGAGGCTGATGTTGGAGACCACATAGACCCCTGGGGGAAGGAAAACAGGCCGATCTTCTCGCGCCGCACGGTCCAGCACTTTTTGGAGCAACTGGCTTTGATCATCGAACGCGCCTGGGCGCACGCCAAATTGGGTGGCGTCCAAACTGCCGCGCAGGCCGGAGGCTCCAAACGGTTTAACCGCTTGGGCCGTCGCCGGCAAAGCGCCAAGCGTTGTTGCGGCTCCACCCGTCGCCAAAAGACGTGCGGCATGGCCCAAAAAGGAACGGCGCGCTTGATCAACCATGGTGTCCACCCTCAATTCTCCTCCTTCACTGTTCCGGTTTGGGACAATGCAGAGGACCAAAAGGACAGATGATCATCTTTCGTGCCACTTCCCGTTTGCACGCCTTCGGTGCGCTTCCTATAAGCGGGACATGGCGGGACGCTATGGGATGACGGGCATGCTTGAAGACGGCAAAATTTATCTTGGGACCAGCCGCAACCCGGACGATAGCCTCAACAAGGCTGAGTATCTGAACCTGAAACTCGCGAACCGCCACGGCCTCATCACCGGGGCCACAGGGACTGGGAAAACGGTCTCGCTGCAAATCCTAACCGAAGGGTTTTCCAACGCCGGGGTGCCGGTTTTCTGCGCTGACGTTAAGGGCGATCTGTCCGGTCTTGCAAAGGCGGGGGAAGGCAAGGACTTTCTGGAAAAACGCGCTGCAGACATTGGGCTTGAAGACTACGAATACCAAGATTTCCCGGCGATCTTTTGGGATCTGTTCGGTGAAAAAGGCCACCCAATCCGCACGACGATTTCAGAAATGGGGCCGCTTCTGTTGTCCCGATTGATGGATTTGACGGACGCGCAGGAAGGTGTGCTCAACATCGCGTTTCGCATCGCCGACGAAGAAGGGCTGCTGCTGCTGGATCTGAAAGACCTCCAAGCGCTGCTTGCCAATCTGGCCGAACGGTCGAAAGAGATTTCAGCCCGTCTCGGCAACGTGTCCCGGCAGTCGGTTTCGGCGATCCAGCGTTCACTTCTCGTTCTGGAACAGCAGGGCGGGGAGTATTTTTTTGGCGAACCGGCCCTCAACATTTCAGATCTCATGCGCACCACGCGGGATGGTCGCGGTTCGGTGAACATTTTGGCCGCCGACAAACTGATGATGTCGCCGCGCCTCTACGCGACCTTCCTGCTTTGGTTGCTTTCGGAATTGTTTGAGGAATTGCCGGAGGTGGGCGATCCCGACAAACCACGCCTCGTGTTCTTTTTCGATGAAGCGCATCTGCTGTTTGACGATGCTCCGAAGATCCTCGTCGATCGGGTGGAGCAGGTCGTGAAGCTCATCCGTTCAAAGGGCGTGGGCGTGTATTTTGTGACGCAAAACCCGTTGGATGTTCCCGATGGCGTCCTGGCGCAGCTGGGCAACCGGGTTCAACATGCACTGCGGGCCTACACCCCACGGGAGCAAAAAGCCGTGCGCACGGCTGCTGACACCTTTCGGCCCAACCCGGATTTTGATGCCATGGAGACCATCACCAATTTGGGTGTGGGTGAGGCGCTGGTCTCGACCCTGGCGCGAAAGGGCGTGCCCTCCATCGTGCAACGAACGCTTATTCGCCCGCCGCAGTCGCGTTTGGGACCCATTACCGACCGGGAACGCAAGGACCTGATTTCCTACAGCCCGGTGGCTGGTCAGTATGACAAGGAAATTGACCGCGAATCCGCCTTTGAAATTCTGGGCAAGCGGGCCGAAGAAAAGGCCAAGGCCGAAGAGGAAGAGCGGCTACGGGAGGAGGACGAAAAGAAGCGCCTCCGCGGTAGTCGCGCCCGGGGCCGCAAACGCCGTTCGTCGCGCCAAAGCGTCGGAGAAGCCGCCATTAAATCCGTCACACGCTCCATCGCATCTTCGTTGGGGCGCGCGCTGGTTCGTGGCATTTTGGGCGGCCTGAAGCGCGGTTTTTAAAGAAGAGTGCGGAGAGCACTCAGCTCTTCGCTCTAGCCCGCCGCTTGAACCCTCGACTTCATGTCTTCAACCGCAAACAAGACGCGTTCCGGCGTGGCCGGGGCGTCAAGCCTGGCCGGAATGCTGCCGCCCGACAAAGATGAAACCGCATCGCGTAGGGCAAGCCAAACGGCAATGGCCAACATGAGCGGCGGCTCGCCCACGGCTTTGGAATGGAAGACTGTTTCTTCGTTGTTGGGTTTGTTGTCCAAGACCTCGACATTGAACACGGGCGGCACATCCCGCGAGCCGGGGATTTTATAGGTCGATGGGCCGGTTGTGCGCAATTTTCCCGCCTCGTCCCACCACAATTCCTCACAGGTGAGCCAGCCCATGCCCTGGACAAACGCGCCTTCGATCTGGCCAAGGTCGATGGCCGGGTTGAGCGGCTTTCCGCAGTCCTGCACGATGTCGGTGCGCAGACAGCGGTTCTCCCCGGTCAGTGTGTCGATAACGACCTCGCTGATCGCTGCACCGTAGGTGTAGTA
>JBCBCT010000146.1:0-5253 GCA_038530365.1 Pseudomonadota bacterium | reverse complement strand
GTTGAACATCCCCGAGTGCGCCGTATGCTACCATGCGGTTCCGCGTTTCGTTGGCGGTTTCCAGCGCCTGTTCGGCAGCCAACTTGGCGGCACTTAAATCGCCCGCTTTGACAAGCAAACGTCCATATTCCACCCAATCCCATTGAGAAGTCGGATCGAGCCTCGTAATCCGTTCAAACCGTGCCAATACTGTTTTCACCGTCAATTCACCACGGAGCAGCATGTCCAGGTCGAGCGTCGCGAGTTCTCTCTGCCGCGCAGCTTTGCGGATATTGGTTGCGCGTTCATCGGCCCGGTCTGCCGCATCGGCGAGATCGTCGAGGATGGACCGCGCGCGAAGCCGGTCGCCGGCGTTATAAAGCTCCAGCGCTTTCAGGCCCTCCGGCGTTGCGGTGATCTTTTCCAGACTGTCCCGAAAAGCTGAGATTGCGGCCTTGTAGGCCCTGTCGAGGGCAGCCAGTTCCTCAACATAGGCATCTTGCGCTTCCCGCAATTGAGCGCGTACGGCCCGCGCCTCTGCGGCCGCCGCTCCTGTTGCGTCTTTGGCGAGCTCTACTTGGAGGGACAGGTCTTCAATTTTGTCCCTTTGGCGCTTGAACCGGGCGTTCCAATGGCGTGTCTCGGCATTGCGGGTCACCGCCGCTTCGTAGCGCGCGGTGGCAATAGCGTTGGCGACGGCCTCGTCCTGCCCCGGCGTTTTCGCCGCCGCGGCCCCCAGCATTATGCACAAAGCCACAATGCTGAATGTGGAAACTCTCAAAACGTAAGCAAAGCGGGACACCTTTTTCCCTCACATCGTTGTTTTGGTCGCAACCAACAGTAAGCACCACACGCTTTGCTGTGTGAAGTGTTTTGTGGGCTTTTACTTGGTGTTTGTTGCGCTCAGTTTCTTGTTGTCCAGCCCAACAATAATAAGTGTTGCTACAAACAGGGCCGCACCGAACCAGTAGTAGCTTCCCAGAAACGGGAAGACGGGATTTTCGCCGACGCTCATGGAGAAAATCCAGGTGGCAAAGGTCGGGCCAATGACCATGGCGACGGTGTTGACCGAGGCGATGGTGCCTTGCAGCAGGCCCTGTTCTGTGTCCGGGACGTTCTGAGACATGACGGCGTTCAGGGCCGGTCCCGCCGTGCCCCAGCCGATGATGTGGACGAAGATCGCCAGATAAATCATCCAGCCCTCGGTGATCAAGGGCAGGAAAGCGAAGGAGATCGTGGAGATGAGAAACCCACCATAGATCACCCGTCGTTCGCCAAATTTCGGCACAACAATGCGCACCAGATATCCTTGAACGAAGGCCATGCACACGCCCACCCAAGCGAGGGAATATCCCGCTTCTGTCACGCCCCAGGAAAACTGCGCCTGCGACCACAGCACCCAAATGCCCTGCAACCCCTGTTGCGCAAGACCGGTGAGAAGAAGGGCGGTCATAAAGATCGCCAGTGCCGCATAGCGTCGGATGTACAAAATTGCGGAGAACGGATTGGCCTTTTTCAGATCCATCGCCGTGCGTTTTTCCGGAGGCAGGCTTTCCGGCAACATGAAATAGCCGAAGACGAAATTTCCAAACGACAGCGCCGCTGCAGCCCAAAACGGGTATTGCAGATCGATCCCGCCCAACACGCCGCCGATTAACGGGCCAACGGTGAACCCAACTCCGAACGCTGCACCCAAAATACCAAAGGCCGCTGCGCGCCCTTCCTTGGGCGTGACGTCGGCAATGTACGCGTTCGCCGTTGAGACGGTGGCGCTGAAAAGACCAGCTAAAATGCGGGCAATGACCAGCCATGCCAGGTTGGGGGCGAGGGCCAGGAGGATATAGTCCAACGTCAGGCCGGCAAGGGACACAAGCAGAACGGGTCGGCGCCCGTAGCGGTCTGACAACAAACCGATGAACGGCGAAACGCAAAACTGTATCAGCGCGAAGCATGAGACGAGCAGGCCATAGAGCAGGGCGGATTCCCCCAGATCACCACCCCCCAATTCGCGCACCAGTTCGGGCAGTATGGGGAACACAAGTCCCACGCCCAACATGTCGATGGTCACCGTGAGGATTATGAAAACGAGCGCAGAGCGCGATGCGCCCTTTGCCAGATTCTGAGCCGGTTGCTGGTCCGGATGCTGTGTCGCGTCGCTCACGCTGATGATCTTTGGCTGAATGGGTCGGCGGTCTGGTGGGCAGGCGCGCGGCGCAGCACGCTAACCATCCTTCAAGCCTGAAATCGGCTCAACATAGGACATCTCCATATCCCAAGGAAAATAGATCCAGGTGTCCTGACTCACCTCGGTGACAAACGTGTCCGCCATATCACGACCCGTGGGTTTGGCGTAAACGGTGGCAATGTGGGCGTTCGGCAGCATGTCACGGACCTTCTTCGCCGTCGCACCGGTATCCGTCAGATCATCGATAACCAGCACACCGCGCCCGCCATCTTTGGCCGCCATGGCGTTATCAATGCCCTTGATGACGTGTAGCTCGCCTTGGTCTTTATATTCGTGGTAAGAGGCGATGCACACGGTCTCAATGGTGCGAATGCCCAACTCCCGAGCGATGATCGCCGCCGGCACCAGCCCACCCCGGGTGATCGCCACGATGGCCGACCACGGGGTTTCCCCTTTGCCCGACCCCGCGAGCCGCCACGCCAAGGCCTTACAGTCCCGATGAAACTGATCCCAAGACACGGGAAACGCTTTGGCATTGGCAGACATGGGCGGAACTTTCTTTGGCTTGCTGGAGGAGAACGCGAAGCGGACGCCCGCTGCCCGGCGTCTCCGCCATCAAAGTATGGGTGTCCGAGCAAGGCGTAGTCGCAAGCCAGACAAGGGGCAAGTCAAAGAGGCCAACTTTGCGACAGGTATCGGCGGTGGCACCGGCTGCGGCACACGCGGCTGCAAGGATCAAATCACATCGAAAAAGGGCTGCACGGGGAGCGACTCACAGCCCAATTCATCATGACGAAACGTAAGAAAACGCCCGTTTCCTCGTGCTCTTGAGCCAAATCTGTGTCGAAAATGACTCAGTTCACCTCAGAAAATACCAAAACCGGTGGTGCTACCGCCAAAACACTTTCGAAGTGTAAACAGGCCTTGGTATCGATGCCGGCGGGGGCTTGGTGATTGATAACGGGAACATGGACCGCATCATGCATAAACGTTTTAATCGAAATTACTCAGCGCCAGGTTTGGTTTTGGCCGCCTTGGCACTCTCACTCGCAACGTCTTCAACGCTTGCTGCTGATCTCGACGTTCCGCCTGCGCAAAATGGTTGGACTGGCGGCTATCTCGGCGTTGCCATCGGTGCCGGCGCAAGTTCAACGGATCTCAACGCTAGTTTAAACCTTGATGACACGCCCATATCTGCTGGCCTCAGCGGTATCGGCGCGGAAGGATTGCTGTGGTCAGCCGCGCTGGGCGTTGACTACCAGACGTCGCCCCGATGGGTCGTCGGCGGCATGATCGACTACACCGGCAGTTCTATCGCCTCCACGCTCAACTTCGCTGTACCGCCCGCATCCGGAGGCTATGATCTCACTGCGGATCACAGTTTCTCAGTTTTGGCTCGCGCTGGCTATTTGTCAGGTCCCGATACCCTCATCTATTTGTTGGGCGGCTACACATGGCAAAATTATAGCGGTGCTCTTTCTCTGACGAACGTGATCGACACAGGAACCCAAACGACGAGCTATAATTTCAGCCTTGACGGTCTCACTGTTGGCGCCGGTATTGAAAACCGGCTCGGGAACGGGTTGTCGGCGAAGCTGGAATACCGCTTCACAGATTTTGAAGATGTCGGGATCATTCCAGGTTTCCTCACAGCCAGTCCTAATTCTCACACCGTTCGCCTGGGACTGAACTATAAGTTCGGCTATGACAGAGGCGCGGTGCCCGATGCTTCAGCCATCGCCTACAATTGGACCGGTTTTCTTGTCGGTATCGAGGCGGGCGCGGGCATCAACGTTACGGAATTTAACGTGGATGCCGGCGGCGGCAACGGCGGAAGTTTTAACGGACTGTCTGGAGAGGGCGGTACGCTCGGCGTTCGCGTTGGTTACGACCACCAGTTTAATGAGCGTTGGGTTGGAGGCCTGCAAGCCTCTGCACGCCTGTCCAATATGAACCCCGAAGCCACGCTGAGCGTCGGCGGACCACCGCTGACCGCTTCAATTGATGAAGAGTACCAGTTCGCACTAACCGCGCGTGCAGGTTATCTGACAACGCAAGACACGATGTGGTACGCGTTGGCAGGGTATCAGTGGTCAAGCATCGACTTTAATGTGCTTGGTGGAAGCGTCGGCTCTGTGGACCGTGATGGTTTGGTTCTTGGCCTCGGTGTCGAAACCGCCTTGACCGACAGCGTGACGGTTGGCCTCGAATACCGCTACGTCGACTATGAGGACTTTGACATCCTCGGCGCCGGCATCGCCGACGCGGCGACGTCCTCCCACAGCGCCATGGTCAGCTTGAACTATAAGTTCCGCCCGTAACGGCGGCGTACACAGGCAAAGACACGCCTCCAAGCTTGCTCCCAACATAAAGCGCACGGTTCATCTCGCACCGTGCGCTTTTTTATGCCCCGCTAAGATCGGCCAGCATGGCATTCACAGCCTTTTTTGCGGCTTCCATGGCCTGTTCATCGCGGCTGCGGATGACGATTTGCGTGGTGTAGGAGCCATCATTGTGCTGCGGGTAGCTGCCGATCATCGTGCCGGGATGATCTTGTTGAACGGTTGTCAGCGGTCCGCCAATCGTTCCTTCCCCGAATGGACAGTCCAGGGCGACCGAGAGCATCTGTTTGCCCCCCGCCAAGGTCGGCGCGATGGCGTCCATCATGGCCTGCATGATTTTTGGCACACCGGCCATCACATACACGTTCTCGATGCGAAACCCAGGCGCTTTGGACACGGAATTTGCGATCAGACTTGCACCCTCCGGCGTCCGCGCCATGCGTTTGCGCGCGTCGGTAAATTCGTAGCCGTTTGCCTCGTAATGTGCCGCCAAGATCGACATGGCTTCTGGGTGATGAACGCAGGGCACATCAAACGCTGCCGAAATCGCATCCGCGGTGATGTCGTCATGGGTCGGCCCGATGCCACCGGATGTGAAGACATATGTTGTGCGCACCCGCAATGCATTCACCGCTTCGATGATCGCCTCCGTTGTGTCGGACACGATCCGCACTTCAACGAGGTCAATGCCCATGCCGGTTAGAAAGTCCGCCAGAAAGCCGATGTTTTTGTCTTTGGTTCGACCGG
>JBCBCT010000145.1:0-5390 GCA_038530365.1 Pseudomonadota bacterium | reverse complement strand
GAATCCGGCCTCGTGAAGGGCGAACAGATGGACCGCATCGAGCTCGACATCATGAACGAGCGCATCGAAGAGGAGGGGCGTGCGCCTGCGAGTGCCGATCCTGTTTTGCTCGGGATCACCAAGGCGAGCTTGCAAACGCGGTCGTTCATTTCAGCTGCATCGTTCCAGGAGACGACGCGGGTGCTGACGGAAGCTGCAGTTGCTGGCAAGTCCGATACGCTCGAAGGTCTGAAAGAGAACGTCATTGTTGGCCGGTTGATCCCGGCTGGTACCGGCGGCGTGATGAACCAGGTCCGTCGCGTTGCAAACAGCCGTGATGATCTCATCATCGAAGAGCAGCGCAAGGTTCAGGAAGCTGAAGCTGCGATGCTGGCCGACATGACAGAAGGCGAAGCGGCGGAATAAACCGTCGAATCGTCTGTGAGACATCAAAGAGCCGCTCGGTATCAACCGGGCGGCTTTTTTCTTGGCTTAACGGGAGAACGTGCGACTTCTGTGTCACGCATTAAATTCTGTTTACCAAAACGACGGGGAGTCTGGGCTGTGGACGGTAAACGCGTTGCCGCCGGGCGCGGGCTGTGTCATAGTTAACGGGGATCGGGGGGCTTGATCATTAAAGAAGCGTTAACATTGCTTCGTTTTTTTTCGGGGATTAGTTTTATGTCTTTCCTGGCGCCACCCAAGTCTTCAGCCGTTGTGCGTATCGCGTTGGTTGGCCCCGCGTTGCTGGCGGCATTGATTATGACAGGCTGCTCTTCGACAACCTCGAGCACGTCGGCGTATTCCTTGGCTTCGACTGAGTTCAAACCGATCAAAGTTGCTCGCTCGGCAGAAAATCTTGGTTATTCCATCCCGCGGAAGCGCAGCCAGCTCCAACAGTTTGACTACGCCAGCATCTACGGTGCCATGGCGGACGATGGGAACCAGATCCCGGCCTTCAATTACACGAAAATGGCTCCGCGCTTTTTGCGCCAAGAAGTTCACTATTTTGGTGGTGAGGCTAAAGGGACGATTATTGTCGATGCCCGCCGACGCCACCTTTACCTCGTTTTGGGCAATCGCCGGGCAATCCGGTATGGCATCGCCGTTGGTAAAGAAGGTCACGCGTGGACCGGTAACGCACGTCTTCAGTGGAAGCAGCCATGGCCGACCTGGACGCCACCACCAGAAATGATTGAGCGTAAACCGTCTCTCAAAAAGTATGCTGACGGTTTGAAGGGTAGCCCCGCCAATCCTTTGGGTGCCCGCGCTATGTACCTGTTTAAAAATGGAAAAGACACGCTTTACCGTATCCACGGCACCGATAAGCCCCATTCCATTGGACGCGCGGCCTCATCGGGCTGTTTCCGGATGGTCAATCAGGATGTGATTGATCTTTACAATCGTGTCGGTAAAGGCGGTGCGGTTCTCGTCAAGCCCCAGGTGGATTTGGCTCTCGTCAACGACGGGCGGTAGTTCGAACGCTGCGCTTTGGGTAGCGGAGATTACTCCAGCCCAGCTGCTGTTTACGCCCGTCCAACCGATAGCTGGCCCATGATCTATGCAGTCCATGCCTGAGTGTGCTGTTGGCTTGTTCTGCTTTGAGCGTGACGCGCAGCTCGTTTTTTGGCTTCTAAGACACCGGCAAGTGCGGTACCGATAGCGCGCTCATCCGTTTTTGATATCTGGCTCCGACACAACCGGCGTGTCCGGCAGGCTTCCCCACTCGGCCCACGAGCCATCATAAAGCGCATGGTCTGTGTGGCCGACCGTTTCCAATGCCAAGACCAACGCTGCCGCCGTCACACCGGAACCGCATGTGGTAACGACTGGCTTTTGCAAGTCGACACCGGCTTGGGTGAGTGCGTCTTTCAAAGCCTCGGCGGATTTCAGTTGCCCATTTTCAGCCAATTCAGGGAAAGGAAGTGACAGCGCGCCGGGCATGTGCCCTGAGCGTATGCCGGGGCGCGGTTCGGGATCGATACCGGCAAAACGGCCTGCCGGACGGGCGTCCAAGATTTGAGCGGTCTCGTCTGCGACGATTTTTGTCATGCGCTTGAGCCAGACAACAGCATTGGGTGTGGGGTTTGAAACAAAGAGCGTCGGGTAAGTCGGTGCTGTACCGGACTCCACCGGCAAGCGGGCTTCCAACCAAGCTGGAAAGCCACCATCGAGAATGACCACTTTCACCACCCCCATGGTGCGAAAATTCCACCAAACCCGCGGCGCGGAGAAGAGGCCCATGCCGTCGTAGACGACTATCGTGTGTTCATGGGAAATCCCAAGCGCGCCTGCTTTGGCTGCAAAAACGTCCGGGCTGGCAACGGTGTGTGGAAGGCCGGCGCCAGGTTCCACAACATCATTGATGTCAAAATAAACGGCGCCGGGAATGTGCTGCTCCTCATACTCCAGCCGGCCATCGCGCTTCATATCTGGCAGATACCAAGAGCCGTCTACAATGGAGACATTGGGGTCATCCAAGTGGGCGAACAACCAATCAACATCGACCAGAAAAGGGTTGGAAAGGCTCATAGGCTTCTCGCTCGTTTTTGTTGCTGCAGTCTGTGTAAGGGCCTCCGGGTCGCGGTCCCGAATGGTGGGCGCTGGGTGCCGGATCGATGGATGCTGTGCCGAGGAATGCGTTAATCGGGCAGTGGCCCGAAGCGGATGCGCATACGCCGGTTTTCACGCCCCTTTTTCTCGATTTTGCCGATGTGGATCTCGCCGACCTCTTGGGTCTCCCCCACATGGGTGCCGCCACAGGGCTGGGAATCGATGGCTGCGTCATCACCGATGCACACCAGTCGAATGCGGCCCAGGCCGCGGGGCGGCTTCACGTTTTTGGATTTGACCAGGTCCGGATTGGCGTCAAGCTCAGCTTCATCGATCCAGCGGGTAAACACGGGTTCATTTGCGTTCACGATGGCCATCATGGCGGCTGTGAGGTCCGCCTTGTCCGCCGTTTCTGTCATATCGAAATCCACGCGGCTTTCCGTTTCTCCCACCGCAGCGCCCGTGATGGGCAAGGGAAGGACGACGGAGAGCAAATGGCAGGCCGTGTGCATGCGCATGAGATTGTAGCGCCGCGCCCAGTCCACATGGAGAACCAACTTTTCCCCAACGGTCGGGATTGCCGATCCCTCAGCCAGCGTGTGCAGCACGTCTGTCTTGTCGCCGGGCCTGTAGTGTGCCTGTTCCACGACCAGTTTAGAGCCATCCGCCCGTTCAAAGTGTCCGCTATCGCCCGGTTGACCGCCGCTGGTTGCGTAGAAATTGGTCTGATCCAGGATCACGCAACCCTCACCGGTGATCTTCGTAACGGTCGCCTCCGCTGTCGAGAGGTAGGCGTCGTCTTCGAAAAGGTGCTTTGTCATAGTGGTGCGGCCTTAGGCTTCCACCGTTTCAAACGGGATGTTGCCGCGGGTTGCTGGTTCCATCCAGGCGGGGACGGGGAGGTTTTTGGAGCGCAGGAACTCGGGATTGAAGAGCTTGGCTTGGTAGCGGGTTCCGTAGTCGCACAGGATGGTCACGATGGTGTGGCCGGGACCCATTTCTTTGGCCATGCGCACAGCGCCGCCGATGTTCACGCCGGATGAGCCGCCGAGCACAAGCCCTTCGTTTTCCATCAGGTCGAAGACGATGGGCAGCGCTTCTGCGTCGGGGATCTGAAAGGCGTGATCGACGGTCAAACCCTCCAGGTTTGACCGTCGATCACGCCCTTGGCCGATGCCCTCCGTCATGGACCCGCCTTCGGATTTCAGTTCGCCATGGGCATAGTAGTTGTAGAGGGCTGCGCCCATTGGGTCGGCGATCCCGATTTTGACGGACGGTTTGCGCTCGCGAAGAGCGATGGCCGTGCCAGCAAGCGTACCGCCAGACCCACAGGCACAGATGAAGGCGTCCACTTTTCCATCCGTTTGATTGAAGATTTCAGGGCCGGTGGTGTCGATATGGGCCTGACGGTTGGCAACATTGTCGAACTGGTTCGCCCAGATCGCACCCTGCGGGTGGGTTTTGTTGATTTTAGCGGCCAAACGGCCCGAAAGGCGCACGTAGTTGTTTGGGTTTTTGTAGGGCGCGGCGGGTACTTCGATCAATTCGGCCCCAAAGGCCTTGATGGCATCTTTCTTTTCCTGGCTCTGGGTTTCCGGGATCACAATGACCGACCGATAGCCCAGAGCATTGCCCACCATGGCAAGGCCGATGCCTGTGTTTCCAGCGGTGCCCTCCACGATGATGCCGCCTTTTTTGATCTGCCCTTTGGCTTCTGCATCGCGAATGATGGAGAGCGCCGCCCGGTCTTTCACGCTTTGGCCTGGATTGAGAAACTCGGCTTTACCAAGGATTTCGCAGCCCGTTTCATCGGACACTTTGTTCAGGCGAATGAGGGGCGTGTTGCCGATCATGGAAATAATAGAAGCGTGGGACGTCATTAAATTAAGGTCTTTCCTAGGGGCCGTTCGCCCATGTTTTCAAACGGCGTTGGTCATAAAAGAGGCAGGTGCCGCCGATGCCGGCGAAGGTACCACGGGATCAGTGGACACGTGTTGGGTGAAACCTTATCGCGAGCGGTGCGGGGGAACAAGAAATTGGCTTGCGCGGTTGGCCACCAATTGAGATTGCTTTCACGCGGCTGCCGCTCGCGCATCAATCGCGTCGCGCAAGTCTTGCACGGAGGCTTCCGTGAGTGGGAAGTTCCACATCAAAGCGATGGCCGGGAGTTTAAGAAGGATCGGGCCCCAGCCATAAATAAAGCCCAAGGTCGTCACCCCAAATGCGGTGGATACGACGCCGTCATCTGCTGAAAATCCGGCCCAGTCGAGGATGGTAAAGGCTGCAAAAACCGCGACCGCGAGGGATAGTTTGGTCGCCAGGCTCCACAGCGCGAAATAGGTGCCGGAGCGTTGTTCGCCGGACGTGGCTGTGTCCACATCGATCACGTCGGCCTGCATCGCGGGGGGCAGGGCGATGTCTGCGCCCAGGCAAAGACCCGTCATAATACAGATTGCGGTAAATGCGACGAGCGATCCTTCGGGGAGGAACGGGGCGGGGCTAAAAATAATGGCGGCCAAGACCATAGCGGAACACCACGCGCGGTGTTTTGAGGTTTGCCCCGCAATCCATGTCCAAAGCGGAACGCTGAACACGCCGGCCAGGAAATAGGCAAACAGCATGGCCCCACGATAATCCTCAAGCCCCAGTCGATCCGAGCAGTACAGCAGGAAAAGCGTGGCGGCGATGGAATTGCCAAATCCGTTGAGAAAAAAGGCACACGCGAGCCGCACAAACGGTTTGTTGGCGATGACATGGCGCGCACCGTCGCGCAGGCTTACGCGGTTACTTGAGTGCTCTTTTGGCTCGGGAACCGAACTCAGCGTGACGGCGGACAAAAGCGGTAGTGCGATCACGAG
>JBCBCT010000144.1:0-5446 GCA_038530365.1 Pseudomonadota bacterium | reverse complement strand
ACCAGCACCCCGGCCAGAAGAATGGCACCCAGCGCCGCCCCAAGGGACCAGTTGTTCCAGGGACCCATGGCTTCGGCGATGATGTTGGAAATCAGCGTGCCCTGCGCGCCGCCCACCAGGGCCGGGGTGATGTAATAGCCCAACGCCAAAATGAAGACGAGCAGCACACCAGCGCCAATGCCCGGCACAGTTTGAGGGAAGTAAACCTTCCAAAACGCCGTCCACTGGCTGGCACCAAGGGAGCGGGCCGCGCGCACATAGCTGGGCGGTATGGTTTTCATCACCGAATACAGCGGCAAAACCATAAACGGCAGCAGGATGTGGGTCATGGCGATGATGGTGCCGGCCTGGTTGTACATCAAAGGCATGCGCCCCTGGCTGTCCGCCATCCCCCAATCGGTCAACGTTGGGGTCAACACCCCGTCGGGACCGATCAAACCCATGGCCACGAAGGCATCGTTGATCACACCCTGCCCTTGGAGAAGCGCAATCCACGCGGTTGTCCGCACCAAAAGCGAGGTCCAGAAAGGCAGCAGGACCATAATCATCAAAAGGTTCGAATAGCGCAGCGGCAAGGTTGCCAGCATATGGGCGATGGGAAAGGCCAAAAACAGCGTCAAAACCGTGATCAGCGCCGAGATCCACACCGTGCGCCAATACAGATCGACATAGATGCGCTGGCGTTCGTCCGCCCGCACGATCTCGCCATCGGGCGTTTGTTTCAGATCAAGGGATTTGAGGTAAAACGACGTGGTGTAGGCGGATGATGCGCGCCGCATCACACCCCACAGTTCCGGCTGCGACCAGCGTTTATCCAGCTTGGCAAAGGCTTCTTTGAAGGGCGCTTTCAGCCGCGCGGCGCGGCGGGCGGATTTCGTGAATAGCGAGCGGGAACCGGAGAGGTCGTAGTTCACCCGCGTGCCGATCTTGCCCTGGTTGCGGTCTTTGCGGGCTTGCACCAGATCGCTGTGGAGGGCAGCCCATGCCGCTTCGTCTTCAGGGACTCCCGAGGCGTTGGGATTTTGCGCAAACCATTTGGAAAGCGACGGCATGTGGGCGGCGAAGGAATCGTTGTGGGCGGACACATAAAGCATCTGCCCGATGGGCACGACAAAGGTGATGATGATGAACAAAAGGAGCGGCGCGACTAGAACAAACGCACGCCATTTCGCGCGCCGCTGGGACAACGCGAGCGCTTTGCGCAGCGGTGTTCCATCAACGGTCACCAACGTGTCGGCGGTTAGTTTTGTGCTAGCTTCGGGTGTAGAGGCGGTGCCGACGGTGGATCCAGGAAGAAAAGGCGCGCCGGTTCCGGCTGTTTGGTCGGTCATCGTATCGCCTGTCTATTTCGCCTGCTTGTGTTGTTGCGCATGGACAATGCGCGAAGCCTGCTGATCGCAGCGACGGACCGTCCGTCGAAAGGGCCAACCGTGCGGGGAAAGCCCTGAGCCTTCAGTTTCGGGCGGGGTGGGTTGCGCAGGCCATGGCCCGCGCAACCCAAAGTCGCAAAGTGCCGGTTCAACCAGGGTTTACTGGTTCAACCAAGCGTTAAAGCGCTCGGACAGTTCCGTGTCGCGGTCCGCCCAGAACTCAAAGGAGTTCACGAGGGCGTTTTTCAGGTTTGCTTCCGCCGTTGGCATCTGTGGAGCCATATCGGTTTTGCCGTCCTGGTATTTACCAACGAGCGGGCCGGAGGACTTACGGGCGGGGCCGTAGGAAATCCATTTGGCTTGGTCGGCAAGACGCTGGGTGTCCGTGGAGAACTTGATGAACTCCAGGGCAGCTTCTTTGTTCGGCGCGCCTTTGGGGATCACGAACAGATCGAAGTCGAGGATCTGGCCGTCCCAGACGATTTCAAACGGCTTGTTTTCACCCACAGCCGCGTTGAAGATACGACCGTTATACGCCGTCGTCATCAGCACTTCGCCATCGGCCAGCAGCTGGGGCGGCTGTGCACCGGCTTCCCACCACACGATGTCGCTTTTGATGGTGTCGAGCTTGGCGAATGCGCGGTTTACGCCTTCTTCGGTGGCCAACACTTCGTAGACCTTGTCGGCTGCAACACCGTCGGCCATCAGCGCCATTTCAAGGTTCGCCTTGGCGTTTTTGCGCATACCGCGCTTGCCTGGAAACTTCGCCGTATCGAAGAAGTCACCGATTGTTGCGGGCTTGCCGCCGGTAAACTTCGAGGCGTCGAACGCATAGACAGTGGACCACACGATGTTGGCCACGGCGCAATCGGTCAAAGCACCTTCGATGAAGTCGTCTTTGGCGGGCGTGCCATCGGGTGCCGGTGGCAGAATGGAAGCATCGATCGGCTCAAGCAGGCCTTCGTCACACAAACGCACGGCGTCGGAGAACTCAACGTCAGCCACGTCAACGGTCACGTTGCCAGCTTCCACTTGGGTTTTGATCGGCTTGGCTGGGTTGTCGGCATCAACGGAGTTAATTTTAACGCCCGTCTTTTCAGTGAACGGCTTATGGTAAGCCTCCACCTGAGACTTGGTGTAAGCGCCTCCCCAGGACATGACAGTGAGGCTTTTGGCATGGCCGTCTGCAAGCGCAGAACCCGATGCCGCCAGCACAACACCGGCCGCAAGGGCGGTGGATGCAAGCATGGTTTTGATTTTCATAGATAGTCTCCCTTCAGCTGGGCCGCACAGTGCAGCCCTTTTTTGGAGGCGATGCCCGACGAGGGGCGCGCCTCGACTTACGCGGCCATCGGATCGAGGGCTTTGCAGTCCTCGCTCTTCCAACCAATCGTGACGGTCGCGCCCTCAGCCAGGGGTTTATTCCCGGCGCTGTTGGGCACTTTGACAATGAAGTCTTCATTGCCAGCGACCCGCATCCGCGTGCGGATATGGTCGCCAAGGTAAATGAGCTCGCGAATTTCGCCACTCAAAACATTTGGAACGCTGCCGGCGGCAGGTTCGATTTCCACCCGCTCGGGCCGCAAAGAAAGCGTGGTCCGCGCGCCGTTTGCCGAGACATTGACCGCCTCCGCATGGACCGTGCCGCCCCCATCGAGGTCCACTTTCACCACGCCGCTGGCAAGTTCCGTCACCCGCCCCTGAAGGCGATTATTTTCGCCGATAAATTGCGCCACAAACGAGTTTTGCGGGTTTTCATACAATTCCGCGGGGGAAGACAGCTGTTGAATTACACCGTCGTTGAACACCGCGATGCGGTCCGACATCGTCAACGCTTCGCTTTGGTCGTGCGTTACATAGACAACCGTTACGCCGAGGTTTTCGTGGATGTGTTTAATCTCATATTGCATCTGCTCGCGCAGTTGCTTGTCGAGCGCGCCAAGGGGTTCATCCATCAGGATCAGACTGGGGTCGAACACGAGAGCCCGCGCCACCGCAACCCGTTGTTGCTGTCCGCCCGACAACTGCGCCGGGCGGCGACCGCCCATGTCCGGCAGTTCGACCATGGCCAGCGCATTGGCCACTTTCGTCTCGATCTCCGCCTTGCCCATGTTGCGCACTTTCAGCGGAAAGGCGAGATTTTCGGCCACCGTCATGTGCGGAAACAAGGCGTAGTTTTGAAACACCATGCCAATGCCACGCTTGTTCGGGGGCACATTGTTGATGGATTTGCCGGCAAGATAGATTTCGCCATGTGTCGCTGGTTCAAAGCCCGCAAGCATCATCAAAGACGTGGTTTTGCCGGAGCCTGACGGGCCCAGCATGGTCAGAAATTCACCTTCGGGAATATCGATGTTCAGGTCTTTGACGACCAGCGTCTCACCGTCATAACTTTTTTGGACATTTTCGAACCGGACATAGGCCTCGGAACCCGATGCCTGTTGTGTTGCGGACGATGCTTGGTTCGCTGGAGAAGTCGTCATACCCACCCGATACAAATGACGAAGCCCCGGGGCCCCGTGGTGTCTTCCTAAGCGCCGATGTCGTGCGATCGGCAAAGGCATCAGCGATGGTGAATGGATGAACCATTCGTGACCCTGAGCTCCCGCAGTCAATCGTGGGCTCGGCGTTAGGTCAACCGCTGGTGATGTCGCAAACACAAAAAAGCTGCCGCAAACTGCCGCATTTTTTGGCCGCAGGGTAAATTGCCGCTTTTTTCGGCAGAATGCGTGATTTCCCCGCGGTCAAGGCCCGGGCTCGACCTAATCATGGAAGGGCTCGGCCCAATCATGGAAAATGAAGCCCAGGAAATTGAGGAGGATCTGTGCTGCTAGAGTTTGCGTGGATCCGGATGGATCGTAATCCGGTGCAACTTCCACTAGATCGATCCCCACAACACGGTGTTTCTTGGCGAGCAGCTGAAGAAATTCCAGAATTTCATAATACAAAAATCCTCCATGGCTCGGGGTTCCGGTGCCGGCGGCAATCGATGGATCAAAACCGTCAATATCGATGGTGACGTAGATCGGCGAACCGACTGGGATTCGCGCTGCGGCACCCTCCGGCCCAAGCCCGCGAAACTGCCGCACCGACAGGATGTCAGACCCCATCGCGCGGGCGGCATCGTAGCCCTCCTTGGCGGTGGAAGAGACGTTGCGAATACCGAATTGCGATAGGCCCGTCACCCAGGGCTTTTCAGCCGCCCGCCGCATGGGATTGCCGTGGCCACGCGTGACGCCATGGCGTTCATCGACAAAATCAAGATGGGCATCAATTTGCACCAGATGAAACGGGGCCTGGCCTTCAAAGGCTTCGATGGCTGGAATGTTGACCGAATGGTCGCCCCCCAAAACGACCGGCAGGGCCCCGGCTTTGAGCGCGCATTCCACGCCGTGGCGGATGTTGGCATGGCTTTGGACCGTGTCGGTGTGGACGATATCGGCGTCCCCCATGTCCACGATGGACACGCCCTCGGGCAAATAGGTTGCATCGTCCTCGTGGTCATAGGCTCCCGCATGGCCGAAGGAAAACAGGGTGGACGCCTCGCGGATGGCCCGAGGGCCGAACCGTGCGCCGGCACGAAACTGGGTTCCCGCATCAAAAGGTGCGCCGAGGATGGCGCAATCGGCGGTGAAATTGTCCCAATCGGAAACGACGGGTCGTTTGCCAAAGGTGGCAATCCCAACAAAGGGCAGGTTCAAGCGGCCTGCGTCATATCCGTGTTTGGTCATCAAGCGTGGTCCCGGTGGTCTCCGGCCCGTGAATGGTGCGGGCGCCGTAGGGGGGTGTTGAGATGGAGTTTGCGAACGCGTAATCAGCAGTGGCAGCCGTGGCACGATCAGCGCACGTTCTAACCGTCCCGCGCCAGCGCCATCACCAGAAGCGCCAGTGCCGTTAAAGCCGCGCCCATGAGGACCGAGACGCTGGGCCAGCCGTTTCCGATCATCCCTTCGATCAGGATAATGAAGAATGGCGTGAGATAGCCGTAGGACAACACCTTGGATGCTGGCAGGCGCAGGCTTGCGAATTGGATCAAAAAGAACGTGGCGGCGGTGGCGAAAATCGCCGTGTAGCCA
>JBCBCT010000143.1:0-5581 GCA_038530365.1 Pseudomonadota bacterium | reverse complement strand
CAGCAGGCAAACGCCGTGGGCGTTGGCCTCTGGTCGAGGATTTCCATGGCGGCGTTGTAACCGGCGGTTCGGTCATAAGGCGTTTCGATGTCTTCGCGTTGTGGCACCGGCAGACCGGCCTTCTCAAAAGCCTGCGCAAATCCCTGACGTCGGGCCCGACCGGTGGATGTTTTGCGTGTGCCGCCAATCAGCGCAATGTCCCGGTGGCCCGCTTCAATCAAGTGCCGGGTGACGAGTTCAAACCCCGCAACATCATCGCCCAGATAGGCAGGCACGTTTGCCCCCTGGACGGTGCGGGCCACCAGGGTGACGGCGAGGCCTGTTTTTTCAATCCGTTCGATGTTCTCCAGCGTTGTCCCCACCGATGGGGACATGATCACGCCATCGGCGCCAAATTGTTGGAGTGTGGAGATAAATTCGTTTTGCAAGCGAATATCGTCGGCGTGATTGCACAGCAGAAATGTTTGACGATTGCTCCCCAGCTCCGCTTCGATGGCGCGCAGGATTTCTGCAAAAAACGGGTTGATGATGTCCCGCACCAAAACACCGACAATGTCCGAGCGTTGGGTGCGCAGGCTCGCGGCCCTTCGGTCGTAGACGTAGCCGATTTCATGGGCGCGCTCTTTGATGCGATTGCGCGTCGTTTCGGCCACCAGGGGTGAATCCCTCAGCGCAAGGGACACAGTTGCAGTGGAAACACCCAAATCGTGGGCAATGGTCGATAGGGTAACTTTTCCAACCAAGCGCGTAGGCCGTTTTCTGTTTTTGTTGTTTTGGACGGGGGTGCCTTAACGGAACTGTCGCCCGATGCCGATGGAAAACCAAGCCTTCGGGGAATGCAAGCCTCCTCTTGGTCAGAGAATTTGGCTGACGCCCCTTTGTCCACGCGAACTTTGCTGGATGTGGTGCAGAAAGGCTGGTGGGGTGTCTGCATTTCTAAACGCATTGCGAAAGGGCTTGCCCTCGTTTGCCAAGGCAATACCGTGGGTTATAGACATCCGGCTGGCCCATACTGTTGCGCATCGCGAGCGTTGATCATGCGACTTTGGATAAAAAATCCGCTTTCCATTCTGGCTGACGGCGCCGGGGGCGGCCTTGTTGTGGAAGGCGGTCGGATCGTGGAGCGGGTCGCCGCCGGCGCATCCCCCGCCATGCCGGTTGATCAAACCTTCGACGCCAGCCGCCATGTCGTGTTGCCGGGCTTGATCAACACGCATCATCATTTTTTCCAGACGCTCACCCGTGCCCACCCTGAGGCGATCAATAAAGAGCTGTTTCCCTGGTTGAAGGCGCTCTACCCGATTTGGGCGCGAAACGTGAAGCCGGACGCGTTTCGCCTCGCCACCCGCCTTGCGTTGACGGAACTTTTGATGAGCGGCTGCACCACGGCGTCCGACCACCAATATTTGTTTCCCGATGGTCTTGAGGATGCGATGGACATTCAGGTCGAGGAAGCCGCGAAGCTCGGCATGCGCATGACCGTGACCCGCGGCTCCATGAGCTTGTCTGAAAAAGACGGTGGCCTGCCGCCGGACACCATCGTTCAGGATGACGATACGATTTTGGCCGATTGCGAGCGGGTGCTGAACCGATACCACGACACCGCCGACGGGGCGATGACCCAGGTGGCGCTCGCGCCCTGCGCGCCGTTTACGGTGACCAAGCGGCTGATGACCGAGACGATGGAGCTTGCCCACAAACACAATTGCACGTGCCATACGCATCTTGGCGAAACGCTTGATGAAGATGCCTATTGCGTGGAGCACTTTGGCTATCGCCCGGTGGATTATCTGGAGGAATTGGGCTGGATGAATGATCGGGTGTGGCTGGCCCATGGCATCCATTTTAACGATGATGAAGTGGCACGACTGGGCCACGCGGGGGTTGGTGTCTGCCATTGTCCAACGTCCAACATGGTGCTCGCCTCCGGCCATTGTCGCACCAAAGAGTTGGAGGCCGCCGGCGCGCCGGTGGGGCTTGGTGTGGACGGGTCTGCGTCAAACGATAATTCAAACCTGATGGAGAGCATCCGCCACGCGTTGATGATCAACCGCCTGACGTATGACGCTGCGAGCGTCACGCATTTCGATGCGTTTCGCTGGGCAACCGAAGGCTCCGCGCGATGCCTGGGGCGCGATGACATCGGCAAAATTGAAGAGGGGAAGCAGGCCGATTTGGCGATGTACACGCTGGATGAGTTGCGGTTTTCTGGCGCTGGTGATCCACTCGCAGCGTTGGTTTTATGCGGTGCTCACAGTGCCGATCGCGTGATGGTGGCCGGCGAATGGCGGGTAATTGATGCAATGCCCGTGGGTGTCGATATCGTAAGATTGCGCCAAGAACACGGTGCTGCGGCGCGCACGTTCCTGGAAAGCGTGTAGGGGTCCTTCGTGCCCGCCCGTTGGATCGATGGCCCGGACGCCTTAAAGGACGCTGGTGTCTTGGACACGAGCATCGTCATCGTTCCCCTCGGCGCGACGGAGCAGCACGGTCCGCATTTGCCGTTTGAAACGGACACAATCATCGCCAAGGGCGTTTGCGAGCGCTTGATCGCTCGCTTGAACGAGGCGGCATCTAACCTCGATGTTTATGTTTTGCCGCCGCAAGCCATCGGTTATTCCCCCGAACACATGGACTACGAGGGTAGCAAAACCCTTTCCTACAGCGAGGCCGTTGATAAATGGATTGGGATTGGGCAGGCCTGCCATGCGAAGGGCGTGCGGCGCATTGTTTTCATGAACGCCCACGGCGGCAACGTGCCCATTGTTCAGATCGTCTGTCAGGAATTGCGGGTTCGCCATGGCATGGTCGCTGTGGCCACCAAGTGGGATCGGTTTATCAAAGGCGCTGGCCTTGTCACAGCCGATGAAGAGCGTTTGGGCATCCATGGGGGCCAGATTGAAACCAGCGTGATGCTTGCCCTTGCGCCCGACCGTGTGGACTTGGCCAAGGCGCAGAATTTTTCGAGCGCTCAGTCAGATTTCGAAACCCGCTTCACACATCTGCGCGCCTACGGCCCCCACGCGTTTGGCTGGAAAATGCAGGATTTGAACGCTGATGGTGTGACGGGCGACGCTGGTGCCGCGACGGTTGAGCTGGGGGAGGCCTTGCTCCAACGGGCGGTGGATGGGCTGGTGCGGCTTTTGGATGATGTTGGTCGATTTCACGCGACGTTTGGAAGATAAGCAAACTGCCCAACGCCTGCCTTAAATGAAGCGCGCCGCGTTGCTGTGTTCTATTTTGCCCCGAAAATCCTTAGCTTTTTGCTGTTTCTCACAGCCATACTTTTGCAACGGGAGATGTCGGACAGTGTCCTGGTAACCTATCTGGTGGTTGGCGTCGCATGTATTGCGGCCATGGTCAGCGTGATCTTGTTGATCACGGGCCGCGGTAGCGTATCTGCGGGGCGCTCCTGCGTTTCGATCGCGATACAGGCTGTTCTTTTGATTGGTATTTTTGCGGTCGCTTATTCCGCCCATGGCTTGTCGGGATGTGAAGCCTCGGTGGATGTTAATTGTCGCGTTCCGGTTCCCTGGGATACCGCGCTTTATTTCTCAACGGTCAGATGGACAACGCTTGGGTATGGAGACTTCCAGCCGGCAGCAGACTTGCTTTTGCTGGCGGCGTTTCAAGCCGTCTTGGGTTGCGGCTTTCTGGGTTTGCTTGTCGGGATTGGTGCAGCAGCGATTTTTAACCGAAGAAAGCAGAACCCACCAGAACGATAACCCCAAACAGCGGTGCGCACGACATGATAAGCAAAGTGGTATCCGACATCTCTTGCGCTCCTGTTTTTTTACTCCCCACGCCATATATATAGCAGACGCTGACCAGCTATTCAATTTCATCGAGAAGAGCTTTCCATGGGCGCCATGCAAACCCAAACCCCTGTCACCGTTCTCACCGGCTATTTGGGATCCGGCAAGACGACGCTTTTGAATCGGATTTTGACCGCCGAGCATGGCAAAAAATATGCCGTGATCGTCAATGAGTTCGGCGAAATCGGCATCGACAATGATCTGATCGTGGAATCGGACGAAGAAATCTATGAGATGAACAATGGCTGCGTCTGCTGCACGGTTCGGGGAGACCTTGTGCGGGTTGTGCAGAGTTTGCTGCGGCGCAAGGGTCGGTTTGATGGGATTTTGGTGGAAACCACCGGCCTGGCGGACCCGGCGCCCGTCGCACAAACGTTTTTCATGGATGATGATGTGCGCGCCAAAGCCAAGCTCGATGCCGTGGTTGCCATGGTGGATGCAAAACACTTTGGCCTGCGTTTGAAGGATGCGCCGGAAGCCGAAGATCAGGTGGCGTTTGCCGATGTCGTGCTTCTCAACAAAACCGATCTCGTCTCACCGGAAGAGCTCGAAGCCGTGCGTACCGCCGTGCGCAAGATCAACCCCCATGCGGTGATCCATACCAGCGAACGTTCCAATGTAGCGATGGAGGCCGTGCTTGACCGTGGCGCGTTTGATCTCGACCGAATTTTGGAAAACGATCCGCATTTTCTCCATGCCCATGACCATGATCATCCCGACCACGAATGCGGACCAAGCTGCGATCACCATGACCATGACCATGACCGTGTAAACGGGCATCACCATCATGGCCACCATGAAGGCGGTGGGCAAACCCTTGATCCTTCCACCCATGACACCACGATTGAATCCATCTCCTTGAGAGCGGGCGATCTGGATCATCAAAAATTTTTCCCGTGGATCAACAAGCTCACGCAAATGGATGGCCCGGATATTTTGCGGATCAAAGGCATTGTGGCGTTCAAAGGGGATGAGGACCGTTTTGTCATTCAAGGCGTGCACATGATGCTTGAGGGCGACCATCAACGGGCCTGGCGGGAGGATGAAAAGCGCGAAACGCGCATGGTCTTAATCGGTCGCAATTTGGATCGCGAGAAAATCGAGCGCACCTTCAACGCTTGCATCGCTGCCTAGTTTTCCATGCCAACCGTTGCGCGTTATGACTTTGAAGAGCCGGTGGTGTGGGCTGGGTTTGTCGATGATGAACCGATCTTTGCCTTGGCGGACGGTGCCGTCGTGTTCCCCACCGGACAAGCCCAAACTCTCAAGGCCCATGATGGTTTGCTGGCCGCCACGGCCACGCAAAAGGGCGATGGGCTGATCTCCGGAGGCGAAGATGGCCGAATCGTTGTCACCAATCGAACCGGTGTTGTGGAACGGGCCGTGCATCCGGGGAAATGGATTGATGCGGTGGCTGCGGGACCCGGCGCAGCGATCGGTTATGCAGCGGCGCGCAGCGCCTGGATTTTAACGCCCAGCATGGCCGCCCCGTTGGAGTTTGCCCACGAACGGGCGGTGGAGGGTGTTTGCTTCGCTCCCAAAGGTTTGCGGATTGCTTGCGCGCGCTACAATGGTGTGACGCTTCATTGGGGCATTGGTACAGGAAAGCCGGTTGATCTGTCCTGGGACGGTGCCCACACCGGTGTGACGTTTTCGCCGGACGGAAGTTATGTCGTCACGACGATGACGGAAAATGCGCTTCACGGCTGGAAACTTGACCGACAGAATTCGGGAAACAGCAAGCATATGCGCATGTCCGGCTATCC
>JBCBCT010000142.1:0-5641 GCA_038530365.1 Pseudomonadota bacterium | reverse complement strand
TTTGGTTTTCCTTCGCGCAGCGAATGGCTTTTTTGATCTCACGGTAGTTTCGCTGCGCTCTACGCCTCCGATGGGGCGGGCTGTTCGCCCGGCTCGCTCTTCGCCCGCTCCGCTCCGCGGTCTGCGGTTTGAAGGCATTCTGGAAGTCCGAAATTTCCATTTTTTTGTGATAAAAATAACAGTCATGAAGGCGTGATTTGGCTAGCGGTCTTCCTTGTGTCCCGGGTTCTTCCGGTGTTTCTCAAGGATCATCAGCCCATGCGCCGCAATTTTGTAAAACTGTTTTGTTCCGCCGCACTGATCGCGGGATCGGCTATGACTGCCCAAGCCACCAGCCACGGCAACACCATCCTTTTCGACAAAACCTATGCGACGGTAGGCAAGTGGAAGGTGCTCGCCCAGTCTGTGGGCGGGGACACGTGTGCTGCTGAAACCGACAACGTCCAAAAATCACTGCGCATCATGTACACAGAATACACCGGCGACTGGCATATCGGCACGCCTTATTATCAAAACGATCGACCTGCTGCCAGCATCGGTTCGGGCCGAACGCCCGGCACCACGGATGGTGTGCAGTTGGAAACGATCCCGGTGCACGGCTGGGCGATGTATCGCTTTGATCGCGGGCCGTTTTTGGATGCATTGAAGCGCGATAGTTTCTTCTCCATGAGCATCAACGGACCACGACAAGATTGGTCTTTGGCAGGCTCCTCCCGTGCCATCGCGCTGGTGGAGGAATGTGCCCGCAATTTGGGTAAGCGGCCCCGACGCAAAGTCGCCACCCGCACTCAACCCAAAGCGCCACCCAAGCCCAGCGCTAACTCCGGTGGTGGTAGCTTTTTTGGTGGGCCCGGGAGCGGAAACGCGGCCAATGGCGCTTCCATTTATGAAAACGCGGTGCGCGGATGGGACGTGTATCAAGAAAAGCGCAATGGACAGTTTCTCGCCTGCTACGCCACCAAACGCAGCAATGGGCAGGAATTTGCCATCGGCTATTCCAGCCGCGAGGGCTGGTTGTTGGGCATGCGCTATCCGATTCAGCGGGACCAGGACGGCAATTTGTTTGTAGACACCCAGCGTTTTGCGGTTCGCTATGAAAAGGGCCCGGGCATGGCGATACTGCGCATGAACCGACCAATCCTGAATGCCATAAAGGCCGGTTCAAACGCGACCATGGATCTGTTTCGTGGTGGTTTGAACTTGAATCTCAGAGGCTCGACGGCGGCCATTTTGAAGGTTGAGGAATGCTATAACACCCAGGGTACGGGCGTTCGCACCGGTGTGAGCAGCGCGCCCTCCAAACCCCGGGTGGTCCAACGTCAGCAAAACACAGCAAACGCCGGACCCAATGTGTGCCCTCGTCCGGGCTCCGTGCGCTCACCGCGCAGCGGTTCCCCAACGATTGTGCGGTTTGTCCGTGGGGCCAACACGCCGGCCATCGTGTTTTACTGGATCGACTTCAACGGGAATGAGGTGGAAATGGGCATTTGGGACGGTAACCAGTTTGAACTTCAGTCCACGTCCGGCCACCTGTTCATCGCCAAGGACAGAAATGGCAGCTGCCGCGGCGGCGTCTACCAAGCCATGCCCGGTGGCTATTCGGAATTTGTGGTGAATTGATCGCGAACGCGTCTTCTGCGCTGCCAATGCGCAGTGCCGAGGGCGCGCCTGCTCGACGCCCCTGTTGGCGAAAGGTGCGACAATTCGACAAACGGTTAAAAAGTGCCTTACACTCTGCCCCTCACAAAGAGGGAGAGAGAAAATGGCAGTTAAGCCACCACTCACTGACCTACCGATTAAAACCGCGGACGTTGGTTTTTATCGTGGGTTCAGTGTCAACGTTACGGTGATCAGTAAGATCATCATCAGTGCACTGGTTGTTTGGGCTATCGTTTGACCCGAATGGGCTGGTTCGGTTTTAAGCGCTTGGAACACAGTGATTTTGGCGAATTTCGCCGCTTGGTACATCTGGACAGTCGCATTCTTTATTATCGTTTGTTTAGGCCTTGCGATTTGGCCCCGTGGGGGAAGCCTCGCGTTGGGGCAACCGGGGGAAAAACCTGAATTTTCCAACTTTTCGTGGTTTTCCATGATGTTTGGCGCCGGTATCGGCGTGGGCATGCTGACATGGGCGGTGGCGGAACCCGTCGCGCATTTCCAAAACAATCCCGAAGTCATCCAAGGGCTGACAACCGGAGGCGACGCCAACAACGTCCGTATGGCCTATAAATGGTCGTTCCTCCATTGGGGGTTGGGAGCCTGGGCCTGCTATGCTGTGGCCGGCCTATCCTTGGCGTTCTTCAGCTATCGTCGGGGCTTGCCGCTGACGATTCGATCGTCTTTGACCCCGTTGTTTGGCAAAGCGTTGAGCGGTCCGTTGGGCCATCTCATTGACATTGTGGCCGTGGTTGCAACGATCTTGGGTGTTGCTCAAACGTTGGGCTTCGGCGTTGACCAGTTCGTGGCCGGCCTGACCCGCATTGGCATTGGTGGCCTCGTCCATCCCGAAGGTGCTGTAGGAGCCGATGGCAAGAGCATCGCAAACACAGTGAACACGTTTGGTGTTGTTGTGGCGCTCGTGGTTATCATGGGGGCTTCGACGCTCTCGGCGCTCTCCGGCGTTGGGAAAGGCATTAAGTGGCTTTCCAACATCAACATGGTGCTGTCTATCGTCTTGTTGGGCTTCTTCATCATCTTCGGCGCCACCTTCTTCGGTGCAACGGCGATGTTTGTTGGGCTTTGGGATTATCTGATTGCGCTTCCGGTGATGAGTTTTAACGTCTGGGCGTCGGATGGCGTGGATGGGTCTGTCGCCTTTAAGCTGGCCCAATGGCAGGGCTGGTGGCCGGTGTTCTACTGGGCCTGGTGGATCGCCTTTGCCCCATTTGTCGGACTGTTTTTGGCGCGTATTTCTCGCGGCCGGACGATCCGCGAATTTGTGCTCGGCGCCATGATTGTTCCATCGCTGATGTGCTTTGTCTGGTTCGCATGGGCCGGCGGCACAGCCATCTGGTTGGAGCTTTATGGGGGTGCAGAAGGCGTGATCTTCAAGGCTGGCAATGGTGACAAGATTTTCGCCATGACCCAGTTCATGCTGGAGACCATTTCGCCGCTTCTGTCCTGGGGCATGGCGCTTCTTATCGTGGTGTTGCTGATGACCTTCCTGGTCACGTCGGCTGACTCGGCGGTTTTGATCGTCAACACGATCAATGCCGCCGGTGATGAAGGTCCAAAGTCGCGCCCGCACATCTTGTTCTGGGGCGTTGCCCTTGGCATGGTGGTGGCCGGACTTTTGATCTCCGGTGGGACGAAAGCCATTCAGACGGCCATGGTCATTGGTGCTTTGCCGTTCTCCATCGTGATGGTGCTGATGTGCATCTCGCTGGTGAAAGCCATCTATAATGACGGTCGACGGGAAGCTGCTGGCATGTCGCCCCTCGCGGTCCCTGCTGAATAAAGCCGGATCACTCACGAAGACACGAAACCCCCGGGGCATTCGCTCCGGGGGTATTTTTTTGTTTCACAAATCGATCGCGTCGATCGCGTCGATTACGTCTTTTAAGAGGGTGGCAGATAGTGCCATCGATCAGATGCCCATTTGATCGCAGCCAGCGCTTTGGGATCAAAACTGGAGCAACCAATCGAAACAAACGAAAATCCGTGACCGCCGAGCAGAGTGCTGAGCGCTGCGGATGGCGTGCGTTCAAAGATGGAGCGGGTAACGGGAATCGAACCCGTAACTTAAGCTTGGGAAGCTCGCGTGATACCTTTTCACCATACCCGCGCTAAAGCACTTTTGGGCACAACGAGACGAGAGGTCAACGCGGGCTCAAGCACACCGGTGCATTCCCCCTTCTTCGCCAGCGTTTGCTGATTTGTTGAGTTGCCGATCGGGCGGGGGTGTGAAACAGCTGGCATATGAGCGATCTGCAAAAAACCCACACTGTTGCAAACAGCGCTGAGGCGGTTCCTCTTCAAGACAAAAATCCTTCCGGGTTGGGGCGCGCAGCTGCACAAACACGGTTTGATTTTCGCCAAATGCCGCCTTTCCGTATGCGTCAGGCAGAGGACCAGATTGAAACCTATGCCGAGGCCGCGCTGACGACAGCAAAGCTCGAAGGGCAATGGCTGGCGGTGCGTGCGCGGTGGATCTCGCTGGCAGCGGTGGCGTTCATGCTGCCGTTTTTGAACCCTCAATGGAGCGTCCTTTATTACCACGGTTCGCTTATTCTGTTTGCGCTGATCGGTTATTTGCAATTGCGGTTTGCGCGTCTTGGGTCATCGCGGGCGGAACTTGCGCTCATCTTTTGCGATTTGGTATTGTTGACCCTGGTCACTGTCGTTCCCAACCCGCTGGACAAAGCAGCAGAATGGCCTTTGCAGTCGCAATATGTCTTCGGCGGCTTCCAGTTTTTCTATGTCATTTTAGCGTCTGCGACCTTGGCCTATTCGTGGCGCACCATCGTTGCCGTGGGCACGTGGACGGCGGTCGTTTGGATGAGCGGCGTGCTGGTTGTTTGGTTTTGGCCGGTGGCGAATCCTGAACTCTCCACGGCGATTGCAAATATCTTGGCGGATTTCCGCGGACTTGCTTATTTCTTCGATCCAAACTCCGTCAATTTCGGGTTGCGGGTCCAAGAGGTCGTTGTCTTCTTTCTGGTGGCGGGAACCTTGGCCGTCACGGTGCGCCGATCGTCTCTTTTGTTGCGCAGCCATGCGGCCGCAGAGCGCGCTCGCACCAACCTTGCCCGTTACTTTTCGCCCAATGTTGTGGAGCAGCTTTCGCAAAACGATGACCCGCTCAAAGATGTTCGCATGCAGGACGTCGCGGTGATGTTCGTCGATATTGTTGGCTTCACCCGGCTTTCCAATCACCAGTCACCGCAGGCCGTCATCGATCTTTTGCGCGACTTTCACGGCGCGATGGGACGGGCGGTGTTCGATCACAGCGGGACCCTGGATAAATATCTGGGTGATGGCCTAATGGCGACGTTCGGCACGCCGTTCCAGGGGGAGCGCGACGTTGCCAACGCTGTGGAATGCGCCTTTGACATGGTTGAGCGGGTCGAGACCTTGAATGCAACCAGACGAAGCGCAGGGCAGGCGCCGATCTCGCTCAGCATCGGGCTGCATTATGGTTCGGTGGTTCTGGGTGATATTGGCGGCAGTCGGTTGGAGTTTGCCGTGGTGGGGGACACCGTCAACATCGCCAGTCGCGTTGAAGCGCTGACACGTTCGCTCAGCTGTCATATTGCGCTGAGTGATGCGGTGCGAAATGCCATTCAAACTCAAGGCGTGTCGCCAGACGTTTTGGATGCCTTGACCTCAGCGGGGGCGCTTGCGTTGCGCGGTGTCGATCAACCGATGGTTGTTTGGACAGCGCTTCCAAAGGTCGTTTCTAAGACCTAGACCATACAGCCCGCGTTTGATCAAAAAGTTTGCGCGCTCCCAGCCAGTCCACGCCTTGCCCGCATCACAGCTTGGCCTTATATGCGCGCCAACGGCCTTGGCCGTCCGTTGAAGATCGTTTCGCGACCCGACATTTCGATCACGAAACACCATATGGAGAGCCGCTATGGCGAAGGAAAAATTTGAACGCAATAAGCCGCATTGCAACATCGGCACGATTGGTCACGTTGAC
>JBCBCT010000141.1:330-5741 GCA_038530365.1 Pseudomonadota bacterium | reverse complement strand
TGCACAAATCCTACCCGACCGAAGAAGGCGATCTCGCCGTGCTGCGCGGCGTTGATCTGGCTATCGGAAGGACGGAACGCGTTGCACTGACGGGTGAGTCCGGGTCTGGCAAAAGCACGCTGCTGCATTTGATTGGAGGCTTGGACAGCTTTGAACAGGGCGACATTCGCTTTGACGGTGAAAGTCTCAAGGGCCTGACCGAACAACAACGGGCGGACCATCGCCGTGACCGGGTGGGCATCGTTTTTCAGCAGTTCAATCTCATTCCATCGCTGCCCGTATTGGCCAACATCACATTCCATGCACGCCTTGCGGATCGTTTGGACAATAAATGGGTGGATGAATTGGTGGACCGGCTCGGTCTGGGGGACTTTGTGCGGCGCTACCCGGAGCAATTGTCCGGCGGGCAGCAGCAGCGGGTTGCGCTGGCCCGCACCCTTTGTGCCAAGCCCTCCCTCATTTTGGCGGACGAACCCACCGGGAATCTTGACGAAGAAACCAGTGATGCGGTGATTAATCTCATGTTGGAGATGAGCGAAGCGGCCTCTCTGGCTGTGCTCATGGTCACCCATTCCAGCCGCATGGCGGCGCGCATGGACCGGGCGGTGCATCTGGCGCGTGGTGAGATTTCTGAACCCGCCGCAACCGCCCCAAGCGACCGTGAGATGGCCCGTGACATTGCCCGTGACATGGCCCGCGGCGCAGCGTAACGGCACGATGCTGGGAACCGTTTTTCAGGCTCTGCTCAGCCATTGGTTTCGCCACAAGGGACAATTGCTCACCCTCGTCCTGGGCCTCAGTCTGGCCACTGGCCTGTGGTGCGGCGTGCAAGCCATCAATGCGGAAGCCCGTGCGAGCTACGACAAGGCCGGGGATATGCTCGCCCGCTCCTCCCGCGCCACCATCGTGCAGCGTACCGGCGGCCTGATCCCACCGGAGGATTTCGTCGCCCTCCAACGCGCCGGTTGGCAAACCTCACCCCAGCTGGAAGGCACCGTCCGCCTGGCGGGAAACCGACTGCGCGTCGTGGGCATTGATCCGTTCACCGCACCTCCTGGTGTGCTGGACGGTTTGGTTTCGCCCACCGGAGCCGCTGAAGGATCGGGCGCGGCTGATCGTTCGAATGATGAGCCCAGCCAACAGGGAGCTGGGCTGAGCATCGATGCTTTCGTCAACTCTCCCGGCACGCTTGTCATACATCCCGAAACGGTGGCCGCGCTCACATCAACCGAAGATCTGCCCCCGATCCGTGCATCGTCCACCGTTTCAAAGGGTGTGATTATTGCCGACATCGGCGTTGCTCAATCGATGCTGAAGCAACCGGGCGGCATCAATGTTCTTGTCGTGAAAGGGAACCAGAGGGCCGACCGCGCACCTTTGGCCGCGGTAGCGCCCCATCTCGAACGCGTCCCGCCGGACCGTTCCAGCGACATTGCCGAACTCACTGGGGCCTTTCACCTTAACCTTACAGCGTTTGGTTTTTTGTCCTTCGCGGTCGGTTTGTTCATCGTGCGGGGGGCCGTGGGGCTTGCGTTTGAACAACGGCGGTCCATGGTCCGTGCGCTGCGCCTCATGGGCGTGCCACGCCGCACCTTGGTGGTGTCCCTCGGGCTGGAACTTGCGGTGATCGCCCTGGTGTCCGGTGGGTTGGGCGTTTTGCTTGGCTATGGCGTTGCCGCTTTCCTGCTTCCGGGCGTGGCAGCAACCCTTAACGGCCTCTATGGCGCAACAGTGGACGGCTCTTTGGCGATGCGCTGGCAGTGGGTTGCCAGTGGCCTTGCCATAGCGGTGGTGGGCACCGTGCTGGCGGCGCTGGGCAACCTTGTCCAAACCGCGCGCCTGTCTCTGCTCGACACCGGGCGCGCACGTGCCTGGGCATTGGCCGGGCAGGGCGCAGCGCGCTGGCAGTTTGGACTGGCGCTGGCCTTGGCCATCATCGGCGGCATCTTGCTGTGGATCGGCGAGGGCTTGGTGGTGGGCTTTGCGATACTGGCGGCGCTCCTGCTGGCCGCGGCTCTCGCCTTGCCAGCATTCCTATCGGTGACGTTGAACGGTTTGGCTCGCTTTTCAAAAGGGCCCGTGGGCCAATGGTTTTGGGCCGACACACGCCAGCAGGTACCCGGCCTGTCTTTGGCGTTGATGGCGCTTCTTCTCGCCCTTGCCGCCAACATTGGTGTGAGCACAATGGTGGGCAGTTTCCGAACCACCTTCACCGCCTGGCTCGACCAGCGCTTGGCAGCCCAGCTTTACGTGACTGCCCAGACGGAAACCCAAGCCCGAGACATGCGCCGCTTCCTGGAAGGACGAGCTGATGCGGTTTTGCCGATCTGGAATACGCAAGGACGCTTCGCCGGTCAAAAAGGGCAAATTTTCGGGGTCGCAGACCATCCCATCTATCGCGAAAACTGGCCACTCTTGAGCCAATCTGATGATGTGTGGAACCGCGTTTCCGCCGGGCGCGCTGTGCTCATTAACGAACAATTGCACCGCCGCGCGCGGCTGGCGGTGGGGGATATGCTGGACTTGCCCGCCGGTACCCGCTTGCCCATTGCCGGCGTCTATTCCGACTATGGCAACCCGGCGAGCCAAATCATGGTGTCGGTGGACACGCTCACCACATGGTTCCCAGACATTGAGCGCAAACGCTTTGCGGTTGTTGTGGACGATGAAAAAGCCGCCCCTTTGGCGGATGATCTGCGAGAGCGCTTCAATCTTGCCGGTCGCCAAGTGGTGCAGCAAAGTGTCGTGAAGACCTTTTCCATCCGGGTGTTTGAACAAACCTTCACCGTCACGGATGCGCTCAATATCCTCACCCTGGCGGTCGCAGCTTTCGCGATTTTCACCAGCCTTGTCACCCTGGCCACCATGCGCCAACCGCAACTGGCACCGGTTTGGGCCTTGGGTTTGACGCGGCGAAAGCTGGCCCAATTGGAGGTGTTGCGCGCGGTCATTTTGGCCTTCTTTACAGCCATCATCGCGCTGCCGGTGGGGTTGGCGCTGGCTTGGCTTCTTCTTGCAGTGGTCAACGTTGCAGCCTTCGGTTGGCGCTTGCCGATGGAGCTGTTTCCGCTGGATTGGTTGCGTTTGGGTTTCATTGCGCTGTTGGCGTCAGCGGTTGCCGCGCTTTTGCCCGCGATGCGTCTGGCCCGTCTTGCTCCGGCGCGGCTCATTCAGGTGTTTGCCCATGAACGCTAGAGGTTTTTTGCTCCTTTTCGCCGTGCTCTTGGCTTTCATATTGGGCGCGCAACAAACGAGCTTGGCGCAGGGCTTTGCGGGGCTGGGGACTACGGCGGAGGGGTTTGAAAAGCCCCGTCTCGGCAAACGTTTCGCCTTCCCAAAGGATCATGGCCCCCACAATCGTTACCGCATCGAGTGGTGGTATCTCACCGCAAATTTGAAGGGCGAAGATGGCAAACGCTACGGCGTGCAGTGGACGCTATTTCGCTCCGCGCTGCGGGTCACATCTTCTGAGATCGACGCGGACGGTTGGCAAAGCGCCCAAACCTGGATGGGCCATATGGGCATTACCACGCAGGACGGGCACTTCTATGCCGAGCGTTTTGCCCGCGGTGGCATCGGGCAGGCGGGCGCTGCGCTTGATGTGGAAAACGCTCCCTTCAAAGCCTGGATTGACGATTGGGCGCTCACCTCCACAGCAAAGGTCGGCACCGACGCCTATTCCGCCCTCAGTGTGACCGCCAATGGTCCAACTGCGTCCTACGCGCTCAATCTCACGGCCCAAGGACCACTGGTTTTCCACGGAAGCGATGGGTTTTCGGTGAAATCCCCCGAAGGCCAGGCCAGTTATTATTATTCCCAGCCATTTTACGCGGTAGAGGGGACGCTGAACCTTCCGTCCGGCCCCATAAAAGTGACGGGCAACGCTTGGCTGGACCGTGAATGGTCATCGCAGCCCCTATCATCCGGCCAGGACGGCTGGGATTGGGTGTCCCTCCATTTCCAGTCCGGCGCAAAACTGATGGGTTTTCGCGTGCGCCAAAAGGACGGAAATGACTTCACCTCCGCCACATGGATTGAACCGGACGGACAAACCACGCCCTATAAGGACGGTGCTTTGACATTTGAGCCGCTCGCTCAAACCGAGGTGGCCGATCGAAAAGTCCCCACGCGGTGGCGGCTCAAGCTGGCGGATCGAAAGGTCGACGTGACTGTGGGTGCGGTGAACCCCAAAGCCTGGATGGGCACCAGCTTTTCCTATTGGGAAGGGCCCATCACTATCGAGGGCAGTCACCCCGGCATCGGCTATCTGGAAATGACCGGGTATTAGCGTCTCCGTCTTGTGAGCGGGTTGCGCAGCCCTATATCGCGGCAATCAAGACACCCACCGAGTGGTCAAAATGAAATCTGCAAAATCCTACCTTGAAGAAGCAAATGCCGTCGTTCCCCGTCTGGAACCCGCCGAGGCGATTAAACACCACGGCGAAGCCGGGGCGGTTTTCATCGATGTGCGAGACTCCGCTGAAATTGCAAAAAGCGGCACCATTGCGGGCGCTGCGCGCATACCCCGTGGGTTCATGGAATTCGCAGCCGATCCAGACCTGCCGTTTTATAACCCGGTCTTGAAAAAAGATGCCCCGCTTTACCTGGTCTGCGGGGCAGGCGGCCAAGCGGCCCTGGCTGGCAAAACCCTCAAAGACATGGGGTATAAGAACGTCACCAACGTCGGCGGCATCGGCGATTGGAAAGAGGCCGGCGGCCCCACCGAAGACGGCTAAGGCTAGGCCACAGTGTGGGGTAAAGTCTGGGCCACACAGTCTGGGCAAAGCCCTGGACGCTTCCGAAGAGGTCACCCTTTCCGGTTAAGGCCCAGCAGATAAAGCTCCACGGAGCCGTCCCGGCTGGCGGGCGGCTTCACGTGGTGTATCGCGCGGAAGTTGGCCTTCATCTGATCGAGCAAGGCCCCTTCCGTTCCGCCTTGAAAGGTCTTGGCCAAGAAGTGTCCGCCTTCAGGAAGCACGCTGAGTGCGAAATCCAGCGCAACCTCCACCAGCGCCATGGTGCGAATATGGTCGGTTCTCCGGTGACCGGTGGTGGGCGCCGCCATATCTGACAGAACCAGGCTAGGCTTGTGCCCGCCCAGAGCATCCATCAGCGCTTGGGGTGCATCGGGGTCGAGAAAGTCTTTTTGGAGGATCGTCGCCCCCGGCACATCATCCATCTCCAGATAGTCGATGCCCACCACGCGGATATCGTCGGCGATGGACCCGGTTTTGGCGACGCTCACCTGCGTCCAGCCGCCGGGGGCCGCGCCAAGGTCAACCACCCGTTGGCCCTGTTCCAATAGCTGAAACCGCTCATCGATTTCTAACAGTTTGTACGCAGCCCGAGACGCATAACCATCGGCCCGCGCCTTAAGAACATAGGGGACGTTCAACAGCCGTTGCAGCCAA
>JBCBCT010000141.1:0-320 GCA_038530365.1 Pseudomonadota bacterium | reverse complement strand
ATGGCCTTGTGAACGCCTGCGGGTGGCCGATCGGGGTTTGCGCGAAGGGTTGCGCACATTCGCACCCCGGCTCGCACCGGCCGCGCGCCCGCCGCCGCCGGGGCGTCCTGTCTGCCCGCCCTTGCCCGACTTGCCTGGTCCTTTGCCGCGACCACTCATGCTCTGCCTCCACCGTTGGACTGGCCGCCGGACCGTCGCCCCTTTTGCCATTTTCTGCGGCCCCGCCCGCCGTCTTTTGCTTGGCGCAGCCAGGCATTGTCTCGGTTCATCATTTCTGTAAGCAACCCTTCGCGCAAACCCCGATCGGCCACCCGCAGGCG
>JBCBCT010000140.1:0-5916 GCA_038530365.1 Pseudomonadota bacterium | reverse complement strand
GTAGTGCAGGACGGAAGTGACCGGCAGGTTTTCACACCCCACCGGGCCATCGATGATGACCTGCAGGCCTTTGATGGCCGTGAAGGTATAGACGGAGCCCCAATAGCCCCCAGCGCGGTCATGGTCGAGAATAAGCGTCATACTCCGCCCTCCACGAGAGAGTCTGCGCCGGGCAGCGAGGGTATCGATGCAAGGCCGCGCTCAACAAAAAACCAGCGGTCATGGTCGAGAATAAGCGTCATGTGCCCACCGCCTCTCCACCGTCGACGGCGTTGGCTGACATGGCAGCGCGGGCGGCAAATTTCTTTTTGAAGGCCGGACGGTCCTGAGGCGTATCTTCCCAAACACCAGTGGCATGCCCCGTACCCACGCCTTCGAAGAATGCGCTCATCGTTTCAAAGCGCGCCTTGTTGGCCATGGCGGCGTTCACGACGTCTGCGAGCGACCCTGCACCGGCGGGACCCATGAGAGGACGGGCGGAAATGAGATTAGTAAAGTAGAGGGCCGGAATAGACTTCTCTTTTGCCTTTTGAACGACCGGCGTTGTGCCGATCGCTAGATCGGGCTGAAATTCGGCCATTGCCGCGAGATCGTCTTCCAGCGATGCTCGGAAGCGAACCTCAACGCCCCGTTCTGCCAACCATTCACGGTCGGCTTTGCTGTAGGGTGTTTCAGGGCATGCTGATCCAACGTAACGCACGTCAGCACCGCTTTCGATCAACAAACGCGCAACCAACAGTTCAGACCCTTCGTAACCCGAAACTGTCATGCGACCTTTGATGGGTTTGGCGGCCAGCGCCCCTTTGATGGCGGGCAGGATCGCGTTTTGCGCCTCTGCAACCTTGGCGGCGGGCACGGCACAGGCCTCACCAATGGCCGCAAGCCAGGCCGCCGTCCCGTCCACGCCCACCGGCGCTGAGCCGATGATCGAACGACCAGCCGCCGCAAATTCGCGGAAGGAAGCCGTGTAGAAAGGATGAATGGCGGCAACGGCGGCGCAATCGAGGGCGGCATACAATTCCTGCCATTCGCGCGTGGGCACGACCGTTCCAGCCTCCAGACCCATGGGCGCAAGCATCGCTCCGATGGAAATGGGGTCCACCGGGAACATTTCGCCCACGAGGCTGATGCGCGGCTTGCCCGATTTTTCAAGCGCTGCAGGCGCTTGAACCGGACCGTCAGCAATTTCTGTGCGGGCATAATTGAGCATTGCACCGGCGAGCACGTCCTTGGCTTCCGCGTGGGTGGGAATGCCAAAGCCGGGAACATCGATCCCCACAATGCGAACGCCGTCGATGGCCTTGGGCAACATCTGAAGCGGCACACCGGAAGCCGTTGGGACGCACAGATTGGTTACAACGATAGCGTCATACTTTTCCGGATCGGCCATCTCATGGACGGCATCGCGGATGTCTTCGTAGAGCTTGCCCGTGACCAGGCTTTCGGAATCAAACGGCACATAGCCCACCGTCCGTCGCGCGCCGTAGAAGTGCGACGTGAACGTCAGACCGTAGACGCAACAAGCGGAACCGGAGAGGATTGTAGCCGTGCGGCGCATCCGCAGGCCCACCCGCAACGAACCGAATGCCGGGCACATGCTTTGGGGTTGATCGTGGGGGCCTTGGGGATAATCCCGCGCGTATTGGTCAAGCAGCGTGCTCTTGCCCGCTTTTTTGGCCGCTGCACGCATCGTGTCTGCGCCCGCGTGACAGCCGCCACCGTTGGCATCCAGAAGTGCATCATCTTGGACGGCGTCAACTGGCTGCGCATCGGCATGGGCTTCGACATTTGGCCCACCCGCAACGAACCGAATGCCGGGCACATGCTTTGGGGTTGATCGTGGGGGCCTTGGGGATAATCCCGCGCGTATTGGTCAAGCAGCGTGCTCTTGCCCGCTTTTTTGGCCGCTGCACGCATCGTGTCTGCGCCCGCGTGACAGCCGCCACCGGCGGCATCCAGAAGCGCCTCATCTTGGACGGCTTCAACCGGTTGCGCATCGGCATGGGCTTCGCCATTTGGCTCCACCGAGATACGCTCATCAATTTTGGAAAGATCATCAGCCATGGCGCTTCACACGTTGTCGTAGACAACCTCCAGCGATTGCACGGAGATCTTCGACGGATCGCACATGTCTTCGGCAAGCGCCGGCTCCAGGATGTAATCAGCACCCGTTTCAGATGCCGCAAAAAGACCAAGCAGACCATCTTGATCCAACGGTTTCGGCTGCCGTGGCGGGGCCGCCATCATGTTATCGGCCAACTCGCTAAACATCGGCCCCCAGCGATCTGACGGATCACCGACGATTTGGTAACTTGCGGATTTGCGCCGAATATCTTCGTCCTGGGGAATGGCGGCGAGCACCGGAATGCCGACCTTATCGGCAAAAGCCTTGGCCTCCCCGGTCCCGTCATCCTTGTTGACCAACATGCCCGCGACACCGACATTGCCGCCGAGCTTGCGGAAATACTCCACCGCCGAGCACACGTTGTTTGCCACATACAGGGACTGAAGGTCGTTTGAACCGACCACGATCACTTTTTGACACATGTCCCGAGCGATCGGCAAACCGAACCCGCCACACACCACATCGCCTAGAAAGTCGAGCAGCACGTAGTCGAAATCCCACTCGTGGAAACCGAGCTTTTCCAGAAGTTCAAACCCGTGAATGATGCCACGACCGCCGCAGCCGCGACCCACTTCCGGACCGCCAAGTTCCATAGCGAAAACGCCGTCACGCTTGAAACAAACGTCGGAAATCGACACCTCCTCACCAGCCGCTTTCTTAGCCGCCGACATCTCAAGAATCGTCGGGCATGACCGACCGCCAAACAGCAAAGACGTGGTATCGGACTTCGGATCACAACCGATCAACAACACTTTCTTGCCCTGCTGGGCGAGGTTGTATGACAAGTTGGCCAACGAAAAGCTCTTGCCGATACCGCCCTTGCCGTAAATCGCGATGATCTGGGTTTCTTTTGTCACCTCACCGCTCGGAACGGGATCCGGCTCCTGTGCTGCCTCATCCTTCAGCAGGTTGAAAATATCGACGCCGCCATTGGAGCCACCACCATTAACACCGCTGCGCTCATTCAAATCACGCACCGCCATATTCTTCACTGCATCGCTCATGCGACGTCCCTCCAGTTCAAGATCATTTTGAGACACGCAGCATCGCCAAAGGCCGTGTCATAGGCTTGGGCCGCGTCGGCAACAGAGCTGTGATGCGTAATCAATCCACCAAGGGAGAGCGCGCCCCCGCGCACCAACGCAATCACAGCGGAAAGATCATCGGGCTTCCATTCAGCGACCACCCGCAGCCGCGCCTCTTTCATAAAGGCGGGGGCAAAATCGAACCCAATTCGCTCGCTGTAGAAACCGGCCAGAACCAACTCACCACCCGGGGCCAACCGTCCGATCAAGGCGTCGATCAGAACCGCATCACCGCTCACATCCATGATGGTGCGGTAGTCGCGGCGATCATCATCCTGCGGGTCCAAAACACAATAACCTACGGCCCCGTCGCGGCGCGCCGCATTGGTTTCCCAAACCGTGGGGGCTGCACCACCCAGCGCCAAAACTGTGCGGGCGATCAAACGGCCAAGAACACCATGGCCCACTATAAGGTCAGGAAAATCGCCCCCTGCGAGCGCATGGTGCGCTGTCGCGGCAAGCGCCAGCAGGCTGGCATCCGCGCCCAGACTTTCAGGAACCACAGCCGCCCGTGCGCCATCGGAAACCAGGCAGGAGGCGGTTCCACCAAACAAGCCACGGACATCCTGATACGCGCTGCACCCCGGCACGAACACCAAATCGCCGGCAGCCTTACCTGAGGCTTCGCCCGCCACACGAACACGGCCCACAGTTTCGTAGCCAGGCACCAAAGGGTAGCCCAGGCCAGGAAACGGCGGCATGGCACCGGTCCACAACAAACGTTCCGTGCCGGTGCTGATCCCGGACCACAAAGCATCAACGACAATGTCGCTTGCCGCTGGCCCTTTGAGATCAACCGCACGGCGGTCAAGCTTGCCTGGCTCTTCAAAGATGACGGCCTGTGACCGCATACTTGCCTACTTTCTGGGCGCTGTGTGCACCAAACCGAGCAGGCTCCCTCGCTGTAACCATAGAATGACAGGTTTATCTGTCAATAAAAATAGACAACTCGTTCAGGCTTTTTCCGCAACAATGAGGCTGGTTATCAACGGTGCGCGGGTGGAAATGCGCCGCGCGGACAAAAATCCGGCCCGTTTGGCCATGGAAATCAGCGCTTTTGGCGTTCGTGGCCGCCCGCTGCCCATGGCGTAGAGATAGAAATTGAAATAGGCGTCGCTGATGCGGTGGGCGCTGCCACCGGTGGACATGGGTTCGGCGATCAGCAGACGTCCACCCGACGGCAGGGCTGCAAAAACGGCTGCGAGAATCGCCTGCGCATCATCATCATCATGATCGTGCAAAATACGCACCAGGCTTGCCAGGTCCGCTCCACCGGGGAGCGAATCGTCAAAGAACGAGCCACCAAACGTTTGCGACCGCCCCGCCAAACCCGCCGCGGCCAAGGCGCGGTCCGCCCGCGCGGCAACCTGGGGCAAATCAAACAACCGCAATTTGAGATGTTCATGGGCCTGCGCAACTTGGGTAAGAAACGCGCCCTCCCCGCCACCAACATCTAAGACCACATCATGGTCTCGAAAATTGAATGCGGCCAGCACCTCCTGCGCCACCATAGTTTGGCTTTCCGCCATGAGGCTCGAATAGGCGGACACATCATCAGCCGACGATTGCGCCGGATCATCCGACAGCGCGTAAGCCCAATATCTGGACAGTTCGGTGTCGCCACGACCGTTTTTCAACAGCGCCAACGGCTGCGCCAAATCTCGGTAAAACGCCAAATGATGGCGCACCATAGCCTGCACACCGGGATTGATGAGAACCACGCTGCCCAGATCGCCCAAGCGATAAAGCGCGCCACATTTTTCCATCAAACGCAGCGAAACCGCCGCATCGGCCAATCGGCGCGTTTCATCCGTGGGAAGATCAAGCGATTCGGCCAAAGCCTTCAGAGACTTTCCCGGCTGTCGCACAGCCTCCAATGCCCCTGATTCGAGGCAGGCAAACAGAACCTGGGAGTAGACAAAACCCGAAACAATATCGAACAGCTGGCTTTGACGCTGTCGCACCACCGGACGGGTGGGCCAAAACCAGGACGCAAAGGCGTGAAAGCGCGGCGAAGTAAGGCACCGTTCACGAAAATTCAGCCAATGCTCGATAAAACCGTCTTTTAGCGAATCAGACACCGCATTCCGCACCGACTACGCCCCGTGTTGCGGGGTCAAGCCGCCGCCATATCCGTTGCCAGATCAGCAGGTACAAGACGTTCGGACTGCGCACGAATAAGCCGCTTCAAACCCTCCGAACCCTCACAATCGGGAATCGACTGAACAGCCTCTTCAACGATACGCGCAAGGCGCTTCAGCGTGCCCTTGAGGCCATAGACTTCCACCGCAGACGGTCGCGTGTGGTTCTGATCTTGACCGACGGGCTTTCCCGCTTCCTCTCGATTGCCACGGGCATCGAGCAAGTCATCGGCGAGCTGGTACGCTTCACCGATTTTCATCCCTAACGGACGCCAAGGCTGGGGATCAGATCCCGCAGCCAAGGCGCCCGCGCTCACTGCACCGACAAAGAGGGAGCCTGTCTTGGCGCAGTGATATTCCTGAAGCTTGATCCGCGGTTCGCTTTCCCAAGCCTGACCAGCAACAATGCCGCCGGACGGGCCCACAGCCGACGACAAACACGCCGTCAACGCAGGCAGACGCATGGGATTGTCACAACATCCATCCGCCATCGCTCGTTCACGATGATCTGCCGTGCTTTGACGATGCTGATCTTCGGCGCGGCAAGGCGACGGTTCACAAGTTA
>JBCBCT010000139.1:0-5967 GCA_038530365.1 Pseudomonadota bacterium | reverse complement strand
AGCCTTCAAACGAACAGACCCGGCAAAACAAGCCAGTGACAGGCAAAGCGGTTGCTGCTCCGCGCACCGCTCCTTCCGTTGGCATTTCCCCCGTTGCCGATCCTCCTGTTGCGTTGGTGGAACACGGCGCCAAAGGCACCCGCATCACAGCCCTGGGTCCTGACGGCTACCGTGAAGGCCTCTATCTGGACATGAAGCTTGCCGATGCCCGTTCGATCCTGCCGAGCCTGCGCGTCGTGCCCCATGATGTGTCAAGCGACGAACAGGCCCTCGACCGCATGGCACAATGGCTGCTGCGCTATTCCCCCAGCGTGGCCCGCTATCAGCAGGATGGTTTTCTCATCGATACGGCAGGCTGTGACCATCTGTTTGGCGGCGAAGCGGCCATGTTGATCGACATAAAAACCCGTCTCAACGCCATGGGTTTCACACCGCGCCTGGCGCTCACCGACACCGTGGGCGCGTCGGTGGCGCTTGCCACCCATGGCCGGGAGGATGTCTATTGTCTGCCCTGCGGCCACGATGTGCGGCGTCTGGATGCGCTGCCCGTGAGCGCTCTGCGTCTGGATGGTGAAACGATCACACTTTTGAACCGTTTGGGCTTGAAAACCGTTGGTGCCGTGCGCGCGGTGCCGCGGGCGGCTTTGGAGCGGCGGTTTCGCAAACTCAAAAAACCCAAGGCAGTGAAACAGCCCAGCCGTGCAACCATCAAAATGATCGGACGCACCGTGGCCGGCGTTCAGTGGCGGCTGGATCAAATGGCTGGAACGGTGGGCGAGCCGCTTATCACGATTAAACAGCCCCAGCCGTTTCGGGTGACGATGCCGTGCCCGGACCTGGCGTTGGAACATGAGGCCGTGGGTCTGGCGCTCGAACAGCTTTTGCCCTCGGTTTTGGCGCTTTTAATGAAGGCGGGGCAGGCGGCGCGCAGCTATTGTCTCACCGGCTTTCGGGCCGACGGGGGGAGCAGTTCCGCCGCCATTCACCTGTCGGAACCGGGGGGCGATCAGGCCCAGATCATCCGCCTGTTTAAGGATCGGCTGCCGCGCATTGATTGTGGTTACGGTATCGATCTTTTCGTGCTGGAGGCCGCCAATTGTGAGGCTTCGACGGCGGTTCAAAACGGCATGTTGGGGGTGGAAACACCGCGCAAAACGGCAGCCTCCCTTGCCGCCTTCGCCGACAGTGTGAACCACAAAACCGAAAGCCGTGCGGTGGTCAAACTGGCCCCTCGGCAAAGCCATGTGCCGGAGCGTGCCCAGCGCTTCGTGGCCGTTCACGAACCGGTGGACTGGACGCAGACTTGCCCCCCAGATTCGTCTTCCTGCTTGCCTGACGTGCCGGCAGGATCAGCTGATCTGGCCCGGCCAGCTTGGGCTCCCCGCCCTTTGCGCCTTTTGCAGCGCCCCGAACCCGCCGAAGTCATCGCAGAATTGCCCGACAGTCCCCCCGCCCAGTTCATCTGGCGTAAGCGCGCCCGCCGGGTGCTGCGGGCAAGGGGGCCGGAACGCATTTTGCCGGAATGGTGGAAGGATGAAATGGCCGCCCCCGGCAGCGCAGGCCAGCGCGATTATTATGATGTCGAGGACACAAACGGCCAGCGCTATTGGATTTTCCGCGCCATCAAAGACCACGTGGTTGAGGTGGAAGACGAAGCCTCCATCGATCCGGATCTGGAAGATCTGGCAAGCCTGCAAGACCTCGAAGACCTGCAAGATTTGGAAAGCAGCCCCGAAGGTTCAGCGGACAGGACAGCCAAAGCGCCCAAGAAAACCGTGCGCACCGTGGCCTGGTTCGTTCACGGCCTGTTTTGAGGCTGCATGTGTCCTCCCTCCAATTCAAATCCCAGCCCCCAATCCGATATTTGAGTTTTGCGTCATGTCCCGTCCGCCGGAAAATCCACCCATTCCCTTCAAGCGGCCCAGCCACCCAACACACGATTGCCAAACAGTCGTTCCCTTCAAGCCGAACCGGGATGATGGGCCGGCCTATGCGGAGCTCCACGCGCTCACAAATTTTTCCTTCCTGCGCGGCGCGTCCCATCCCGGCGAAATGGTCATTCAGGCAAAATTACTTGGCCACACAGCCATCGGCATTGCCGATGTCAACACGCTGGCCGGGGTGGTGCGCGCCCATGCCCAGGCCAAAAAAGAGGGTCTTAAACTGCTTATCGGCGCGACGCTGGAATTCACCGGCGGCGTTGCCGATGGCTTGTCCTGCGTCTGTTATCCCACCGACCGTGCTGCCTATGGCCGCCTGTGCAAGCTCTTGTCCGACGGCAAGCGCAGGGCGCCCAAGGGCGCGTGTCACATCCGCCTGGAAGATGTTCTTGTCCATGCCGAGGGCCAAGTGTTCATTGCGCTTCCGCCGGTTGATATGGCCCGCCACGCCGAAACTTTCCCCCGTATGGTGGAGGCGCTCGCCACAATCGGGTCTTCAGGGTCTTCAGAGTCTGGCAGGCCTGCAGGTGTTTGGCTTGGGGTTCAGCGTCTGTTTCGGGGCGATGACCGCCTGCGCAACCGCGCTGTTGCCAGCATCGCCCAGCGGTTTGGCCTGCCCACGGTTGCGCTGAATTCTGCGCTCTACCACAGCCCGCAGCGACGTCGGCTGCAGGACGTTGTCACCTGCATTCGCGAAAAATGTACCCTGCAAGAGGCCGGCTTTCGCCTCCAGGCTAATGCTGAGCGGCACTTAAAAAGCGGGGCGGAGATGGCGCGCTTGTTCGCCGATGATCCCTTGGCCATGGCCGCAACGCAGCAGATCGCAGGGCTGTGCACATTTAACCTGGATGAGTTGCGCTACAACTACCCAAACGAGCCTGTGCCGCCCGAAAAAACCGCCCAGGGCCATCTCACCGATCTGGTCTATGCAGGCCTTCGAGAGCGTTTTTCAAGCCGCATCCCAGACAAAGTGCAGGCCTATATCGATAAGGAACTCAGCCTTATCGAAGAGTTGGGCTACGCTCATTATTTCTTGACCGTCCACGACATCGTCGCCTGGGCGCGGGGTCAGGGCATTTTGTGCCAGGGCAGGGGGTCAGCGGCCAATTCCGCCGTCTGCTATTACCTCAACATCACCTCAGTGAACCCGGAGGAATCCTCCCTCCTGTTTGAGCGTTTTTTGTCCCGCGAGCGCAAGGAACCGCCGGACATTGACGTTGATTTTGAACACGCCCGGCGTGAGGAGGTGATGCAATATATTTACCGCCGCTATGGCCGCCACCGCGCAGCCATTGCCGCTACCGTCATCACCTATCGCCCGCGGTCTGCGATGCGTGAGGTGGGCAAAGTCATGGGCCTGTCGGAGGATATCACCTCAAAACTCGCCTCCACCGTGTGGGGGTCGTGGGGTACGGAAATTTTCAAAGACCAGGTCATCGAAGCCGGCCTCGATCCCAATGATGCCCTGCTTGCGGCAACCCTGGCGCTGTCCCACGAATTGCTGGGCTTCCCCCGCCATTTGTCTCAGCACGTTGGCGGTTATGTCCTCACCGAAGACCCGCTGGAAGAACTCGTGCCCATCGGCAATGCGGCCATGGATGAGCGCACGTTCATCGAATGGGACAAGGATGACATCGACGTGCTTGGCATCCTCAAGGTCGATGTGCTCGCCCTGGGCATGCTCACCTGCATCGCCAAATGCTTTGCGATGATCAAGCAGCATTACCACCTCGATGTGACCCTTGCGAACATCGAAAAGGAGGACCAGTCGGTCTATGCCATGTTGCAGCGGGCCGATGCCATTGGGGTGTTTCAGGTGGAAAGCCGGGCGCAGATGAACATGCTGCCGCGCCTCAAACCCACCACATTTTATGATCTTGTCATTGAGGTTGCCATCGTCCGCCCCGGTCCGATTCAGGGGGATATGGTCCACCCCTATTTGCGCCGTCGCGATGGTTTGGAGGAGGTGGTTTACCCCTATCCGCTGCATTTTCCCGATAAGAAGGATGAATTGCGCAATATCCTGGGCCGCACGTTGGGTGTACCGCTGTTTCAGGAACAGGCGATGCAGATCGCCATTGATGCGGCACAGTTCACGCCTGAGGAGGCCAACAAACTGCGCCGCGCCATGGCGACGTTTAGAAATGTCGGCACCATCCACCTGTTGCAGGACAAGATGGTGAGCCAGATGATGGAACGGGGCTATGATCCACAGTTTGCGGCCAATTGCTTTGAGCAGATCAAAGGGTTCGGGTCCTACGGGTTTCCAGAAAGCCACGCCGCGAGTTTTGCCCAGCTTGTTTATGTGTCGGCTTGGCTGAAATTCTACTTCCCCGACGTGTTTTGTGCCTGTTTGCTCAACGCCCAGCCCATGGGGTTTTACGCGCCCGCGCAGATCGTCCGCGATGCCCGCGAACACGGCGTGGAGGTGCGGCCCGTGGACATCAACCACAGCGACTGGGAAACGACGTTGGAAGAGCCCCTAGAAGATGGGCGCTGTGCGGTGCGGCTGGGGTTCCGGCAGGTTACGGGCCTGCCCGAAGAGGCGTTCACGGCCTTTGTGAACCGCAGACCACAGCACCTCAAAACCCCCGAAGAAGCGCGTCGCCTGGGCGGCCTAAGCGTGGCGATGCTGGAACGCCTTGCCTCAGCCGATGCCTTCCGTTCCATGGGACTTGATCGCCGTGAGGCCCTGTGGATCGTGCGCGGCATGGCGGGGGACAAGGAATTGCCGCTGTTTGATGCGGCGCAAGAAGACCTTTTGACCCGCGAAGAGAAGGTTGCCCTGCCGGACATGCCGCTCAACGAACACGTCGTGGCCGATTATCAGACCCACCGATTGTCGCTCAAGGCCCATCCGCTGGCTCTGCTGCGTCCGCTTTATGAACAGGGTATTGAGAGCCCAGGTGCGCGCAAAACAAACACCCGCCGTCGACCCCGTACACTGTCCGCCGTAGATTTGTTCAAGTCCCGGCAGAACCAGTGGGTCACGGTGGCGGGGGTCGTTCTGGTGCGGCAAAAACCGGGCACGGCCAAGGGTGTGGTGTTCATTACGCTGGAAGACGAGACCGGCACGGTCAATATCGTCGTTTGGCGCAAGCTTTTGGAAAAATACCGCCGCATCGTCATGAACGCCCGGCTTTTGGCCGTGCGCGGCCAGGTCCAGCGGGAAGGGGATGTGATCCACGTGGTCGCCCATGAATTGATCGACCGCACCGATGATCTGGACCAGCTGTCCGATGACACGTTTGCGCTGACCTTTGCCAATGCTGACCATGTGAAATCGGAACTGCCGCAAACCTCATCCATGAAACGCAAGATCGAGCGCCTCGCCGCCCGCGGAGAGACCGCCCAGAACGATGTCGCAGACCTCATTGCCGCCCGGCAGCCGCCGGGGAGCGGATCCAACCGGGATTTGATCCCGCTGTCCCCTGCCGATGAGGTCAAAAGCCCGCAGGTGGAACGGGATGGATGGCCCATGGCCGAGCCCGACAGTCAGCGCTTCGTGACGCGCGAAACATCAACCGCCCGAGAGTATGAGCTCATAGAGCCGGCCACAGAGCAGGACGAAAAAGGCCGAAAGGGCCCGGCTGTCAATCAGGGCCGCCACCCCAGGAACGTGCAGATCATCCCCAAAAGTCGCGACTTCCACTGAGGCACAAGGTGAGGCATCAGTTGCGGCATCAGTTGATGCGAACATTGAGGCGGCAGCGAGACGAACATTGAGGCGGAACTTCAGCCCGCGCCCTTCACGTCACGCGATCCAAGTCCGCTCTGCCAAAGCCAGAAGGTCTGTGGATGCACAGAAACGGTGGTCAGACATGAAACTGTCACACGGCGCTGTCAGCCGGAGGATTTTGTCACTCAAATTAACCGCATCCTCTCACCAACCATGACCCAGACCGCCGCCTCCCTCAGTGCCCGCTCCCACAACGCCACCCCCATCGACGCCGTCATTTTCGATTGGGCCGGAACGCTCATCGATTTTGGTTCCCGCGCGCCGGTCATCGCCTTTGTGGAAGCATTT
>JBCBCT010000138.1:0-5991 GCA_038530365.1 Pseudomonadota bacterium | reverse complement strand
GCGAGGGCGGGGCATGGCGACGTCCTTTGGGCGTTTGAGTTGGATCGCAGATACGTATGCAAACCGTGTTGGGTTTAGACGTCTTTTAAGGCAGCCCGTGTTCCAAACCTCACCAGCGCGTAGAGACGCCGATCAAGGCACGCATTGGCTGCCCAAAAAAAACGGAACGGGCGGCATCGCAAACCGTCCAAAGCCAAGCCTTACACGCGACTAGGCCCAGCCCCTTAGGCCCAACCCCTCAGTCCTTGCCCCTCAGGCCTTGCCCCTTAGGCCCAACCGTAGGCTGATTTCATAAGCGTGGTGCCGTTGAAGGTTTCGGTGCCTTGGCCCAGCCAAACACCGCCCGCTTTTTCGTAAAAATCGACCGCTGATCTGTTGTCTTCCAAAACCCACACCACACTGCCGCGTAGTCCCAGGTTTACCAGCTCTTGGCGGGCGGCGAGAAACAACCGTTTGCCAAACCCCACCCCTTGATACGTCGGCATGAGGTAGAGTTCGTAAACCTCACCCTGATGGGGCAGTTCTGCCTTGCGATTGTGCCCGAAGGTTGCGTAGCCAGCGATGTCCCCCATCGCCTCAAGAACCAAAATGCGCGTGGAACGGTGGATGGCGTTTGACCACCAGTTAACGTCGCGGCGGGAAATGAGCGTTTCCAACGCGCGGTGGGGGATGAGCCCGGAATAGGACGCGCGCCACGAATAATCGTGCACCTGCGAGATGCCGCGGGCGTCGTGGGGGCTGGCGCGCCGGATGTCGATGGACGTCGTGCTCATCGCGTCAAGGTAGTTTACGCTTTGTTAACCAACAACCCCCTGCAACCGGTCGGATCACGTTTCTCCAAGGGAGAATCGGCGTGACCGCTGCAGAGCCCTGCAAATCTCTCCCAAAAACCCAGCAATTCAGCTGCATCCGAGTCGGTTTTGTGTGGACGGGGCCTGCTGCGACCACGCATCTTGATACCCGTATTGTTTGCCTTTTTCCGGGACAGGGCCCTTGAAGTTAAAAGACATCCAGACCTTCATTGTCGGTAATCCACCGCCATCTTTTGGTGGGCGCTACTTCTTGTTTGTGCGTTTGGAAGCCGACAACGGCATCGTCGGCTATGGCGAGATGTATGGCGCCAGCGTTGGGCCGACGGTTCAATGTGCGGTGGCGGAGGATCTGTTTGCGCGCCACTGCGATGGTGCATCCCCGTTCGATATTGAGGTTTTGTTTCGGCGGTTTCATTCCTCGGGGTTTTCCCAACGCCCGGACCCGACCGTCATGGCGGCTTTCTCCGGCATCGAAATAGCGTGTTGGGATATTGTCGGCAAAGCGCTGGATCAACCGGTGCACAAATTGCTCGGCGGCCGGGTGCAGGAGGGATTGCGCTCCTACACTTATCTGTATCCCGGTGAAGGGGAGGATGCGGCGGCGTTTTACAATGATGCTGATGCTTCGGCCCAACGGGCGGCGGAGCTTGTGGAGCAGGGCTTTACCGCCATCAAGTTTGATCCGGGGGGTCCCTATACAGAGTACGATCCCCATCAACCGGCGCTGTTTGATCTTTCACGCAGTGAATTGTTTTGCAAACGCATCCGGGAGGCGGTGGGGGATCGTGCGGATCTGTTGTTTGGTACCCATGGTCAATTTACGCCCGAAGGCGCAGCGCGCATGGCGCGGCGTTTGGAGCCCTACGAACCGCTCTGGTTTGAGGAGCCCACGCCGCCGGAAATGCCTGAGGACATGGCCCGCGTTGCGGCACAAACCTGCATTCCGATTGCCACCGGCGAACGGCTGACCACGAAGTATGAATTTGCCCGTGTGTTGCGCACTGGAGCGGCGTCTATTTTGCAACCGGCTTTGGGTCGTGTCGGTGGTATTTTGGAGGCCAAAAAGATCGCGGCCATCGCCGAGGTACACTACGCGCAGGTCGCACCACACCTGTATTGCGGTCCCATTGAAGCCTTGGCCAACATCCAGCTGGGGGCCTGCATTCCCAATTTCCTGCTGTTGGAATCGATCGGGCGTTTCGACAATTTCCATTCTCAACTGCTGGATCATCCCATCCGCTGGGAGGATGGCCACGTTATTCCGTCGGACCGTCCGGGGCTGGGCCACGCGTTAAACGAAGAGATGGCACGCGCCCACCCTTGGACCGGGGATCGTTTGCATCTGGAAATGCAGGCCGAGCCCTATGACTACCGCAGTGAATATGCCTTCGGCGGTGGGTGAGGCGTCTCAAAACCCTCTTTGGACGATCACTCCCCCAGCGCGACGCCCTCGCGGCGTGGGTCGGCACCGCCCAGAAGCTCGCCGTTTGACAACGTGATCACATGCAGCCCTGAGGTGAGGGCGCGGCGGTTGGTTTTGAAACCGAGGGCCTTGAGCTGCCGTTCGATGGGGTCAAGCGCGGGGACGTTTTCGAGATCAAACGTACCGAAGCGGTTTATCAAGTGAGGGCTTGAGACCGCTTGTTGCGCGTCCATACCCCAATCAATGTGGGCGATGATGGTTTTGGCGACATAGCCGATGATGCGGCTGCCGCCGGGGGAGCCCACCACCATGGTGGGGCTGCCGTCTTTCAACACGATGGTCGGTGCCATGGATGAGCGCGGGCGCTTGCCCGGTTCCACGCGGTTGGCGATGGCAACGCCGTTTCTTTGATCGCGGAAAGAGAAGTCCGTGAGTTCATTGTTGAGCAAAAACCCGCCCACCATGACCCGCGAACCGAAGGCGTTTTCAATCGTGGTGGTCATGGAAACCATGTTGCCTTCGGCATCCACAATGGAAAGATGGGATGTTGACGGCAGTTCAAGCGAGGCATCATCGGCGTAGTTGAGGTCGGCGCGGTCGTGGGGCGGTTTGCCGGGTTTGACCGATCCAAGCGCCCTGGTGTTTTTGCTGCTGTTCAACAGCTGCGCCCGGGTTTTCATATAGCCTGCGTCCAGCAGGCCCTTGGTCGGTACTTTTACAAAATCGCTGTCGGCCATGTAGCGTCCACGGTCGGCAAAGGCGAGGCGGGATGCGTCTCCAATAAGTCGCCATGCGTCGGCGCTTTGGGCGCCCATGCCCTTTAGGTCTGCACCTTCCAGCAACATCAGGATTTGTCCCACCGTCAAAGCGCCGGATGAGGGTGGGCCCATGCCGCACACGCTGTGGCCGCGATAGGGCGCGCAAACTGCGCTCCGCTCTTTGACCGCATAGGCTTTGAGATCGGACAGGGTGAGTAGTCCGGGGTTGGCGCGGTTGCGGCGAACGGCGGCCACGATTGCGGCTGCGGTGCCGCCGCCGTAGAAGTCATCAAGGCCGGATTGAAGGTTAATCAGGGTTTGCGCATAGGCCGGGTTTTTCAAAATGTCCCCCGCCACCAGCGCTTTGCCACCGGGCAGAAAGTAGGCTGCTGTTTTGGGATCGCTGGACAAGCGTTGGGCATCAAATGCCACGAGCGCGGCCAAACGTGGAGAGACGGCGAAGCCCTTCGATGCGGTGTCGATGGCCGGTTGCAACAGGCTTGCCCAGGGTTTGATCCCCCATTTTTCGTGCATGGCCTTCATCAGCGCCGGCGTGCCCGGCGTGCCGACGGAACGGCCCCCGATGACGGCGTCGAAAAAGCCCATGGGTTCGCCATCTGGCTTTTGGAAGAGTTTGGGCGTTGCGGCCATCGGTGCAGTTTCGCGACCGTCCAACGTGGTCACGGTTTTCGTCTTGGCGTCGTAGTAGACAACGAAAGCACCACCGCCGAGGCCGGAGGACTGTGGCTCCACCAAGCCAAGCACCGCTTGGGCTGCGATGGCAGCGTCCGCAGCGCTGCCGCCGGCTCGCAGCACATCGGCTGCGGCTTTAGCAGCCAGGGGATTGGCCACAACCGCCATCCAGCGTTTGGCCCGCACGGCCTCTCCGCGCTGTTTGGCGTTGATGCCGCTTGCAATTTCAGGGGCAAATTGGTCGGCGATTTGTTGTGATTGGGCGGGCGAGACGCTGAAGGTCATTGCCGCCATCACGGTGAGTGCGCACGTCCATGCGGTGTTAAATCTGGGTGACATGGCGGCGTGCCTCGGTTCTTGTTTGCAGGTGGCGGTGGACGGTATGATAGGGGGCGTCATTGATTGTGCAAATGGCGTGTTGCTGGTGGGTTGGCCACGCGGGTGCGGCGTTAAAAAAAGCAACCGGCCCTTAAGGCGGATGGGCTATCGCTATTGTGCTACTGTCGCGTTTCCCAGGTGCTTTCCGTTTCATGCTATCCGTTATCACCGTCCCCGTTCAGCCGTTTGATGATCAAAAGCCCGGCACGTCCGGCTTGCGAAAGAGCGTGAAGCAGTTTGCTGAGCCCCATTATCTGGAAACGTTTGTGCAGGCCCTGTTTGATTGCTTGCCGGACCGCTTGGGCCAAACGCTGGTGCTTGGGGGGGATGGGCGGTTCCACAATGATGTGGCGATCCAGACAATTTTGAAAATGGCGGCGGCCAACGGGTTTGGCCGTGTCATCGTCGGACAGGGGGGTATCCTGTCGACGCCGGCCGCATCTCACCTCATTCGGCTGAACGGTGTCTTTGGCGGCATCATCCTATCGGCCAGCCACAACCCCGGCGGCCCGGACGGGGATTTCGGGATCAAGTTCAATGGTGCCAACGGCGGACCGGCGACGGAAACTGTAACGGACGCCGTCTTTGAGCGCAGCAAAGTCCTGTCTCATTACGTCACTTTGGATGCAGGCGATGTCGACCTTTCCGCCAAAGGAGTGGGCCAGTTGGGCGACATGGCCGTGGAGATTGTTGATCCGGTTACCGACTATGCCGATCTCATGGAAACGCTGTTTGACTTTACTGCTATCGCCGAAATGATCCGTGGCGGTTTCCGTTTTCGCTTCGATGGCATGCATGCTGTGACAGGACCCTATGCACGGGAAGTGTTTGGCAAACGACTGGGCGTTCCCAGCGCCGAACTGCTCAACTGTGATCCCTTGCCGGACTTTGGCGGCGGGCACCCTGACCCCAATCTCGTCCATGCCAAGCATCTGTTTGACGCGGCCATGGGGCCCGATGGCCCCGATCTGTGTGCCGCGTCGGATGGCGATGGAGACCGAAATCTGATCATCGGCAAACAGTGTTTTGTCTCACCGTCGGACAGCCTCGCGCTTATTGCCGCCAACGCTCACCTTGCGCCGGGCTACACGGCGGGGCTGGCCGGGGTGGGCCGCTCCATGCCCACCAGTGGCGCGGTGGACCGGGTGGCTGCTGCCAAGGGCCTTACGGCCCATGAAACGCCGACGGGATGGAAGTTTTTCGGCAATCTTCTGGATGCAGGTGTCATTACCCTTTGCGGCGAGGAAAGCGCTGGAACCGGCTCCAGCCATGTGCGGGAAAAGGATGGTCTTTGGGCGATCCTGATGTGGCTCAACATCCTGGCGGTGCGGCAGGAACCGGTTCAGGCCATCATGGTGGACCATTGGCTAACATACGGGCGCACTTACTATGCGCGCCACGATTATGAAGGCGTCGCCAAGGACGGGGCCGAAGCGCTGATGGCAGTGCTGGAAAGCCGCCTGGACACCCTGCCGGGCATGGGTTCTGAAGCCGGTGTGATTGAGCGGGCGGACGTGTTTTCCTACCATGACCCCATCGATGGGAGTGTCTCCAACAATCAGGGCATTCGCCTGTTTTTTGAGGGCGGGGCGCGGCTGGTGTTTCGCCTTTCGGGGACGGGAACCGTTGGGGCAACGGTCCGGGTGTATCTTGAAACCTACGAGACGCCGGGTGGCGCGCTTGATCGTTCTGTCAATGAGGCGTTGCAAGATTTGGCCGCAGCCGCCGGCAGTATTGCTGGCATTAGCCACCATCTGGGGCGCAGCACGCCGGATGTGGTGACCTAGGCGCTTTGAGTGTTTTAACCTGCGTTTTCAAATGAGGTCCTCACGAAAAGGTTTATGCGGTGTCTCCATCGATACCCTTTGAAACCCGCCCTGCGGTGGATGCTGGGTTAGACGCTGACGCGTTCGCCCGCTGGTATTGG
>JBCBCT010000137.1:0-6118 GCA_038530365.1 Pseudomonadota bacterium | reverse complement strand
TCTGGCTTCTAAGCGCACCCCGCGCTCCTCTCACTCTAAGGAGCTGTTAAAGACCGCGTTTCGAAGGGGCCAAGCTCCCAATCCTTACTCCGCGCTCCCCTCATCCTGAGGAGCCATCGAAGATGGCGTCTCGAAGGATCGAAGGATCGAAGGAGGTAAAAAGCTGCTCGCCTAATACCCTTGCTGAGGGTCCACCAGGTGATCCATCGTTTCCCCAGCCTCGTGCTTCGCAATTTGCACGGCAACATGGTTGGCCAGCGCTTGGGCGTTGCTGACGGCTGCCATGTGGGGGGTGATGATGCAGTTTTCGTGAGCCCACAGCGGGCTGTTTTCGGGGAGGGGTTCGGTCTCAAACACATCAAGGGACGCGCCAAACAGGGTGCCGTCTTGGAGTGCGCGGTCGATGTCCGTTTCGACTTGGCTGCCGCCCCGTCCTGCGTTGATAAGAACTGGTGCCTTGAACGGACCGCTCCGAGACAGGCTTTCAAACAGTGTGCGGTTCAAAATGCCTTTGGTCTGCGCCGTGAGGGGCAGCAGACTGACCAGAATATCAGTCTCTGCCAAAAAGGCGGCGCTCGCGCCTTCACCGGCAAACGTCTTTACGCCTTCGCAGCTTTTGGCGCTGCGGGCCCATCCATTCACTTGAAAGCCCAACGCCAGCAGCGCCTGTGCGCAGGCGCGACCGAGGGTTCCAAACCCCATAATGCCAACGCGGAGTTCGTGGGCTGCGGGGGTGGAAATCTCGTGCCAGTGTTTCTGCCTTTGCTGGCGATCATAGACCCGCTGGCGCCGCAAATGCATGAGCACCTGCAAAACCACCCACTCCACCATTCGCCCGGTGAGATCAGGATCGACAAAACGCACCAGCGGCAGATCCGGCAAATGCGGGTCGCGCACCACGTGGTCGACGCCCGCGCCGAGGGAAAAGATCACGTTCAAATTGGGCAGGCTCGCCAGAAAGCCATCCTCAGGGTGCCACACCACCGCATAGCGCACCTGATCGAGGGAGACGCCGTTGGCGCGGGCATCCGGCAGCGTCATAACGGATCGCCCAGGAAGAGCGGCCTCAAACGCGGCGCGTTTCCCGGCAAGTTCCCATTTGATGTCGAGGAGAATGTCTGGAGCCGATGACATTGTAGCGCTCTTTTGTGCCTAAGGGTGCACGGCAGAAGAAACCAGTGTCTCCCGGTGCCGCGCAAAGGTTAAAATGGCGAGCATCGCGATGCCATTGGTGATGCGATTGTCATCCACAGCCGCCAGCGCTTCGTCCAGAGAAACCATGAACGGATAGGTTGTCTCATTCTCATTGTCCGCCCCGGCCACGGTGGCAAGATCAGAAGCATCCACCTCGGCATAAAAGAGATGTATGGCTTCGTCCGTCAGACCCGGCGTTGTCAGGAAAGAGACCATTTTTTCAAGCCGCAGTGGTGTGAGCCCCGCCTCTTCTTCTAACTCACGGGCGGCTGCCGTCTCCGGCGCTTCCCCTGGATCGATCAACCCGGCCACCACTTCGCAGCAAAAGCCCCGCCCGGTGGAAACCTGCGCGCCGAAGCGAAACTGGCGCACCATCACCAAACGGTCGAGTTTGGGATCATAGACCACCAAGGCCACCGCATCGGGCGCGCGCACCAGTTCCCGATTGCTGATTCGCTCGCGGTCTTTTTCGCGGTACTGAGAGGTCGTGACACGCCGAAATCCACGATAGGCCTCCTGCTCGTCCAGGATATCGACCTCCATCGCAACATCCGCAATTTGACCGACAAAAGGGCCGCCGCCGGATGCCGCCGTCACTGGTTCATCGCCTCGTGTCCCGTGGTTTCCAGATTAAAGGCCGCCGCCATAAGCGCCTTGGTGTAGTCGGTTTGCGGATTGTCAAAGATGTCGGCGGCTGGCCCATATTCCATCACCTTGCCCAGCCGCATCACCATGACCTCATTGGCCATGGCCCGCACCACCCGAAGATCATGGGAGATAAACAGATATGTCAGCCCGCGCTCTTTCTGGATACGCCGCAACAGATCCACCACCTGAGCCTGCACGCTCATATCAAGGGCTGAGGTCGGCTCGTCCAGCATCACAAATTTTGGTTCCAAAATGACCGCCCGCGCGATGGCCATGCGCTGGCGCTGCCCGCCGGAAAACTCGTGGGGATAGCGAAACCGCGTTGAGGGGTCGAGGCCCACCTCTTCCAACACACCGGCCACGCGCGCATCGGCTTCGTCTGCTGTGAGGTGCGGCTGGTGAATCCAAAGCCCCTCGGCGATGATTTCAGACACCGACATGCGCGGGCTCAGCGAGCCGTAGGGGTCTTGAAACACGATTTGCATTTGGCTGCGCAGGGGCTTCATCTGCTTGAAGGAATAGGCGTGAATGTCCTTGCCGATGAATCCGATCTTGCCTTGCGACGAGATCATACGCGTCAGCGCCAAACCCAGCGTCGTTTTACCGGAGCCGGACTCCCCAACCACCCCAAGCGTTTGGCCCTCCCGCAACGTCACCGACACTCCGTCGACGGCTTTCACATGGTCCACCGTGGTGCGCAAAAAGCCTTTCTTGATGGGAAACCACACTTTCATGTCTTCGCCAGTGAGAACGATGGGGGCATCGTTGCGAGCCGCCGGCGGATCGCCCTTGGGTTCCGCCGCCAGCAGATGTTGGGTGTAGGGATGCTGCGGGTTGTTGAAAATTTCAGACGTCGGTCCCGTTTCGACAATCTTGCCCTTTTGCATGACGCACACGCGATCGGCGATTTTGCGCACGACGCCCAGATCGTGGGTGATAAAAAGCATGGACAGCCCACGTTTTCGCTTTAACGCCGCCATCAGTTCCAGAATTTGCGCTTGAACTGTCACATCAAGGGCGGTGGTGGGCTCGTCAGCTATGAGCAGTTTGGGTTCGTTGGCCAGTGCCATGGCGATCATCACGCGTTGGCGCTGCCCACCGGACAATTGGTGGGGGTAAGAACTGAGCCGCTTTTCGGCATCGCGAATGCCCACTTGTTCAAGCAGTTCCAGGGTGCGGTCGCGCAGCGCCTGCCCGCGCAGGCTTTGGTGCAGCTCGAGAATTTCGCTGATCTGTTTCTCAATTGTATGGAGCGGATTGAGCGACGTCATCGGTTCCTGGAAGATCATGGTGATGTCGTCGCCGCGCACCGCGCGCAGATCGCTCTCATCACCGTCCAAAAGATCATCGCCCTGGAACAGAACTTTTCCCGTTGGATGACTTGCGGAGGGGTAGGGCAAGAGCTTCAAGATGGAGAGCGCAGACACCGATTTTCCCGAACCGGACTCGCCCACAAGAGCGAGCGTTTCGCCTTCCTGAATGTCAAACGACACCCGGTCCACCGCCGTCGTCGTCACGCCGGAGACGGTGAACGCAACGGACAGGTCCTGGACGCTAAGAAGAGGTTCGCTCACAACCGCAATCCCTTAGGTGAACGTCTTGCGCGGATCAAAGGCATCGCGGGTCGCTTCGCCAATGAAAACCAACAGGGACAGCATGATCGAAATCGTCAAAAAGGCGACCGATATCAGCCACCAACTTCCCAGATTGTTCCGTGCTTGTTGAACCATTTCACCCAGTGAAGGCGATCCGGGGGGAAGGCCAAAGCCCAAAAAGTCGAGGGCAGTCAGGGAGCCGATGGAGCCGGACAAGACGAAGGGCATGAAGGTCAAAGTCGCAACCATCGCGTTGGGCAACAGGTGACGAAACATGATGACGGTGTTGCTGACGCCCAGAGCCCGCGCCGCATTCACGTACTCAAAGTTGCGCGCACGCAAAAACTCTGCCCGAACCACGGGGACGAAGCCGGTCCATGAAAACAGGACCATAATGCCCAAGAGGACCCAAAAGCCCGGCGGCAAAACCGAGGACAAAATAATGAGCAGATAGAGAAACGGCATGGACGACCAGATCTCGATGAACCGTTGAAACAGCAAATCCGTCCAACCGCCAAAATAGCCCTGAACGGCCCCTGACGAGATGCCGATGATGGCTGCAGAAAACGTGAGGATAAGGCCGAAAAGCACCGATATACGGAAGCCGTAGATCATACGCGCGGTCACATCCCGCGCCTGATCATCGGTGCCCAGCCAATTGTAATTTCCCGGTGTACAAAGCGGGTCTTGCGCGCCTTTATCGTATTTCCGACACGCCTCATCTGCGTCCAGAAGCCATGTGGGAGGCGATGGGGCAGGGCGGGGGATCTCTTTGTTGCGCGTGCGATAGTTGTAACGAATGGGTGGCCAAAGCATCCAGCCGTTGGCTTCGATTTCTTCGATGTTGACCGGATCGCGATAGTCCGTGACGGGAAGGAACCCCCCGAACTTTTCCTCCGGATAATCAACCACGACGGGAAATAGAAGCTCGCCCTTATAGCTCACCATGATCGGACGATCGTTGGCGATGAACTCCGCAAAAAGCGACAGGACGAACAGCACCACAAAGATCCAGAACGACCAATAGCCCCGCCGATTGGCCTTGAAATTTTGCCAGCGGCGTTGGTTCAAAGGGGTGACGCGGAACGGACCGATGCGCGAGACGGCGGGCCCTTGGGGTGCCGCGGTCGCCGTGTCCTGAACCTTCGCAGTCGTTAAATCTGATTCGGCCACAACGCTCATGTCACACGTCCCGCCGGTCAAAATCGATCCGCGGATCGATCAACGTGTACGTGAGGTCCGAGACCAGTGACACCACCAAACCCATCAGCGAAAAGATATAAAGCGTAGCAAAGACCACCGCATAATCCCGTTGCAGCGCTGCTTGGAACCCAAGGAGCCCCAATCCATCGAGGGAGAAGATGTACTCGATCAGGAGGGAGCCGGAGAAAAACGCGCCGATAAAGGCACCGGGGAAGCCTGCGATCACAATCAACATGGCGTTGCGAAACACGTGGCCGTAGAGCACCCGACGTTCGCTTAGTCCCTTTGCCCGGGCGGTGACAACGTATTGCTTTTTGATCTCATCGAGAAACGAGTTCTTGGTCAGAAGCGTGGTCGTCGCGAAGGCGGCTAGGGTAAGGGAAATCAACGGTAAGGTGAGATGCCAGAAATAATCGATGATTTTTTCCCACCACGAAAGCTGGGAAAAATTCTCCGAGACAAGACCGCGCAATGGGAACCAGTCGAGGAAAGATCCCCCGGCAAAAAACACCATCAGCAGAACCGCCACCAAAAAACTCGGAACAGCATAGGCGATGATGATGATGCCGCTGGTCCAGATATCGAACGGGCTGCCATCGTGCACCGCTTTTCGGATGCCGAGGGGTATCGAAATGATGTAGGAAATCAGCAGGATCCAGATCCCCAACGAGATCGAAACCGGCATTTTTTCAAGGATCAGGTCCAGAACCGAGATCGAGCGAAAATAACTTTCTCCAAATTCAAACTGCGCGTAGTTCCAAATCATCAGCGCGAAGCGTTCATGGGCGGGTTTGTCGAAGCCAAATTGCTTCTCCAATTGCGCTATGAATTCAGGGTCCAGGCCCTGCGCGCCGCGGTAACGGGAATTGGCTTCACCCCCTGCCGATTGCGATTGAGCATCGGTGCCTGCCCCACCAAGGTCGCTTCCGCTGCCGGACAAGCGTTCCGTTCCGCTGCCTTGTCCTTGCAATTGCGCGAGAATTTGCTCCACCGGTCCGCCGGGGGCGAACTGGATCACGATGAAGCTTAACAGCATGATGCCCAGCAATGTCGGCACCATCAAAAGAAGGCGCCGGATGATGTAGGCCGCCAAATCCGCTACCCTTTGCCCAGCGCTTTTGCCTTCGCCATATCCTGCCACCACGTGGTTTCAATGGGGAACCAATAGTCGGGTTTGGTGTCAGGCATGCCAAACATATCCCAGAAGGCGGTGCGGTGATTCGCGGAATGCCAGTTAGGGATCCAGCTATGCGTCGTGCGCAACACCCTGTCGAGGGCGCGCATCACGATTACAAGCTCTGCCCGGCTCTTAGCCTTACCGATCTGGGCGATGAGCGCATCGATGGCAGGGTCTGCGAGTCCTGCAAGATTTTGCGAGCCCCGCTGATTGGCATTGCGGGAACCGTAAATTTGCTCGATCCCCTCCTGTGTGGGCGTCGGTAGATAGCCAAGGGCGCGCCCCGTGACATCAAAATCAA
>JBCBCT010000136.1:0-6255 GCA_038530365.1 Pseudomonadota bacterium | reverse complement strand
CTGCCCGCTTGAGAAATATGGGCAAGGCGCAGGAACAATTGCTCGAGCGCTCCCATGTGGTGGATGTGAAACTTGAATTTGAAGCGCCCCGCACGGTGGAGGGCTGGATCAAGGAAACGGTGGAAGCCTCACGCAAGCGCCGCCTTCAAAAGGTGGTTTAACGCAATGCGGCTGCGCCATCAGGCGCGCTCTCATGGTCTCCGTTGGCATGGTCCGTCTGACTTATGTCAAACGCCCGGCGCGCCGTTCCGCTTCGACGGAGGATTCAACGTCAACATACGCTTCCTGCCGTTCCCAGCTCCAATATTTCAATTCATCCAGCGGGATGGCTTTGCCCGTGATGGCGCAAAGGACGTGGCGGCCCGGCACCCGCACTTTGAAATCCGCCGCTGTGTAATCCACCTGGGCCACGAGCCCAACCGGATCTGTCAACCTGTCAAGCATACACCCTCCTAAAGGGCTGGGATCGAACATCTGTCTCTGATCATCTCCTAGCCGATAATGGAGCCAAACGACAATGCTCAGATGTCACGGCACCCCTATTCGGCCCACTGTTAAAGCCGCGATAGGCCGACCGCGCGCTTATCTGCGACCGAACAGGCGTTCGATGTCTTTCAAATCCAATTTGATATAGGTGGGCCGCCCATGGTTGCACTGGCCCGAATTGGGCGTGCGCTCCATGTCGCGCAGCAGGGCATTCATTTCCTGGGGCAACAAGCGTCGACCTGAGCGCACCGAACCGTGGCAGGCCATGGTGGCGGCCACATGGTCCATCCGCGCTTGCAGCAAATCGCTGGTTCCCCATTCCGCCAGATCATCCGCCAGGTCCCGCAGCAGTTGGTCGCAATCCACGGCCCCCAGAATCGCGGGCGTTTCGCGCACCGCAATGGCGTTTTCGCCAAAGGCTTCCAGCCCCAAACCGAAATCGGCAAACAGGGCGGCACAATCAAGCAATCGGTTGCAGCTTTCCTCGTCCATCTCAACGATGTGAGGCACAAGAAGGATCTGGCTTTGCGGCCCTCGGGCGGCGATTTGCGCCTTGAGATGTTCATACACCAGGCGCTCGTGGGCGGCGTGCTGGTCCACAATCACCATTCCAGTGTCGGTCTGAGCGATGATGAAATTTTCGTGGATTTGCGCGCGGGCCGCGCCTAGGGGCAACGCGGTCTGACTGTCTGTCCTGCTGCCCAAATCCTGATCGCCTACGCTCTCGGCAATGCCATCGGCATCGGCATCGGCATCGGCATCGCCATCGAGATTGACCGAGGTGTGCGTGTCAGACGGCCGAATATCGGCGCTGGGTTCAAACACGCTGGCAAACGGCGTCTGCACCGCCTCGCCAAATCCTGCGCCGAATCCCTCGGGCTCAAGCGGCGAAAAGGGTGAAGCGCGCCAATCTGTCGGTGCCGAAGCGCCGCCGCGTTCCGCCGTCCAGGAAGGATAGGCTGCGTTTCCGGTGGGGGATTGAAACGCCGCTATGAGGCCATCGCGTCCCTCGCTGGATGCGCGGTGTCCGGCTGCGGCCAAGGCTTGTTTGATTGACCCCACCAGAAGCCCCCGCACATGGCCGGGATCGCGAAAACGCACCTCAGCCTTCGCCGGGTGCACGTTGACATCCACCAAAGCGGGATCGATTTCGATGAACAGCGCCACCACGGGATGGCGGTAGCGGGCGAGAAAATCCATATAGGCACCGCGCAGCGCCCCTGTGATTTGCTTGTCCCGCACGGTGCGGCCGTTCACGTAGACAAATTGTTGCTGTGCGTTCGCCCGATTGTAGGTTGGCAAGCCGGCAAGCCCCCACACCGTGACGCCATCGCGCTCCGCCTCGATGGGGACCGCGTTTTCCACGAAGTCTTCCCCCATAACCTGCCGTGCCCGCCGTTCAAGCGCATCGCGAGCACATGGACCGGTTGTTCCATGGGCGGCGCCCTGTGCGGCGTTCTGAACGGCGGGAAAATCGAGCCGTTGCCGGTCGGTCCCGGAGGCCGTGAAGTGTATGTCGGGATGCCCAAGCGCCGCCCGGCGGATGATATCGGTGACGGCATTGGCTTCGGCGCGGTCGGTTTTCAGAAATTTGAGCCGTGCAGGCGTTGCAAAGAAGAGGTCGGTCACCTCCACAATGGTGCCCTCTGCCAGGGCCGTCGGCTTTACCGGGTGCACCCGCCCGCCTTCAACGAAGATCTCCCAGGCAGCATCCTCACCCCGTTTGCGCGATTGAATGGACAGCCGCGCCACCGAGCCGATGGAGGGCAAAGCCTCCCCGCGAAACCCCAGCGTATCGATGGTCGACAGATCATCCGCCAATTTTGAGGTGCAGTGCCGCTCGATGGCAAGGGATAGATCATCGGTCCCCATGCCGAACCCATTGTCGGTGACCCGTACCAGGCCGCGCCCGCCGGCCGCCGTCACGACATCGATGCGGCTGGCCCCTGAATCAATGCTGTTGTCCAAAAGTTCGCGCACGACGGAGGCGGGCCGCTCGATGACCTCCCCGGCTGCAATTTGATTGATGATGGTTTCTGAAAGGCGTTGAACGGCCATGGTGCTCTTTAGGCGATTGGGGGATCTGAATGGTCAAATGCGGGGGGAAAGAACGGAAGAATCGCCCTTGCGCGAAACCAAAGCTGCACGGAAACTGCGGGCAAATAAAGAAACGACTGACGCAACCTGATCGCAGCGCCCATGCCGACCCTTTCAAATGACACTCATACGCCGCTGGCTTCGCTCGCCCTGGAAGAGATCAGTTTTCTGGGTCACGGCCTTGCCCGCCCCGAATGTGCGCTGGCCCATTCATCCGGCTTTACTTTCGTCCCGGACTGGACGGAGCCTGGCGGAGTCACGGCCATCGCACCCGATGGCGCGGTCACACGTCATCGGGTCCAACGCAAAACCCCGGCAGCACAAGCCGTCCTTACAGGCACTTTGAGGGGCAATGGGATCGCACTCCTTCCTGGTGGAGACTTTCTGATTGCCCACCTGGGGGATGAAACCGGCGGGGTGTTTCGTTTGTCGGTTGATGGCACCCTCGATGCTGTGGTCACCCATCTGGAAGGAGAGCCCCTGCCGCCCACCAATTTTGTGACGCTGGATGATGCCCACCGGCTTTGGATCACCGTATCGACACGGCAGGTGCCACGGGCGGCCGCCTACCGCGCTGACGTGGCCGATGGCTTCATCATCCGCGCGAGATCCGACGGGGCTTTACCGACCCTTGCGGCTGACAATCTGGGCTACACCAACGAGTGCATGGTTCATCCCGACGGGGAACACCTGTACGTCAACGAGACTTTCGCCCGCCGATTGAGCCGGTTCAAAATAGCAGCCGATGGCAGCCTTGATGCGCGGGAAACGGTGGCAAACTTCGGCCCCGGCACCTTCCCCGATGGCCTCGCGTTTGATGCGGCGGGGGACGTCTGGATCACCTCTATCGTTTCAAACCGTGTGTTGCGCGTGCGCCACGGGCCGGTGCCAAAAGGGCAGATGCGACAAGGGCGGGTGGAAACTTATCTTGAAGATGTGACGGAGGAACATCTCGCGTTTGTCGAACAGGCCTATGACGCTCACGCTATGGGACGCCCGCATCTGGACAAAGCGGCGGGTCAGCGCTGCCGCAACGTCTCCAATCTGGCATTTTGTGGTGCCGATCTCGACCGGGCGGTTCTCGGCTGTTTGTTGGACACACGTTTGCCCGTCATCCCCATGCCGGTGCGGGGCCAGGCCCCTGTTCACTGGACTTTCGATATTGAACCGCTCAAAACGGCGCTCCAGGCAATAGAACCGCTGCGGGCCCCTTCCTGAATGAGCGCACCCTCGACATCCACATGCACAATCGCGGTCCTTCCCGGCGATGGGATTGGAGAAGAAATCACACGGCCCTGCGTCGAGCTTTTGCAACAGGCCATGCGCCAGCTTGACCTCCCGCCGCTCAACGACATTTGGTATGAAGCCGGGGCGGGTGCCTATACCAAACACGGCAATGCGCTGCCACAGGACACCATTGACGGCTGCCGTTCGGCCGACGCGATCCTCCTTGCGGCCATGGGCGACCCCACGGTGCGCTATCCCGATGGCACGGAGATCATTCCTCAAATCGACTTGCGGTTTGAACTCGAACTCTACGCCGGCGTCCGTCCTGTTCGCTCCGTGCCCGGCGTGACGGGCCCGCTGGCGGACCCTCGGGCCAATGCTCTCGATTTTGTTTTGGTGCGGGAATCCACCGAAGGTTTGTTCGCTTCCGTCGGCAAGGGCACCCGCAACGATGCGCAGGCCACCGACACCCAGGTGGTCACCAAGAAGGGTGTCGAACGGGTCAGCGCCTATGCCTTCAGGCTTGCCGAGCAGCGCAAAGCGCGGGGCCATGCCGGTGAGGTGACCTCGGTGGACAAGGCCAACGTGTTCAAATCCATGGCCTTTTGGCGTGATGTGTTTGAAGCGGTGGCAAAGGACTATCCATCAATTGCCCAGCGCAGCGCCTATGTCGATGCCGTTGCCATGGAAATGGTGCGCCGTCCTTGGATCTATGACGTGATGGTTACTGAAAACATGTATGGCGATATTCTCTCCGATCTCGCTGCCGGCTTGATCGGCGGGCTCGGCATGGCACCCTCCGCCGATATTGGCGATGATCATGCGGTGTTTCAGCCCTGCCACGGGTCGGCTCCGGACATTGCCGGCACGGGCAAGGCCAACCCCACAGCGGTGTTCCTGTCCGGCGCGATGATGCTGGAATGGTTGGGTGTGGAGCGCAGCGATCCAAACCTTGAGCGGGCAGGCGGCTTGATGCGAGCTGCGGTCGATGATGCGTTTTGCGACGGTACGCTGGTTTCGACGGAACGCGGCGGCACGGCGGGTGTCCAAGAAATTACAAAAGCCGTAGGCGCAGCCATGGCCGCCGTACCGGTTGACGACGCCCGGATCGGCTGATGGGCCCGGGGCCGACATGCTTACTGTGACAGCGAAAGACGCCCCATGACCGCGCCCCTTCGGCTTGCCGTTGCGGGCACCGGTTACTTTAGCCAATTCCATTTTGATGCTTGGCGGCGCTGCCCAGAAGTCACCATCGTTGCCGTTGCAAGTCAGGACGAGGCGGCAGCCCGCGCGGCGGCCGAGCCGTCCGGGGCTGCCTGCTTTACGGACGCGGAAACGATGATCGCACAGGTTGATGCTGATCTCGTCGATATCATCACGCCGCCCAACACCCACCATGCCCTTCTCATAGCCTGCGCCGAAAGGGGCATCACCAGCGTGTGCCAAAAGCCGTTTTGTGGTGATCTGGCGACAGCACAACGGGCGGTCCAGGCTCTAAAGGCTGCAAACAGCCGTTGTATTGTCCATGAAAATTTCCGGTTCCAGCCCTGGTACGCTCAGGTCCATGACATTTTGGCATCAAAGAAGCTGGGCACGATTTACCAGGCGCAGTTTCGCCTGCGCCCCGGCGACGGGCAGGGGCCGGATGCGTATCTCGCCCGACAACCCTATTTTCAAACGATGGAGCGGTTTCTTGTTCACGAAACGGCGGTGCATTTCATCGACGTGTTTCGCTATCTGTTTGGCCCGGTGGACCATGTCTGGGCCGACTTGCGGCGTCTCAACCCTGTGATTGCCGGGGAAGACGATGGCCTCGTTGTTTTGCGCCACACGGGCGGCGTGCGCACGCTGATTGATGGCAACCGTCTTGCGGATCATGCGGCGGAGAATCCCCGTCGAACGATGGGTGAACTCATGATTGATGCCGAACACGGCGAACTTCGCCTCGATGGAGATGCAGCGCTCTGGATCAGACAGCGTGGGTCTGCCCGGTGGCAGCGCGTGGACTATTCGTGGAACGACCACGGCTTTGGCGGCGATTGCGTCTACCGCTTCACGCGCCATGTGGTCGACCATTTGATCTCCGGCGCGCCGGTCATGACGGCGGCGGAAGATTACCTCACTAATCTCGCGGTTGAAGAGGCGGTCTACGCTTCGGCGGCCGATGGGAAGGCGCGGACGCTGTGAGATGATAAAAAGCCACAATCACGCTTCAATTTCCGCTCACTGAACTCTTCAAAACCCGCGCGGTATGGCGCGCCACAACCCCCCTCGTGAATCCGGTATGAAACGCTTACAAACTTTAATCATCTCTTCGATCTTCACAGCCTTTGTCTGTGTTGCCACCTGGATGATGTCAGGCGGCCAAGCCATTGCCGTGACCGTTAAAAACGGCGGCTCAGAGGCCCAAACCCTGCAGATTACGGAAAATGGAGAGCGTCGCGA
>JBCBCT010000135.1:0-6266 GCA_038530365.1 Pseudomonadota bacterium | reverse complement strand
CCTGCAGGCGCCCGTCATTTCGGCGATCTTGGCGATCCGACCTCCGATGTTTCACTGTTGGTCGAGGAGCGCGGCGGCTTTGATCTGATGCCCGAGCAGGGTAACAAGCCGGTCAACAAATATTTGCCGCCGCGCGAGCGCAGCGCGCTGGCTGATGCGGCTCCATCTGTGGCGGAACAACCGGCGCTGGAGGCCGATGGTCTTTTGGGTTGGGTCGATCGGATGTTGTCCGGCGGTAAAGCCTCCGGTGATCGGGCCAATTGAGTCTTGTTTGTGTCTCCCAGGTAATCGGTGTCGGCTGTGAAAGCGTATGCCCTGAAACGATTTTTGCTTTGGACCGCCGTTGCTTACGGGCTGCTGGTGGTATTGGCGATTGGTTTTCAAACGCTGTTGTCCATGCCGATGCCCAATGTGTTTTTCATGGTTGGCAGCATCATTCCTGTGATGGTGGCGGGGGGAAATACCTACCGGCACCTCAACGCCCGCCCGAACAACGGGGATGCCTGGACGGTCTGCGCTGTGTTTGCGCTTGTTCATGTGGTGCTGATCATGGCGTTGACCGCGCTTGCGGTGTGGAGCACGCCGGGGGCCGCGCAGATTTTTGAAAGCCTGAGCCTGCCCGCGATTGCCGTTTTTGCACTCCTCTATGGGGCGTTTATCTGGCTGGTGTTCAGGTTTGTGTTTTACACGGGCGTCCGAAATGAAGAAAAACGCTTGGCCCGCCTGAAGGCCGAGGAAGAAAAGGTGTTTGATTAATGCATCCCGCCCTCTCTGTTATCGCGTTCACGACGCTGTCGGGTGCCGGCTACGGCCTCGCCTTTGTCCTGGCTTTGGGCCATGGCAATCCGGCTTTCCTGTCCACCAAGATTGCTTGGGTCGTTGCGCTGGCTTTCATCGGCGGCGGGTTGTTGTGCTCCACGCTGCACCTGGGCAATCCCCAGCGGGCTTGGCGGGCGTTTTCGCAGTGGCGCACCAGCTGGCTTTCGCGGGAAGGGGTGTTGGCGATCCTCACCTTTATCCCGCTGACGGCGCTTGCGGCCATGAGCATCTTTGGCAACACGTTCCATCTGGGCTTGGGCTACGTGGGAGGCATTATGGCGGCGATCACCGTCTACTGTACTGCGATGATTTACGGCTCGTTGCGCACGATTCCGCAGTGGCACACGGGTCTGACGCCGGCTTGCTATCTGCTTTTTGCGCTCACCTCCGGCACGGTTTTGTATCTGAGCTTTTTTGGCTATTCGCCGGGCACCGCGTCCAATGACCGTTGGGTGATGCTGGCCCTTGTTTTCCTTGTGGTGACATGGGGTGTGAAATTTTGGTGGTCCGCGCGGGCGCTATCGGTGGGCTATGGCGACAGCACAATGGAGAGCGCAACCGGCCTTGGGAAATGGGGCAAGGTTCGCTTGCTGGAACGGCCCCACGCCATGGGCAATTACCTTACCAATGAGATGGCGTTTCGCGTCGCGCGTAAGCATTTGAGCAAGCTCGGTTGGATTGAAGTTGCTTTGGGCGCGTTTGTGCCGTTTGCGCTTTTGCTGTTGTCGATGCTGATTGCAGGGCCCGTTGGCATTGCCATGCAGTGGCTGGCGTCGATCAGCTTGCTGGCCGGTATTTTTGTGGAACGTTGGCTGTTCTTCGCCGTCGCCCGCCACGCGGTGGGGCTCTACTACGGCGGCGATGAAGCGCTTCAACCCGCGGAATAAGGCGTCTTTTTACGCGAATTCGGTGATCGCGTCCGGCTCGATTTCGGCAGGATAAGTATCGTTGTTGCCCAGCATTTCGCCTCGGCGAGCCTCCATAATCACCAAAGGCATGTCGCCTGAATTGGTAATGGCATGGGGCACGCGGGGTGGGATATCGAGGCGGCTTCCCGGTTCCAGCGCGATAAGCGTTCCTCCCACCCGAGCCAAACCGTAGCCGGCCAGCACATACCAGAATTCTGTTCGGCGCATGTGCACCTCCACCGGCGTGGACGAGGTGGGTTCAACTGATAGCTGCACGAGCCGATGTCCGTTTTGTTCGGCGACGGTTTGCATCCGACCCCAGTTGTGTTCCACCGACGCGGCTGATTGGAGGGCGACGTGACGGCGGGCTTTCATGGCGTCAATGAGATCGCTGGGCGCTTCGGGTGTTTCGTTTCGTGTGACCAGTGTTGCGTCCTGACTGGTGACGACCCGTAGGCCATCACACCCCACCAAAGCGACCATGTGACCGCCCCCAACGGTCTGGCATTCTACGCTGTCCAGCAGGGCAAAAGACTGACCATGATCGTGCTCTTCCACAGCGGACGCCATGGCGAGAGGGCGGAACACCACCGTCGATTGCGCGGTCTCGAAGACCTCCTTAAGCCCGGCGTGTTGCGCGTTTGCGTAGTGGATGGCGTTTGGCCACAGCGCGGGCTCGGTCGCCTGGTGGGGCATGTCAAACAGCGATGTGGGCCTTTGCGTCAGGGCTGTTTCGATGGCTGTGGTGGGATCTGCTTCCAGTCTGGAAACTGCGGTGCGCCACAGGTGTGATGGTGTGAGCACGACGTCTTGCAGATCGTAGAAACGCTGTTCCGTGCGGGATTTCTGGGCAGGGTCGATGGATCCGAGGGCAGCAACCGGAGACTGGGCTTCGGTTTGGATACCAAACTGCCTTGGATGCCCCTGGGGGGTACCAGCTTGGACGCGCAAGGTGTCGGTGCTTTTCCACGGAGCGGGCCTGTCCGCCGCGACCATCATGTGCTGGTTGAGCACCTGGCTGGCGATGGCTTGCGTTGTGAAGGCGGTCAGGTCCTCTTCGTTTTTTGGAAGAGCGAGAACGTCAAACACCAACACCAAACAGGGACCCAGCCGCTCTTCGGCTCGGATGGCGGCGCACAAGCTTGCGGGTACGGCACCCCGGTCCATGGGCTCCACGATGCAATCGAAGGGCACAGCCACCTCTCTTGATTGCTGCATAGCCTCGCTCATCAAAGCGGCGGATACACAGACAATCGGAGGGCCATGCTCAGCCGTTTCCATTTGCGATCTGGCCAGAAGCAGTGCCCTTTGGAACGGCGAATGTGCGCCGCGCCGCCGCTCAAATTGCAACGGGCGGTCCAAACGTGACAGCGGCCAATGCTCAAGATGCGGGCTGCCCGCAAGGATGATGGGAAGAAGAGGCAGGCTTTTGCCGTTGGGCAAGTGTTCCATGGGCTACAAGGGTCCCGCGCTGATGTGAGACGATACGGTCGTCACAGGATTGCGGAACGCTAACTTGGAAAAATTACTAAAAGTTGTATATGAAAAAATACAACTTTAAGATGCTAAGACGATCCCTGTTTCTGACGTCTTAGTTTTTGGCTGCGGCTCTCTTTCATTTTCCAGCGGTCGTGTAGCCAGAGCCATTGCTCCGGGTTTTCACGCACCCAACCCTCGATCACCGCGTTGATGCTTTGGGTGGTGGCCGCCACGTCGACTTTGCCGTCGGCGGTTTTTGGAATGTTTATCGGGGGCAGCAATTCGAGCCGGTATCGACCGCCGCTCAGGCGGACGCAGCGGGCCGGGTGGATATTGCAGTCAAACTGTCGGGCCATGCGGGCGGCGAGGGGATTGCCGAACGCTTTTCGGCCAAAAAATTCGATGGGGACGCCTCCGGCCAGCGCTTGATCTGCCAAAAGCCCAACACTTTTGCCGCCGGCCAAGACGCCCGCGAGCGCCCAGGCTGCGCCGGCCCGTGATGGGACGAGATGGCCCTTGTCTGTCGTCCGCGCCTTCAACAGGTGATCGGCCAGGAAGCGGTTGTTGGGTGGGCGAAATAGGGCTGTCACCTCTAAGCCGTAGCTTGACGCCGCCACCGGCAGGATTTCCCAGTTGCCCGTGTGCCCGGTGAAAATGATCGCGGGTTTATCGTTTTCCAGGATGGCTTTGAACTGGTCGACGCCCACGACTTCAACCCGCCCAGCGTTGGGATTGTTGACGTCGTAGTCGAACAATTCATCGAGAAAAACATATTCCGCGATGGCCTTTCCGACGTTTTCCCATACGCCTCGGGCGAGGATGGCGATCTCTTTTTCGCTCTTTTCTGGGAAGGCCAGCCGCAGGTTTTCTTTGGCGAGCCGCGTGCGCGGCAGCAGGGGCGCGAGGGTATAGCACAGACGGCCCAAACCTTGGGTGGACCGCTCCGGTGGTAGGCGACGGGCTACGAACAGAATGCCCATGACGAGCTTTGCCACGCACCAATCAAACACGGTTTTCAAGCGCAGCAATTGGCGTTCGACGATGGGATGTCGCGTTATGCGGGCCATGTGTTGGGGTAGGGGCTCTGGTTGGGCGGGGATATGGACTGTGAGGATATGGACGGGGCGCGGATATGGATGGGGCGCGGGGTTCGCTTAGGCGTCCGACATACGCATGATGATTTTGCCGAACACTTTGCGGCTTTCCATGCGTTCTAAAGCGGTCGCCATGTCGCCGAACTCGATTTGCGTGTCGACGATGGGCTTCACGATGCCCTTGGCCATTTTATCCATGGAGTGGACCATGTTCTCCATACGGCAACCGAAGGAGCCGATCAGGCGCAGTTGCCGCTGGAACAGCATCATCAGGTTGGTGGAGGCTGAAACGCCGCTGGTGGACCCGCAGGTGACAAGCCGTCCGCCGCGTTTCAAGCACAGCATGGAGCCGGCCCAGGTATCCGCGCCGACATGTTCAAACACCACATCTACACCTTGCTTTTTGGTGAGCTTGCGAACGGCGCCCTCAAAGCGGTCTTCGCGATAATTGATCACGTGGTCTGCGCCCAGGGCTATGGCGGGTTCAATTTTATCGTCGCTCCCCACTGTGGTGATCACTGTGCAGCCGATGGCTTTGGCCAATTGGATGGCGGCGGTGCCGATCCCGGACCCACCGGCGTGGATGAGGATGGTTTCGGAGGGCTGCAGTTTGGCATTGTCGAACAGCATGTGTTCGCAGGTGCCAAAGGTAATGGGGGCGAGGGCTGCACCAATGTCATCGCATCCGGGCGGTGCGGGCACACATTGGCGGGCTGGGATGTTGACCAATTCACGGGCAAAACCGCCTAAATGGAAACCGTGGACGCCCTGAACGTGCTCGCACAGATTATCGCGCCCGGCGCGGCAGTGTTCGCAGATCCCGCAGGTGCGGGCCCCGAAGATGGATACCAATTGCCCGGGTTTGAGACCGCTCACGCCTTCGCCGAGGGCCACGACTTCTGCGCTGGCTTCGGCGCCAATCGTCAGCGGCATTTCCCGTTTGGCGAAGGCCATGCCCCGCCAGCCCCACACGTCGAGATGGTTCAATGCCACCACGCGGATTCGCAATTGCACCTCGCCCGCGGCCGGGGCGTCGGGCGTGTCGAGGGTCACGGATTTGACCTCGCGGTCATTGACGAGTTGGAGCGCGCGCATGGCTGCTGTCCTGTTGGTTTGAAGGGGCGAGCGTGAAACGTCCGACCGATTGAGGCTGTTAGCCTTCGAGCCTTTGGCCTGTTGTTCTGAGAGCCTTAGGGCTTGCTAAAGACGAGACAAGCATTTTGGCCACCAAACCCGAAGGAGTTGGACAGGATGTGCTTCACGTCCGCCTCGCGGGCGGTGTGGGGCACAACATCCAGCGGAATGTCCGGGTCCGGCGTATGATAGTTGATGGTGGGCGGGATGACCCCATGGTGCAGTGTCAGCACGGAAAACACGGCTTCAATCGCCCCCGCCGCGGTCAATGTGTGGCCGATCATGGATTTGTTGGAACTGATGGGCACGGCGTGGATGTCGTCGCCAAATACGGAGTGGAGGGAGCTGTACTCCATCCGGTCGTTTTCTGGCGTCGATGTGCCGTGGGCGTTGATGTAGCTGATATCGTTTGCGTTGAGGCCCGCGTCATCCAAGGCACGGTTGACCGCGGTAATGATGGGTGAGCCGTCTGGGGAAGACCGCGTGCGGTGGAAGTGATCTGCCTTTTCCCCCGCGCCGCGAATGATCGCAAGGATGGGTGCGCCCCGCGCCACGGCGTGTTCCACGGATTCCAAAACCAGAGCTCCAGCGCCCTCCGCCATGACGAAGCCATCGCGGTCTTTGGAAAACGGTTTTGCGGCTTTGTTCGGGTCGTCGTTTTGTGTGGTCAGCGCTGACAGGAGGGAGAAGCGGATCAGCGCTTCCATCGTCACCGAACCATCCGTGCCCACGCACAGTGCTGCATTGGTTTCGCCGCGGCGGATTGCTTCGACACCCAATTGTACGGCGGTTGCGCCGGATGCGCAGGCGGTGGACAGTGAGACCGGAAGAC
>JBCBCT010000134.1:0-6507 GCA_038530365.1 Pseudomonadota bacterium | reverse complement strand
CCGGTCTGCGGGCTTGGGCCGTTGACGGGATCAAAGGCGGCCAAAACTGCTTGAAATCGGCCACGTCCATGGACGCGATGTCGAGGCGCAGATTGAGTTTGCGATCCTCACCGTCTGTATCGATGGTGGCCTTGCCACTCATGTCCCCAGAGGCGGTTTTCAGGAGCAGCGTGTCGAGGGCAACAGCATCATCTTTGAGATGCCCGCCGATCTTTATGGCGCCTTGGCGCGGCTCACCAGCTTTCGGCATGCCATTGGCGACCACGTCATTGAGGAGAAATTCAAACCGCGTTCGGCTGGTTTTATCTTTGGGGCCAGTTTGCGCAAATCGCAGGCCTCCGAACGCCGATGCCTTCATATGCGAAAACATGAGTTGAGATGGCGCTAGGTCGAGCTGATTTTTCTCTGGCAACACCTGAAATGCCAGATCGGTTGGCTGCAGGCTGGTGGCTAAATCTGGTCCAACGCGCAGGGCTCCGCCGCCTAGTTTTGTGACCAACGTGCCATCAAGAGGCTCTCCGTCGGCTGAAAACGGTAAAACCAACTGCGCATCCACCGTACTTTCAAACGCAACATCGTAGGTTTTGGCACCGTGGAGGAGTTCGTGCATGTCGAGGCCGCCAAACCGCGCTTCCAAGCGGTGACCGCCTCCGTCGACCTCACGCCAGACAACATCAATGGGCCAGTTGGACCGGTCGGTCTCAACCAAGGCCGTCAGAAAAAGCCCGGTCTGAAAATTTTTGTCCCGCTCAACGGACATGGACACGATGCGCGCGCGGCTCGATGACAAATCGAACATCTCAAAGCCGAGCAACTTGGCATCCACCAACTCAAACCGGTCGAGCCCTGTGTTTTTGAGTTGCGCGTCGAGGGATTTCAGCGTCTGCCCCAGGGCGCGCAGCTGCTTTCGCAAATCGAAGGCGCCCAAGGCTTCGGCTGGGTGCAATTGTTCGATCTCACGCTGGGTCTTTAGCTCAGTAAAGATCGGCGCGAGGGACACCGTCGCGCCTTTGACGGATACTCGATCCAAGACGACGTTTCCCGTCATCAACGGCATCAGCTTCATGGTGAGCGAGGCTTCCCGCGCAACGCCCAGGTTGATGTTTTCATTTTCAAGAATTCGCAGGTTCTGTACCCGCAGCGCGGCCATGCCGTTATCGCCCATGGACAGGACGGCGGCATCAAGTTTGACCGACCGATCGGGGCCCAACATCGTTGTTAGACGATTTTCGGCTTGGGCGCGGAACTGGTCGGAGCTAATCGGCCCGCTTTGCAGAAATGCGAACAAGCCGCCGCCTGCTATGGCGACAAGGACTGCAACAACGGCAAACAGACGGGCAACAACGTGGAAAAACGACCGCGTCTTTTTCCGTACCGGGCGGGCCGTGCCCGTCAACACGCCATCGCTGGCTTTGGCGGACGGGAAATCCGCCAATACCGGCGCCGGCGTTTCGTTGTCGTGCAGTTTTTTCAACCCGTTGTACCCTTTGTCGTCATCGCTTTGCTCTCAGCCCTTTTCTATCGTCCCTCTTCTGTCGTCCAAAGTGCAAAGCAAAAGCAGCGATGGCCTTGGCCGAGACGCCGTTTGCGGTTTGATCGTGCCGACGCGCAACGATTCACTGCGGACCAAAGACTATCAGCATTTATTAACCAAAACGAAAAAATCCGGCATCCAGCACCCGATTGTGAAGGTTTCTAAACGGCTTCGGCATCGAAGACTCCCGCGTCTTTTTCCCGAAGCCTAGGTTTGAAGTTTTGACCTGCTCACAACTGCGTCACCACGCACCTTGAAACGCTCCACTTTGGCCCCTTATTTCTGACCTGCTAATGCCGGACGATACGTTCTCGCCGAACCACATCTATTTTCGACTATTTCGGGCCCATCCGTGCAGCCCATTTCGTCATTTAACGCTGATTTGAAAGGACCAATCCATGATCGAACAAGGCCAACCAGCACCAGAATTCACACTTCCCGTGAATGGTGGCGAGACGGTGACCGTGCCCGGCGGCGAGCGGACGGTTTTGTATTTCTACCCCAAGGACGATACGCCCGGCTGCACCACCGAAGCCAAGGAATTTACCGACGCAGCAAGTGAATTTGCCGCTCTAGGCGTACGCATTTTGGGCTGTTCTCCGGATACCGTCGCCAAGCACGAGAAATTCACGGCCAAACATGACCTCGGCGTGGCCCTGATTGCCGATGGGGAACACGTTGCGCTGGAGGGCTATGGCGTGTGGGTGGAAAAAAGCATGTACGGCAAAACCTACATGGGTGTGGAGCGCTCAACATTTCTGATCGACGAAAATGGCAAAGTTTTAGAAGCGTGGCGCAAGGTCCGCGTCAAAGGCCATGTCGATGCGGTTCTTGCTGCCGCACGGGAGCATTTCGGTTAAGGTCTACGGGTCGGTTATCTGATGAACGTGGCTGACCGCATCATCCGCTCCGAGGAGTGGCCGGAGCCTGAAAGCAAGGGGGCACCTGCGCTTGGGCCCCAGCCACCCTCGTTGCAGATCGCGGCGCGGGCGGCGCTCTCGACGGCCGATTTGGAGCGCAAAATAGAGGAAACGCGGCGCGCTGCGCAGCTTTGGTTTTCCGGTGCTCTGCCCACGGGCGCAGATCCGTTTGCCAAAATGCCAGACAAACCGGGGCGCCCGGACAAACCGGCCCTCGTTGCGCCCTCTCGGTTGAAAAAGCGTTCAATCCGATCCGAAAAAGGTCGCTTCGCACTCCTCCACGCCATTGCCCACATTGAACTCAACGCCGTCGATCTTGCTTGGGACGTGATTGGCCGGTTTTGCACGGCCCAGCGCATGCCGCGCTCGTTCTACGATGGCTGGGTGCGCGTGGCGCTGGAAGAAGCCAAACATTTTAGCCTCTTGCGAGCGCGTCTGGGCGAACTTGGCGGAGATTATGGCGACCTTGAAGCCCATGATGGACTGTGGGAGGCGTCGCGGGAAACGGGCCACGATCTCACGGCGCGTCTGGCGATTGTGCCACTCATCCTGGAAGCGCGTGGGCTCGACATCAGCCCTTCGATCATCCGCCAAATGGAAGATGTGGGGGATGAAAAAAGCGCCACCATTTTTCGCATCATCATGCGGGATGAAGAAGGCCATGTGGCGGTGGGCGCGAAATGGTTTCGCTTTCTGTGCCAGCAGGAAGGCCGTCCACCGGCAGCGACGTTTCAGGCCCTCGTCCGTCAGCACTTTCGCGGTCCACTCAAACCACCGTTTAACGAAATGGCCCGCGCCCGCGCGGGGCTGACACCAGACTTCTACCGGGTTCTGTCGAGCGCAGGGACGTAAGCCCGCAACCTCGTGTTTATCATTTCATGCAAGGTGGCCGACACCCGAGGTGTTTCGTTCCGGCATCTGCACCTCCTGAGTTGGAGCGGAGCGCAGGCAATACGTCGTTACCCTTGGTTAACCATAAACGGTCAACAATGGTTAACTTTTCACCGCGCGCTCTTTTTCCATGCTGACCTTCCCCGCCCCAAAGGCCGCATCGTTGAATTCTACGCCATCGTGCTGCCCAGACGAGCTGGCTGCCCGGCCACTTTCGCCCCAAGCCCAAACGGTGCTGACGTTTGCCGCCATCGCGACATTTTTCATCGCAACGCTTGCCGTTGCTGCGGCCAGTGTTTTTTTCATACTGCGGGATGATCTCATCAACAGCGCCCTGAGCCGCCATGCGCAGATGCAGCATGCCTATGAGGATCGGATCAACGCCCTTCGCAGCAAGGTTGATCTTGTGACCAGCCGCCAATTGCTCGACCAACGGAAGGTGGAACAGCGGGTGGAAAAACTGCTGTCACAACAGCGGGAGCTTTCGCGCCGCGCTGCCAGCGTTAACCGGGCGCACAGCCGGTCGCGGCTCACCACTGGGTCTACAAGTGTCCCATCCCCCAAAATCGTACCGAGCGGCAGCGGCACACCTTTGCGAAAGAGCTTTTTAGACGGTGAGAGCGGCCTGCGCCTTGGCAGTCTGGGCGGTTTGCGCGGTGGGTCAAATCTGAACAGCCAAAGGCGAGCGTCCGTTGCAACAACCACCGGAGGCCTCTCCCTGGCGCAAACCGGGGCGACCTTTGACCGTTTGGAACGCACCCTTCAAACGGCGGCGGCACAACAGATCGCAAGTCTGGAAATCCTGCGCGATGGGGCGTTGAAAAAAGCGCGTCGGCTGCGCAGCCTTCTGGCGAGCAAACGCATCAAAGTTCCCGGATCACCGTCATCAAAAAGCGGGATCGGCGGTCCACTGATCGAAGCCAACGGCACCCTCACCGACCAAGGGCCGTTTGCCCAGGCGGAAGCTGCGTTGAATGTGGCGCTTAAAGATTTAAGCCGCGTGCAGCGCATCGCGCGGCGCGTGCCCCACGGCAACCCAACGCCCGGATCAGCCATCTCGTCACAGTTTGGTACCCGTCGCGATCCGTTCACGGGCCGCAGAGCCATCCATGCCGGTCTCGACTACCGCGCCAAAACGGGTACGCCGATCTATGCAACTGCAGGCGGGAAAATCATCCGAGCAGGCCGGCGTGGCGGATATGGAAAATTGGTTGAAATCAGTCACGGCAATGGCATGAGCACCCGCTATGCCCACATGAGCCGCATCAATGTCACAAAGGGTTCGCGCGTGAAGCGTGGGCAGATGATCGGACGCGTCGGCAGTACCGGGCGCTCCACTGGGCCCCATCTGCACTACGAGGTGCGTCGAAACGGTCGTCCGGTGAACCCAATTCACTACGTGCGGTTCGGCAAGAAACTCAGACCGCTGCTCTAACCATCATCCTATTCGACGTCCTCAACCACTTTGTCCTCACCGGTAACCTGGTGGGCAAGGGCCGCTTCCATGAACGGGTTCAGATCGCCGTCCAAGACGCCCGATGGGTTGGTGGATTCTACCGCCGTGCGCAGATCCTTCACCAGCTGATAGGGTTGGAGCACATAGGATCTGATCTGGTGGCCCCAGCCAATTTCAGTCTTGCTTTCGTGGGCCGCCTGCATGGCTTCGTTGCGCTTTTGCATTTCCATCTCGTACAGACGGCTTTTGAGCGCTTTCATGGCGTTGGCACGGTTTTGGTGCTGCGATTTCTCCGATGATGTGACCACGATTCCCGTTGGTATATGGGTGATGCGCACGGCGGAATCTGTGGTGTTGACGTGCTGTCCACCGGCACCGGAGGAGCGGTATGTATCGATGCGAATTTCACTGTCTGGAACCGTGATTTCGATGTTGTCATCGATGACCGGATAGACCCAAACCGAAGAAAACGATGTGTGGCGGCGGGCGTTGCTGTCATAGGGTGAAATGCGCACCAAGCGATGAACCCCCGATTCCGTTTTCATATAACCGTAGGCGTTGTGGCCCTTCACGAGCACGGTTGCAGACTTAATGCCTGCCTCGTCGCCTGCGGTGGTTGCCTGGACTTCGACCTTATAGCCGTTTTGTTCAGCCCAGCGGATATACATGCGCAAAAGCATGTTGGCCCAATCATTGGATTCCGTGCCCCCCGCACCCGCGTGCACCTCAAAGTAGGTGTCATTGGCGTCGGCCTCGCCGGACAAAAGCGTTTCCACCTGCCGCTTCCCAAGGGCACCATGGAGGTCCCGCAAGGCTTGCTCGGCCTCCTCCAGCACCGCGGCATCCTCTTCCATCTCGGCCAACTCAATGAGGTCAGCGGTGTCCTTCAGGTCGGTCTCAAGGGCGTTGATGGACGTGATGGAGCTTTCTAAAGACTGGCGCTCTTTCATCAGAGTTTGGGCTTTGCCCGCATCGTTCCAAAGATCGGGGTCCTCGGCGGCGGCGTTCAACTCGTCGAGGCGTTTAACGGCCTTTTCCCAATCGAGATGTCGCCGCAAAAGGGATATTGCCTGGGTAATTTCATCGGCGAGCGTCTGCATTTCAGCGCGCATGGGACGATCATTCCTTGAAAGTGCGAGGCGCACTCGTGGCCTCAACAACATGACCGGTTGGATAGAAAGAAGCCCCGCTTGTGTAAAGCCCGCGTCAGACCGTCGGCGACCAAGCGCTTCGATGTGACGGATGGCACAAGGCGGGGCACACTGAGCCTAGTCTGAACGGAAAGCGATAGTTTCTGAATGGCCCGTTCATTTGGGGTTCAGTGGCAAAATCCGATTTTTCAGGGGCAGATTGCACCAACAAAACCCAATCTATCGCGCCGGTCATCGCGCCGGGAAAACCAGCCGATTGACCGATTGAAAGAGGAAAATCCCATGTTCAGCACCGCCCTGAAAACCATCACCGCAGCCGCCCTTCTCACCACCGCTTTGGCGTCCTCTTTGGGCGCAAACCAGGCCGAGGCCAAAGTGTTTGCAGGCGATCCCGGTACGACCGCCCACCACAGCAACAACCACACCGTCGGGACCCATCAAAACGGTGGATGGCAACCAAGCTCTACACATGGCCATCACCAAGGGCATACCAACCACCAAAACGCTCCCCACAACACGCAAACGGGCGCAGCGAAGAACCTGAGCGCAGTTTAT
>JBCBCT010000133.1:0-6650 GCA_038530365.1 Pseudomonadota bacterium | reverse complement strand
TCAGGCGATCTCTGATCCTCCGGGGCAGCAGCGGACCGAAATTCAAGGGCCTGCACTCAACTCTACAGACCCACACCGACCCCGTTCCTGTGGAGCGAGCGAAGCTGGCGTCTCGAAGGACCATGCAGCGGTGCATTATCTCTTAGCGCACAGGCTATTTTGAACGCCCCACCCTCCCCCTTCGAGACGGTGCTTCGCACCTCCTCAGGATGAGGATTGGGGGGACGGCGCTTCGCACCTCCTCAGGATGAGGATGGGGGGACGGCGCTTTGGGCCTCCTCAAAATAGGGGGGAGACGACGCTTTGCGCCTTATAAGTCTGCGGGTGGGGTGCGGTGGTTCATTGCCCAATTCACAGCCGCAAAGGCTCAAAGCGCTTGCCTCTATCCACCATATTTTTCAAGGAACGCTTCGACTTTCAAATCCCTGAAATCTTGAAGCGCGGCTCTCAGGGCTTGGTGATCCCAGTTCCACCAGGCCAGGGCCTCCAGGCGATTGACGATTTGGGCTGGGAAGCGGGGGCGGATTTCTTCGGCTGCTATTCCACCGACCAGGGTGTAGGGCGCAACAGATTTTGTAACGACGGCCCCGGCGGCCACCACCGAACCATTGCCCACCGTGACACCCGGCAGAATCGTGCATCCGTGACCCAGCCATGTGTCGTGGCCGATGATGACCTTGCGCGCCTTGCGAGCCTCGAAAAACGCGTGGTCGGGTTCAGCATCGTCCCAGTAGTCATCGGCGCGGTAGGTGAAATGATGGAGCGTTGCACGGTCCATGGGGTGATTGGTGGCGTTCATGCGCACGAAAGAGGCGATGTTGGAAAACTTGCCAATCTGCGTGTTGTAGGCGGCGCAGTGCTCCATCAGATAGGAATAGTCGCCAACGGTGGACTCGCTCAGCCGGCAATGCTCCTGCACTTCGGTGTAGCAGCCAAGCGTGCAGTCTTTCACCCGGGCCGTTTCGTGCACGAACGGCGTTTCTGACAGGCGCGTCGCCATCGTCAGGCCGCCATGGGGACTGCAAATGCCCCGACATCCACCAAACGATCGGCCACTTTTTCGCGAATGTTAGGGTCGTGAAAAATACCCAACATGGCGACATTTGCCGCCTTTTTCTCCGCGATTAGTTCCGCCACCACCGCGCTGTTGGCGGCATCGAGGGAAGCCGTGGGTTCATCCAACAAAAGGAGAGGATAGGTGGTGATGAAGCCGCGGGCGATGTTCACCCGCTGCTGTTCACCACCAGAAAATGTGGCCGGGGGGAGCGCCCAGAGTTTTTCTGGCACATTCAGGCGGGCCAAAAGATCCTTGGCGTCGGCGCGGGCTGGGTCATCGGCGCGGCCTTGAGCAATGGCGGGTTCGGCCACCACGTCGAGGGCGCTGACCCTGGGGATCACACGAAGAAACTGACTGACATAACCAATGGTCGTTTTGCGCAGGGTCAACATCGTGCGTGGATCGGCCGTTGCGATGTCGGTCTTACCGTTCGCGTCGTGCACGTGGATCGCCCCGGTATCGGTGCGATAGTTTCCATAGACCATTTTAAGGATCGAGCTTTTGCCAATCCCCGAAGGACCGGCAAGGACGACGCACTCACCGGCATTCACCGCCAGGCTCACGCCTTCAAACACCGGCAAGACGACGCTGCCCCGCAGGTGCATGGTGAAGGCCTTAGAAACAGCGTGAAGTTGCAAAATAGGAGCCGTGGCCATCGCTTAGACCTGTAAAATGGAAGAGACAAGAAGCTGGGTGTACGGTTCGCGGGGATCGTCGAGCACCTGATCCGTGAGCCCGTGTTCGATCACATGGCCGTTCTTCATCACCATCATCCGGTGGGAAAGAAGACGCGCAACCGCAAGATCGTGGGTGACCACGATGACGGATAAGCCCATGTCCGCCACAAGGCCCCGCACCAAATCGAGCAACCGGGCCTGCACCGAGACGTCGAGGCCCCCTGTCGGTTCATCCATAAAAACCAGCCGCGGGGCGGTCACGAGATTGCGGGCAATTTGCAAGCGCTGCCGCATACCGCCGGAAAACGTGCGCGGCTGGTGGTCGATGCGCCCGACCGCAATTTCCACCCGCTCCAACCACGTCGCCGCTTGAGAGCGGATGTTGCCGTAGTGGCGCTCCCCCAAGGCCATCAGGCGCTCGCCAACATTGGCCCCGGCGGACACGGACATGCGTAGGCCATCGGCGGGGTTCTGGTGCACAAAGCCCCAATCGGTGCGCATCAAAAAACGGCGCTCCGCCTCCCCCATAGAAAACAGATCAAGCGTTCGCCCGTCGCGCATGTGGTATTCCACGGTGCCGCTGGTGGGTTCAAGGTTCGACGAGATGCAGTTCAGCAGCGTGGTTTTGCCGGATCCGGATTCCCCCACGATGGCCAACACCTCACCGGGGAAGAGATCGAAGGACACACTCTGGCAACCAATTTGCTGACCATAGAGTTTTGTGATGTCGGAGACTTTGAGCAGCGGGGTTTCGGTCATGCCGCTTCCTCGTTGGGATCAACAACCTCAGCGGTGACAGGAAAACCCGGGCCGCGGTGACCAGCGGCCTGACGTTTTTCGCAATAGTCGCTGTCGGAACAGGTGAACATGCGACCGCCGACATCATCGGTGATCACTTCATCAAAATAGACATCGGTTGCACCGCACAAAGCGCAGCTTTGGCCGTCAAAAGACTGAACCTCAAAGGGGTGATCCTCGAAGTCGAGGGATACCACCTGGGTGTAGGGGGGAACGGCATAGATGCGCTTTTCCCGGCCCGCGCCAAACAGTTGCAGCGCCGCCATGTCACCCATTTTGGGATTGTCGAACTTCGGCGTCGGGGATGGGTCCATGACGTAGCGGCCCATCACCTTCACCGGATAGGCGTAGGTCGTGGCGATGTGACCGTGGGTGGCGATGTCTTCGTATAGTTTCACATGCATCAGGCCGTATTCCTCCAGCGCATGCATCTTTCGGGTCTCGGTTTCCCGCGGTTCCAAAAAGCGCAGCGGCTCCGGGATGGGCACCTGGTAAACCAACACCTGATCTTCCGTGAGCGTGTTTTCGGGAATGCGGTGGCGGGTCTGAATGATGGTGGCCTCAGCCGTTTCGGTGGTGGTGGCCACACCTGCGGTGCGTTCAAAAAAGGTGCGCAGCGCCACCGCATTGGTCGTGTCATCCGACCCCTGGTCGATCATCTTCAACACGTCGTCTGCACCGATGATGGCCGCCGTGACCTGCACACCGCCAGTGCCCCAGCCGTAGGGCATGGGCATTTCACGGCTGGCGAAGGGAACCTGATAGCCGGGGATGGCAATCGCCTTGAGGATCGCGCGGCGGATCATACGTTTGGTTTGCTCGTCGAGATAAGCGAAATTGTAAGAGTGGTCGCTCATTCTGCGGCCTCCGGCAGTGTGTCGTGCTGATCTTGCGCGCTTGCCGCTTCCGCCCGCATGCGGCGCACCAGATCGAGTTCAGCTTGAAAGTCGACATAGTGGGGGAGTTTTAGATGCTCCACGAAACCGGTGGCCTGAATATTGTCAGAGTGAGACAGCACAAACTCGGCGTCCTGAGCCGGGGCCATTAGGTCTTCTCCCAACTCCTCCCAGCGCAACGCGCGGTCCACCAGCGCCATCGACATAACCTTGCGCTCGGATTGCCCAAAGGCCAGGCCATAGCCACGGGTGAATTGCGGTGGCACTTTTGCCGATCCTTTGAACTGCGTGACCATCTGGCACTCCGTCACGCGCACGGTCCCCAGCGAGACTTCGAAACCTAAGTCTTCGGCCAAGAAAACAACCTCCACCTCCCCCATCCGAATTTCACCGGCAAAGGCATGACCACGGGCGTAGCCGCGCTGGGTGGAGTAGCCGAGGGCCAGCAAAAAACCTTCATCGCCGCGGGAGAGATTTTGAAGTTTGAGGGCGCGGCTGGCTGGGAAATCCAGAGGCTCGCGGGTGAGGTCGTCTACCGGGGCTGCATCATCAAAGGCTGCGTGCTCCTCGATGAGGCCTTCACGGTCGAGAATTTCAGACACGTTTGGCACCCGTTCTTTGGGCACATTCGCCATGCGCTCGGCTGCCGGGACCGAGCCTTCGGCTTCCATCATGAAATCGAGAAGGCGGTGGGAGTAATCGAAGGTCGGTCCCAGAACTTGTCCGCCGGGCAAGTCCTTGTAGGTTGCCGAAATGCGCCGCTCGACCAGCATGTCCGCCGTTTCAATGGGCTTGGAATAGCCGAACCGAGGCAGGGTTGTGCGGTAGGCACGGATCAGAAAAATGGCCTCGATCAAATCCCCGCAGGCCTGTTTGATGGCGAGCGCCGCCAGCTCCTTGTCATAAAGCGAGCCCTCGCTCATCACCCGGCTGACGGAAAAAGCGAGTTGCTCAGCGATTTGCTCTAAGGTGAGGGCGGGCACCGAACGGTCGCCACGTCGTCGGTCGGCAAACAGTTTGTGGGCGTTTTGGATGGCACGCTCGCCGCCTTTAACTGCAACATACACGGCGCTATACCCCCTCGTTGGTCCCGGCTTCAGCCATCGCGGCCTCAATTTTTACCGTGCGGGGCAGGCAGGCGATGGCGTCTGGGGCGCACAACACGATGTCGACACCCAAAGGAAATTGCCCCCGGTTGCGGTTCCACTGATCGAGAAACGATGCCCCAGCAGGCTCAACAGTGGGGTCAACGTCCAAAAGATGCTCCGTCTGAATGCCGGGGCCCGTCAAACGCCAACCTGCACCGTTTTGCAGCCGGTCGACTTGAATGATGAGTGTCGTGGATCGATCGGGATAGGACGGTTCGCCTTGGCGATATTCGTCTAAAGCCAGTGTTTCATCAAATGTCGCGAGGACTGCAAAGTCCGCATCGGCGGGGCTGTCGGCCACCGGCGCACCGGTGTGAAATGCGTTCCAGCGGCGCAGGCCCTCTTGATCGTCCAGCGTTGCGTCAAAGGAGACCGAACTGTCGTGATCAAGCAGCGTGAGCAGCACGGATGCGGTCGTCAGGTGGAGGCCGACAGGGGCGCCTTGGGGCAGTGTGACCGTCTTCAATGGGCCCGGTTGGGCCACTTTCATCTGCGCGGGGCGGGCCACTTTTATTAGCCCAGGGCGGGCCATGGCATCCATGATGGCAGTGAACGTTTCCTGCGCGTCGTGGACCGGCTCACGAAAGCCTAACGCAAGGGCCGGATTTGGGGCTTGAGCTGGAGTAGGGGATGCCTCGGACAGGGTCGTGCTCATCAATCGTCCCCTCGAACCAGGGTGTAAAAATCGACCTTGGTGGGTGCAACTTCCTCGCGGACCGCCTGCTCCCGCGCCATGTTCAAGGCCTCTAGCGGTCCAATAATGTCGGCCTCCACCCGTTGTGTGTGGGCAGCGGTTTTCCACAAAGCGTGGATGATGGCGGCTTGTTCCGCCTTCTTTTGATCGCGGCCCAAGGCGTAGGAAAATCCGGTCACACCGTCTGATAACGCCACCGCGGCGCGGGTGACGGTGACCTCCCCAAAGTTGAACGCGCCGCCGCTGCCCCCCATGCGGCCCCGCACCATGACCAAGCCGGCCTCCGGCTTGCGGATAAAGTGCCATTTGGGAATGCCAGACCGGTCGGTCTTTGAATATGCGTTCAGCTTTTCGGCGATTTGGTCAGCCGGTGCGTGGGCGAGAACGCGAATTATGCGTTGTTCGGGTATGTCGCGGCTGTCATCGACTGCTTGGGATTGCGGTGCATGGGCCATGGTTGAGTGCGCGCATCGATTTGGGTTCGATGCATGTATATAAACATAGACATGACAAAGCTATGACGCAGCGGTCACACTTGGTGTGTTTCGAACGTACCGGGCACAGGAATTTCCCCAGCTTTGATCCGCCCGCTGATCTGATCCAGCACCGGCAAAATGTCAGCCACCGTATCGACCACATAGTGCGCACCGGCGTCCGTCAATTTGGCGGCGGCGGCTTTCTTGCGCGCATCGAGATCATTGCGATCCGTTGTGTGTGCAGCGATTTCGTCGGCCGTCATGCCCACTTCATTGCCGGACAGGGACAAGCCGATTGTCCATGACCCTGCCGCCACACCCTCTTCGATCCCCGGAACCGTGTCATCGACCTTAACCGTACGGCCCGGTACGCTGACACCCAAAGCCACGAAGGAGGCAAGCATGGCCATGGCGGTCGGTCGACCGTAGGGAACATCGTCGGCGCACACCACGCTCATTGGTTCAAAGCCTTGGGCCGCGACCTTTGGCAAAACCCCCTCCATGATTGAGCGCACATAGCCGGTGGTTGTGCCGATCTTGATGCCTTGGGCTTCGATGGCACTCAGTGCATCCAGGGCACCGGGGATCAGCGTTGCATGGTCGGCAGCGATGGTCTGGTTCAGGGGCAGATAGGTTTCATAAACCCGGTCAATATCGGCCTCCGTGACATCCTTTTTGCCTTGCGCCTCGCACCAAAGCGCCGTCACCCGGGGCATGGTGAGCATGGCCTTGATGTGATCGCGTTTCGGCAAACCCATGGGTTCGCGGGCTTCATCCACGGTGACGGCGACCTGAAACCGTTGAAATGCTTCCACAAAGGCGATGACCGGCGCGCGGGAGCCAAAATCGATGAGCGTTCCGGCCCAATCGAAAATGACGGCGTCGATGGCGCCGTTGCCTTGGA
>JBCBCT010000132.1:0-7082 GCA_038530365.1 Pseudomonadota bacterium | reverse complement strand
TCCTCCAGCGTCAGACCGGACCATTGCGGATGGGCGACGGCAACAAAGGCACCGGCGTCCCGCGCCCGCTGCGCAAGCTCCGACCCGGTTTCTTGATCGCGGCGGGGCAGAAAATCCGGCGAGTGTGACGGTTTAAAGTCTGTCGGCAAGCCGACCGCCAGAATGTGCCACAGTTCGCCATTTTGCATGGCGCCGGAATGAAGTTCTGCGCCGAGAATCGTTGTGAAAGTATCGCCGCGATAGGGCACGGTATCGGCAATGGGGTAGTTGTAGCGTCCGATGAAGTGGTCGGTGAGCGCGATGAAGTCATAGCCTTCCGCCTTGTAGCGGCGGCAAACCTCATCGGGGCTCAGAATTCCGTCCGATAGTGTGGAATGGGTGTGAATATTACCCCGCCAGAACCGGCCGGGTTTGGAAAACAGGGAAAGCGTCATGGCATGGGCTCACGTGTTGGGCGCGTGGGCTAGCTTTTACCGTCAAATGCTTCAAACGCGTGAAAACGGCGTCGACCGTATGACATTTGCTACAAGGCGTTGGCTAGCGAACTCAAACGCTCAAAACTTGTGAGATTTACGCCCGCGTTTCGCGCACCGCTTCGCCAAAGGCTGACATGATGACCTGGTTTACCGGGTTGGTTTGTGGGTCATATTCCGCATGCCATTGGACGCCCAGGGCAAAGCCCGCGGCTTCCTTGATACTGATGGCTTCCACCGTCTCATCTTCGGCAACGCCTTCAACAACCACCCGTTCACCGGCGCTGACCACGCCCTGGCCGTGGAGGCTGTTCACCCTGATCTTGGTTGTGCCGTAGAGGTTCGCGAATTGGCCATCATCAATGAATGTGACGTCGTGGCGGTCTTGGAAAATGACTTCCGGGTCCGGGTGTATTTCACCGTTTTCCAAACGGGGCATCCGGTGGTTCATTTTTCCGGGCAGATCGCGAATTTCCGGATGAAGCGCGCTGCCGAAGGCCACCGCTAATTCCTGCATACCGCGGCAGATACCCAAGAGCGGGATGCGTTGTTCCACGCAGATTTGGCTGAGTTGAAGCGCCACGTCATCACGGCGCTCGTCATAGGGTTCATAGGCTTCGTGGGGTGTCTCGCCGAAGCGGGAGGGGTGTACGTTTGCCCGTGCGCCGGTGAGCAAGATGCCATCAACGGTGTCGAGCAGTGCGCCGATGTCCGTAATTTCAGGAATGCCGGAGAAGACCAAGGGCAGGGCGCCGGTGACATCTGCAATGGCCCGCAGGTTGTGTTCCCCCGCCATTTGAACGGAGTACCGGTCTTCCACGCGATAGGTGCTGCCAATGACGCCAACGACGGGCTTTCTCATGGTTTTGCCAATCAACTCGATCTCGAAACACTTTTGTGTGCAAAAACGCTGGGCAGCGGTCAAGCGCCTGAGCCTGTCCTGGCGCGGATTGTCACAGGCTTGCCCTGCGTCGGCTTCGCTACCGTGTCACAATTTCCGGCCCCATGACGGCGTTTGGCAAAACGGTGGAAATCCAGGGCACATACGTGATGAGGATCAGGAAAATGAACATGATGCCCAGGAAGGGCAGGGCAGCGCGCACCACGCCCATCATGGACATATTGGCCACCCCCGCCGTCACGAACAAGTTGAGCCCCACCGGTGGCGTGATCATGCCGATCTCCATGTTCACCACCATGATGATGCCGAGGTGAATGGGGTCGATGCCCAATTCCATGGCGATGGGAAACACCAGCGGCGCAACGATGACCAAAAGTCCGCTGGGTTCCATGAACTGGCCGCCGATCAGCAAAATGACGTTGACGATGATCAGGAACATGATCGGGCCGAACCCGACGGCCAGCATGGCTTCGGTGATCTTTTGCGGGATTTGCTCGTCTGTGATGACGTGTTTGAGAATCAGCGCATTGGCGATGACGAACATCAGCGTGATGATCAGTTTCCCGGCATCGCGTAGCGTGTTGATCGTATCGGGGTGCCAAAACGCGGTGATCAGTGCGTGGGGTTTGCGCAGCAGGGTCCCACCGTTCGAAAGCGGGCCCATGTCGCGGTAAACGAACACCGCCACCAGGAAGGCGTAGACCGAAGCAACGGCGGCCGCTTCCGTGGGCGTAAAAATTGCACCTGTGATGCCGGGGATGCCGTAAATCCCGATCATGATGATGACGATCAGCATCAGGCCCATAATCGCATCCTTGAAGCTTGCCCAAATTTCACCAAAGCCTTTGAAATCGCCCTTCGGCATGTCCTTTATGCGGGCCATGATATAGATGCCGATCATCAACATCGTGCCCGCGAGAAGCCCCGGCAGAACGCCAGCTAAGAACATGCGTCCCACGGAGACTTCGACGGCGGCGGCGTAGACCACCATCACAATGGAGGGCGGGATGAGAATGCCCAATGTCCCGGCGTTGGCGATGACGCCCGCCGCAAATTCCTTGGTGTAGCCGACCTGGCGCATGGCAGCGATGACGATGGTACCGATGGCCACCACGGTCGCAGGGGATGAACCGGAAAGGGCCGCAAAGATCATGCAGGCGAGAACGCCCGCGATGGCAAGGCCGCCGCGCAGGTGACCGACGAGGGCAATTGAAAAGCGGATGATACGCTGCGCGACGCCGCCGGTGGACATGAAGCTCGACGCCAAAATAAAAAACGGAATGGCCAGCAGTGTCGAATGCCCCTCAAAGGCTTCAAACAGGGTTTGAGCAACCGACGCGAGCGAACTATCGGAAAATGCCAGCAAGAAAAGAATAGACGACAGGCCAAGGGCGACTGCGATTGGCACGCCGATCAGCATCAAGCCGATCACGAGCACAAAAAGGAGGAGGATTTCCATTAGTCTTGCTCTTTCAGCTTGGCAGCGGCCTCGGCGACGTCTTCTTCCGCCTCGTGGCTGACGATCAGCATGTCCTGTTCGCCTTTCCACACCCGCACTCCAGCTTCGGCGAAGCGATAAAGAAGCAGTGTCATGGAAAGGGGAAGAACGAGATAAGGCACGACCTTTGGCAGTTTTTCGTAGGCCTCGCCGTCGTTGAACACGTCCTCCAGCCACGTCAGAAAGAAGGGAACCGGAATGTCCTGCGTCTCATACCAACCCTGGCCACGGTATTTTTCGACAAAGCCCACGGGGAACCAGCGTCCCTCCGTGGGGGGCAGGTTGGCGTAGGGCGCCCAGTAATCCCACGAGCCTTTCAGCAGTAACAACGTGTAGGCCAAGCAGGCTGCAACAACGATCAGCCCCAAAATGCGTTTCACGCCGTTGGGCACGATGTTGACCACCGCATCGACGCCTAGGTGCAGGGTCTTTTTGACCGCATAGCTTGCGCCCAACAACACCAGCCAGGCGAAGAGAAAGACCGTGAGTTCCAGCGCGTAAAATATGTTGGAATTGAACACGTATCGCGCGACGACGTTTGCAAAGGTCATCAGCGTCATCACACCCAAAATCAGTGCGATGATCGTTTCTTCCACGCGGTCTAACGCCGAGCGTTCGGCGGTGGAGTGAGCCATCCGTCTGTCCCCGTACACTGTCCATCATTATCGGTCGGCTGTTTCCCGCAGGCCGGTCGAAACATGGGTTTTGGTCATGGATTATGGAAAAGAACGCCCGGTCAGACCGGGCGTTCCTGCGTGTTTCGATCGTTGAGCGTTTAGTTCATCGCTTTGTTGATCGCTTGCGCGGCGTCGATGTTGTCCTGACCCACATCTTTGGCAAATTTTGCCCAGACGGGTTTCATCGTATCAACCCAGGCCTGACGTTGTTCCGCCGTTAGGGTGCGCACGGTGCCGCCGGCATCGATGATGGCCTGTTTGGCTGCATTGTTCACGGCAGTAGATTCCTTGTTACGGGTCTCGGTAACCTCGGCAATGATCGTCAGGAATTGGCTGCGCACGTCGGCGGGCAGGCCGTCCAGCCAGTCCACAGACGTGACCAACAGATAGTCGATGATGCCGTGGTCGGTTTGGGTGACCCCATCTTGGACCTCAAAGAACTTCTTGCCGTAAATGTTCGACCAGGTGTTTTCCTGACCATCCACGACCTTTTGTTGCAGCGCGCCGTAGACTTCTGAGAACGCCATTTTCTGGGGGCTGCCGCCAATCGCTTCCATTTGTGCAACCAGCACGTCCGATGACTGAACGCGGAATTTCAGGCCGTTGGCATCGCTCGGTGCGATGAGTGGCTTGTTGGCCGACATCTGTTTCATGCCGTTGTGCCAATATCCAAGGCCCTGAAGACCGCGCTTGGTCATGCTGCCCAGCATGGCTTGCCCAGCGGGTGATGCCTGGAACGCTTCCACCGCATTAATGTTTTTGAACATGAACGGCAAATCGAAGATGCGGAATTTCTTGGTGAACTTTTCGAACTTCGAAAGCGACGGCGCTGCAAGCTGCACATCGCCCTGCAACATGGCTTCCAGAACCTTGTTGTCGTTGTAAAGCGTGGAGTTTGGGAACACCTCCATGCACATTTTGCCGTTCATTTCCTCGTTGATGCGCTTTTCAAGCAGCGAAGCGGCAATGCCCTTGGGGTGTTTGTCAGTGTTGGTGACGTGGCTGAATTTGACAACGATTTCGCCGTCGTCACAGGCCGCCATAGCCAGCGATGGCACACAGGCAAGGGCTGCCACGAGCGTGGCTTTGATAAGGGTTTTCATAATGGAGTCCTCCCAATCGCGCAGCGCACCAATGCGCTGGCGGCCTACAGTGAGCGGAAGACGGGCAAAAATCGCAAGCCTTCATTGTGCGATCAAGAAATTTCCATGTTTTTCAGAAGTTTGAATGATCGCGGAAAGGGAAATTGCTTTTTTGTCCGATTTTTCGGACAGTCTTGGCCTAGGTTTTTGCAGGTCTTGAACGGGCGCACGCGGGGCCAGAGGGGATGGGAATCGCTTCATTGCGACTATTTTTGGCGGTTGCGGCGTTGGTTTTGCTGTTGGCGGGGCTGGTCAGCTCACTGGTCTATTCCAGTGCGTTTCGCGACGCCTTGGCCGATGATCGACGGGCGGGGTTGGTCCGGCTGCTAGAGGCTGGGGGACGTCTGCGCGGGCAACTCGATGTCTACCGCGCCCTGGTCAACACCCTGGCGGATGATCCGGTTTTGGCGACTGTCTTTGAACCCGCACGGCAATTGCCCGACGGTGCGCAGGATGCAGCCCAAGCGGCGGCATTGGCTGCCCTCATACAAAAGAGCCTGACCTACGGAGCCTGGGAGGTTGATCTTGTGGATCGGTCGGGGCGCATTTTTTTGTCCTCCAGCCCGCAGCGGGTGGGGGCACGACTTTTGCCAGCTTTGCGGTCTGCAGCGCTCAATGGGCGTTTGGGGACGGCTGTCGATGTCTCCAAAACGGATGCAACGGGTGCAAAACGGTTGGTGCGGTTTAGCCGGTGGATTAAAAGCGTCGGTTCATCTCCGCGGGGCTTGGTGGTGGTGTCGGCCAACCTTGCTGCCCTTGAGTTTGAATGGCCGGTGACGCCGGAGCCGGTGGTATTTTTTGACCTTGAAGGGCGGTCAATTTCATCGAACCGACCGGAATTGGTTTTGTTGGACGGTGCACGCGTGACCCGGGCCTTAAATGCGGTGGCGGAGGACGCCGCCGCCGTTGACCCTCCCACTGCGGCTGCATCGTCTGCACCGGCAGACCGGCTTCCCCTGGAGCAAACATCAACCGTTTCAGGTCAACCGCTTTGGCTATATCAGCGAAGCGCCGGTGGGGGGGCTGCCGGAGGGGTGGACCCGTTGGAGGTTCAAGTTTTGATGCGAGACTTCGCGCCGCTTGGCATGGTGGGCGCGGTCGTTTTGGATACCGCCAACGCGCGAGACAGTGCCCGTTTGCGCCTGGGGTTTGCCTTGGCTCTCATGGCGGCTTTGGCGCTTGCAGGGCTCATTGTTTTCCAACAGCAGCGGCGCTTGGCGGAGAAGGCCCGTCAATCTGCCACGTTGGAGGAACGGGTGAGTGCACGAACGGCTCAACTGCGGGCGGCGCAAGATGAATTGCTGGAGGCATCCAATCTGGCGGCACTGGGCCGTTTGTCCGCCGGTGTGAGCCATGAATTGAACCAGCCGCTGGCGGCGATTTTGAACTATGCGGACAACGGACGCCGCTTGATAGACCGCGCCCGGGTCGACGAAGCGCGGGGTAATTTGGTTGAGATTGGCGAGCAAACCCGACGCATCACCCGCATTATTTCTAATCTACGCGCCTTTGCCCGGCAGGAGGCGACGCCCACAGAAATTGTGCAGTTTGATGAATGCGTTCGGCGGGCTTTGGCCTTGTCCGCCAACGACCTTGAAAAGGCCGGTGTGACGCTGGTTCAAACCATTGCGGAGGAGGCTTACCCCGTTATGGCGGGGGCGATCAGATTGGAACAAGTGGTGCTCAATCTTATCTCAAATGCCATCGATGCGATGCAGGGCCAACGAAAACGGATTTTGTCCGTCGAGTTGCATGTTGAGGGCGAAGCTGCACGCCTTCGCCTCCGGGATACCGGGACCGGCATTGAAGAGCCGGACAGAGTGTTTGAGCCTTTTTATACAACCAAAGAGTTGGGCGCATCGAAGGGCTTGGGCATGGGCTTGGCGCTGTCCTTTGGTCTGGTTGCCCGGTTTAACGGAACGCTCGCATGTGACAACTGGAAGAAAGGCGCCCAGTTTACGATGACGCTGCCGCTGGCCCGGGAGCCCGTCGCGACGGCGCTCAAACCGGGCGGAGAGACGCTTGCGCCGCGCGAGATTCTTCATCCATGACCAAGCGTGTTTTGATCGTTGAAGATGACCGCGCCCTGCGTGAATCCATTGTTCAGCTTCTTGAACTTGAAGGGTTTGAGCCGATTCCGACGGGAACCTTGACCCAAGCCCGCCGATCGATCCGTGCGAGCTTTCGTGGCGTCGTCTTGTCCGATATTCAAATGCCAGACCACGACGGGTTTGACGTCTTGCGCCTTGCCCAGAGCCGCGATCCTGATCTCCCCGTTGTGTTGTTAACCGGGCATTCCGACGTGTCGACTGCAATGCGGGCGATGAAATCCGGGGCGTATGATTACCTGGAAAAACCCTGCAATCCTGACCGTCTGCTTGAAACCCTTGG
>JBCBCT010000131.1:0-7176 GCA_038530365.1 Pseudomonadota bacterium | reverse complement strand
AGCCGTTCCTTGACGGGTTTGACGCCTCCGACGGTGCGTCGCACCTTGCCGACCGCAAACGGTGGGCGCAGGCTGTCTTTGCCCGCACGGCTGCCTATGATGCTGCAATTTCCAATTGGATGGCGACGGCCTTTGCCGTTGATACGCCGCCGTCCCGCGCCTTTGGGGGCGCGCTTTTATCGACCATGCGCTACGGCGAAAATCCGCATCAGCAGGCGGCGCTTTATTCCTTTCCGGACGGTCGGAGCGGCGTGCCCCAGGCGCAGCAAGTGCAGGGCAAGCAGCTTTCCTACAACAACATCAACGACGCCGATGCCGCCTTTGCCTTGGTGAGCGAGTTTGCCGCCGCCGATGGTCCTGCCGTTGCTATCATCAAGCATGCAAACCCTTGTGGTGTGGCGGTGGGCAAAACTCTGGCGGGAGCCTATCGCGAGGCGTTGGCCTGCGATCCTGTATCGGCCTTTGGGGGCATCGTTGCCTGCAACACGGCCCTTGATGTTCATACGGCCGAAGTGCTGTCTGAAATTTTCACCGAGGTTATTTTGGCCCCCGGTGCAAGCGAAGAGGCCAAGGCGGTCTTGGCCCAGAAAAAGAACCTGCGGCTGTTGCTGACGGACGGGCTTTTGGACCCGCGAACCGCAGCACTGGCCTTCAAACCGGTTGCGGGCGGCATGCTGGTCCAAGATGGCGATCACGCGGTGTTGGACCCGGGCGCGCTCACCTGCGTCACCAAGCGGGAGCCGAGCGCACAAGAACTGCAGGACCTCGCCTTTGCGTTTAAGATTGCAAAACACGTCAAATCGAACGCCATCGTTTACGCCCGTGACGGCGTTACAGTGGGCATCGGCGCTGGCCAGATGAGCCGTGTGGATTCAACACGAATTGCCGCCATCAAAGCTCAAGATGCCGCCACTGCCGCCGGCTGGGCACAGCCCCGCACCCAAGGCTCGGTGGTGGCCTCAGATGCCTTTTTCCCCTTCGCCGACGGCCTGATCACCGCCGCAGAAGCGGGCGCCACAGCCCTCATCCAACCCGGCGGCTCCATGCGCGACAACGACGTCATAGAAGCTGCCAACGACCTAGGCTTGGCCATGGTCTTCACAGGAACGAGGCATTTTAGACATTAGCCTTGACCATCCGTTCACGCAGTCTTGAGGCTGGTTGTCTTGTTTTGGGATCGCCTTGCGATGATGTAGGCGATTATGACGCCGCATTGGAATTGGATTAACACATGTTCGGACGCTCCGCTTTGAAACTGGGTTTGTGGGCCGGTTGTTTGGGTGTGGCTTTCATTGTCGGGTCTGCTGGCCTTGCTGGGCCGGCACAGGCTGAGAATAAGACAGCTATTTTTGCTGGCGGTTGTTTTTGGTGCATTGAGAAAGACTTTGAACATGTCGCGGGTGTCGTAGACGTCGTGTCGGGCTATACCGGTGGAACGAACGACAATCCCACCTATCGCAACCACGGGCGGTACGGCCACCGTGAGGTGGTGACCGTCACCTATGACAGCACGAAAACCACCTATGCGCGGCTGCTCGAAATTTTTTGGCGCAGCGTGGATCCCGTTGATGGTGGTGGACAGTTCTGCGACCGGGGGCACAGCTATTCCCCGGCAATTTATGCGGTGGATGCCGAACAATTGGCCGAAGCGCAGGCGCAGAAGGCCGCGCTTGATGCCTCTGGAAAGCTTGGAAAGCCCATCGCCACGGAAATTGCGCTGGCGCAGAAGGTGACGCCCGCCGAGGACTACCATCAGGATTACTACAAGAAGAACCCGGTCCGGTATAAATACTACCGGTATCGCTGCGGACGAGACCAACGGGTGAAAGCCCTGTGGGGGGCGGACGCCTATACCGGCGTCACACACATTAAGCGGGCGAGTTAGGCTGCTCCACATTTTAGAGTGTGTCGGCTAAGCCTTCGGGCCAGAGCTACTGTGTCTCCGCGACCATCCTGTTAACCATGTTGATGACTCACTTGCCCTAAGGGCAGCTACAGTCTCGCTATTGCGCGTCTTTCGCCATACTGTGATACAGTCTGTTATCCTTAATGCCTTATGATTGCCGCAATGTTTGGGCGAGGCGTGGGATGGGGCATGGTTGTTGCGGCGGTTCACTTAAGAGCCTTCCGACACTTGCGCCCTGATTTTGGGTTTTGAACGCAGATTTTTGCTCAAAAACACAGATGAGTTCACCGTTCGGATGTCCGATGCGGGGGCACTGGATGTAATTGGCGTGACGAGAGGTGCTCACATGTCGAGCCGTGATGCAAAATTGAAAGCCTTTGGTTGGGCCAACGATCAAGGTTGTCGCAAAGGAGGCCCGGTGGTCCGCCGAAGTGCGCTTGCGGTTGCTGTGATGGCGCTTGCCCTTTCGGCGTGCAGTCAGACGTCTCGGCTTAACCAAGGGGCTATTCGCACCGCGCCGCCACCCGCGTCTCTCAATCCTGCCCCTTTGCCGTCGGTTCAAGAGGGGGCGCTCGCACCTGCAACGCCCACGGCGCCAAACGATGCGGGGTCCGTAACGCCTTCGCCTACCGCCGTGGAAACACCAAAGCCCGTTGAGCCGCCGAAACCCGCTGCATCAACGCAGGTCGCCGCTGCCACACCGTCTGCCGCCGCTTCCCAGCCCGTTACCCGCCAAAGCATGGTGGGTGCTTGGACCGTGAGCACCGGTGGTTCAAATTGTCAGGTCTTCCTCGCATTGACCAAATGGTCCGGCGGCTTCCGGGCCGCCACGCGGGGCTGTTCTGCCGCCTCCATCAAAGACGTGCAGGCCTGGGACGTGAAGGGCAAACAGGTGGTGCTGGTGAATTCCACCGGCGCGACAGCGGCAACGCTGTTCCGCTCGGCGGCTGAGCGTTTTGATGGCTCCACAACGTCGGGCGGTTCAATTTCGTTTTCGCGCTAGGCGAAGACTGCGAGCTGATCGTTTCGCGGAGCTTTGAGCGATGCTATCGTGAGCCATTCCCCGAAACAGGGTGCGCTTTCTTCGGAGCTTGGCTCGACACTCTCAACAACTCTGGGTCCAGTCGCTGCACGCGTCGCTGAACTGGTTGAGGCGGGAACCCTCACCCATGATCCAGCGCAAACCTCCACAATAACGGCCCTGGACGCGATTCTTGCCCGCCTGGCCGCGCCTCCCCTTGCCAACAAAAAGAGTTCGCTTGGCTGGTTGTTTGCTGGCAAGAAAAGCCGTGCTGTTCCTGCCGATGGAGACGGCGCCTACATTTATGGCGGCGTTGGGCGGGGCAAGACCATGCTCATGGACCTCTTCTTTGAGCAGGCGCCAGCACAGCCCAAACGGCGCGTGCATTTTCATGCTTTCATGCAGGACGTGCACGGGCGTATTCACGGATGGCGGCAGGCTGCCAAGTCGCGAAAGGCGCGGCCCAAGGACAAGACGGCGGATCCGATCCCGCCGCTTGCCGATGCGTTGGCCAAAGAGGCGCAGCTTTTGTGTTTCGACGAGTTTGCCGTCACCGATGTTGCCGATGCGATGATCCTGGCGCGGCTGTTTACCGGCCTGTTTGAGCGCGGCGTGACGGTTGTGGCGACATCAAATGTCGCGCCGGATGATCTTTACAAAAATGGGCTCAATCGCTCGTTTTTCTTGCCGTTTATCGATCTGATCAAAACGCGCATGCGGGTGGAACATTTGGCGTCGGTCACCGATTACCGAATGGCCCGTCTGGCCAATGAAGATGCTTATATGGTGGGATCGGCGGGGGCTGTGCGGTTTGATGGACTGTGGTCCGATCTCACTCGCGATATCACGGTGTCCCCTGCACAGTTGGAGGTGAAAGGTCGGGTTTTGACCTTTGCCCACGCCGCCGGCGGTTTGCTGCGCACCGATTTTGATACGCTGTGTGCGCAAGCCTTGGGCAGTGGGGATTATCTGGCGATCACAGCGCGGTTCCACACCTTGTTTCTGGAAAGCGTGCCGATCATGGGCCCCGCCCAGCGCAATGAAGCGAAGCGGTTCATCGCGCTCATCGATACGCTTTACGATGCGGGGGCTGTGCTGATCTGCCAAGCGGAGGCTGCCCCCGATGGGCTTTATCCCGTAGCCCACGGGACCGAGGCGTTTGAATTCGCTCGCACCATATCCCGCCTGCAGGAAATGCAGTCCAAACCGTGGTTGGCCGCAGCACGCTCGCGCGCCTAAACTCGCTGAGAAAAGCAGCTGATGACAGCTTCAATCCAGGGCCAGCTTAGCCTTTAGTTGGCCTTTCGGGTAACTTGCCATTTGGGAATGGTCGAGTCAGGGTCCCGCGCAGAAATCGGGGAAATACCGCACAAAATTCTTACGTAAAAGGAAGACTTATGGCTCGAAACAAGATCGCTTTGATTGGTTCCGGCATGATTGGGGGAACGCTGGCGCATCTGGCCGGTCTGAAAGAGTTGGGCGATGTCGTGATGTTCGACATCGCGGAAGGTATTCCTGAAGGTAAGGCCCTAGACATCGCCGAATCCTCTCCGGTCGATGGTTTTGATGCGCGTATTTCCGGTACGCAATCCTATGAAGCGATTGAAGGTGCAGACGTTTGCATCGTCACCGCCGGTGTTGCTCGTAAGCCGGGCATGAGCCGGGACGATCTTTTGGGTATCAACCTCAAAGTCATGGAGCAGGTGGGTGCGGGTATCAAAAAATATGCGCCCAATGCGTTCGTCATCTGCATTACCAACCCGCTCGACGCAATGGTGTGGGCATTGCAGAAATTTTCCGGCTTGCCAAAAAATATGGTCGTTGGAATGGCTGGCGTGCTCGACTCCTCACGGTTGAAGCACTTCCTTGCCGACGAGTTTGACGTTTCGATCAAAGACATCAACGCGTTTGTTTTGGGTGGTCATGGTGACACCATGGTGCCGATTGCCAAATACACGACGGTTGCTGGGATGCCCTTGCCGGACCTGGTGAAAATGGGTTGGCTGACCAAGGAGCGGATGGAAGAAATCTTTGACCGCACGCGCAAAGGCGGCGGCGAGATCGTGGCGCTTTTGAAAACTGGGTCGGCCTATTACGCCCCGGCGGCGTCCGCGATTTCCATGGCAGAGGCCTATCTGCGGGACCAAAAGCGTGTGTTGCCTTGCGCGGCCAATCTTAAAGGTGAGTACGGCATCCAGGACATGTATGTCGGTGTGCCGGTCATCATTGGGTCCGGTGGCGTCGAACGGGTGATCGAAATTGAACTGTCGAAAACCGACGAAAAGGCCTTTGCAAATTCAGCGGCGGCTGTCGCAGAACTGTGTGAAGCGTGTGCCGAGATTGCGCCGCAGCTGAAATAAGGGACGCGTTTGGGGACGATGGCGATGGGAGCCGCTATGCAGTCGTTGTGTTGGAAAGCTGGTGTTGAAGCGCTTTGTCCCGTCGCTGCGGACGCGGTGGCTTTGGCTGGGCGTTTGTTTCGGTCTGGTGCGTTAGCTTGCGCGACTGCGCTCTGCTACATGGCGCCCATGGCGGTCAATACGGCTGCTCAAGCGCAGGTCTCCATCAAATATACCGACATCAACACCGCAGACGCGGCGCAGTTTTGCACCACGCTGGACGCGTCCACCAACACCGAAGGCCCCGCCAGCGCCTCCCTGAAATGTCCTGGCCTGGCGGGGATCGATATTTATGTCGACTACTACGATGCCCGCGATGCAGTGCGTGTCGGGCGCGATGGTATCGGCACGCCGATGTTGCCCCCCTTCACCAGCTTTGGGCCCAAGGCGGAGTGGCGGCTGGAGGGTGGCGTTCCGGTGGCGATGATCCTGCGGATGCAGCTTGGCGGCTCGACGCCGGGCAATTGGCTGACCGTTCACAAGGTGGATGCGGCAAAGAAAAACGGCTGCATCATGGGCTATGTTGATGCCCTGACTAATCGCAATGCCAACCTTCTGGCGCGGGACCTTTCGGCAGAGGCTGCGGGTTTCATCTGCGGTCAAAGCCAGGTTCGCTTTGCGGGCAAGCAATCACAAATGATGGTCGACCTGATGGATCGATTGACCGTAGCGTCGGCAGCGCCAGCAAAAAGAGACACAACGGATCGGGATCAAGCCTCATCGTCGACGACAACTCAGCGCGCAACGCCGTCCGCCTCTTCGATGCCTCGCTTGGACCGCGGTTCCATTGCGAAGGCTGATTGTCGGCCCGCCGAAAAATTGAAAGTCGTCGGGGCTGTGGCCACCGAGTTTTGCGTGGTCGAGGAGTTGATTAATCTTCATGTCTACCGCGCGCCGGGGCAAGTGATCGTCGGTCTTGGTTCGTTGCCAGAACCCGTGCGCAGTTTTCCGTTTCCAACGGTGGTGGATGAAGACGTGGGCATTCTTGTCACCGAAGGTGGCGGTGTTTGGGGCGGTATCGTGACCTACACCGTCACTCCACAGCCGGGCGATACCTTTCGCGGTTGGGCGCTGGTCTTGCCGGAACAGAATGGAACAAAAAGTTGCGCTGTGATGTACGGGCAGGGTGAGGTGACCAACGCGGTGCTCGCCGACTTGGCGCGATTTGAAAGCAGTCCATTTTTACCGCGAATTTGTGCAAAGAGACGCGCCATCTGGAGCGGTTCTTCCACGGAGAACTTCAACATGATGATGCGCCTTATGAATGTGGAATTTGCTGCTTGAGCGCGGCGTAACCAACAAGGCCTTGCGGTGCGGTTGTGCCGCCTAAAGAGGAAATCTGAAAGCGATGAACATCCACGAATATCAAGCCAAACAGCTTCTTAAAGGCTTTGGTGCGCCTGTGGCCGATGGTGTGCCGATCCTGTCTGCCGATGATGTTGAGGGTGCGATCGACGCGCTGCCCGGACCGCTTTACGTGGTGAAGTCGCAAATCCACGCCGGGGGACGGGGCAAGGGCAAGTTTAAGGAACTGCCAGAGGACGCCAAAGGCGGCGTTCGTCTCGCTTTTTCGCCCGACGAAGTGCGTGCCCATGTTGCGGAGATGTTTGGCAACACGTTGGTGACCAAACAAACCGGGCCCGAGGGCAAGCAGGTCAACCGGCTCTATCTTGAAGACGGGGCAGACATTGAAACCGAGCTTTACTGCTCCATCCTGGTGAACCGCGAAACCGGAAAAGTGTCCTTCGTGGCATCGACCGAGGGCGGTATGGACATCGAGGCGGTGGCTGAAGAAACGCCGGAGAAAATCCACACCATCGATATCGACGTGGCCGATGGCGTAACCGATG
>JBCBCT010000130.1:0-7213 GCA_038530365.1 Pseudomonadota bacterium | reverse complement strand
CCGATTTTCGATCACCGCGTATAACTGACTTGTGTCCACTGCCACCTCGATGGTTGACAAATTTAAACCCGTGCTTCCTGAGAAGCTTCTCCAGTTCGGCGCTGTTCATAGCACCATGTTGTCCACATAAGTGTGTAAGTCAACACATGTGTGGAAAAGATTTTTTGATAAATCGTTAATTCGTATTTACAGCATCGGCTGCCGTGAGTGGATAAGTTCAATTCATCAGTCTCATACGTATGTGCTGAAAGGGCTATGGTCCTTCCCGCACCTCGAAGGTGCGGACGAGGGCACCTTTGGTGTTGTAAAAGCGGATGGATTGTTGGCCGTCTTGGGTGGTGATGGTGAGGGTCAAGCCTTGGGCGCTCATGGTGCTGTCTGTGATCCGGCTGCCCTTAGGAATCTGGATGAGAAGTGCGGGCCCGCGTTCGATTCCCGGTGCCGTGGCTGCGTTGGCGTTGGCGTCTTCCGGCACACTGTTGAGTCTATAAACAATCGCGATCAGCACGGTTGCCAACCCCACCATCATGATGCCCCCGGACACCATGAGCAGGCGCACGAGTTTTTTGCGGATCTCTTCCACTTTGGGATCGAGCGGTTCCTCGGATGGATCGGGGGCGGCATTGGGCATGCTGAAGGCTTTCGACTGACGTGGCGGTTTAACCGCGGGAACGGGCGTTGCTGCACCGGCTGCCGAAGCGCTACAAGCGCCCAGCAGCCCGCGTGATAACCTTGCGTGCGGGCTAGGGAAAGGGGCCCTTTTTTGGAAAACGAAGCGAGCGGCGCGATGACGGTGCTGGAGGTGCCCCATGAAGCCGACGGCAAACGGGTTGATCTGTTCATTTCCGCCAATGCGCCGGATGATATTTCCCGAGCACGGGTGCAGGCCCTGGTGCGCCAGGGGCTGGTGACGATCAATGGGCGCATCCCGCGGGGAACCAGCAGCAAGATTGCGGCTGGTGACGTGGTGCGATTTCAAATGCCACCGGCAGAGGACGCGGCCCCTCTGCCGGAGCCGATACCGCTCGATATTCTCCACGAGGACGATGATTTCATCATCATCAACAAAGAAGCTGGCATGGTTGTCCATCCGGCACCGGGCAATTGGAGCGGGACGCTGGTGAACGCGCTGCTGCACCATTGCGATGGTCGCCTGCCGGGCATTGGTGGGGTGAAGCGCCCCGGCATCGTGCACCGGCTCGACAAGGAAACCAGTGGCGTGATGGTGGCGGCCAAGAGCTACCGCGCCCACATTGACCTGCAGGAACAGTTTGCCGACCACGGACGCACCGGGCCGTTGGAGCGCAGCTATGTGGCATTGGTGTGGGGCGCGCCGCCCCGCATGAAGGGGACCATCGAGACCTATGTTGGCCGCGATCCGTCCCACCGCCAACGCAGGGGGGTGGTGTCTGAGCAAAGTCCCGATGCCAAATGGGCGGTCACACATTTTGAGGTGGAGCGACGCTTTGAGGATGCGACGGGGGAGGCCCTTGTCTCGCTCGTTTCATGCCGCTTGGAGACCGGTCGCACCCATCAAATCCGGGTGCACATGGCCCATATCGGTCATCCGTTGCTGGGCGATCCGGATTACGGAAAGTCGTTTTTCACCCGGGTCAATCGCCTGAATGAAACGGCCCAAGGGGTGATGTTGAACTTCAGACGCCAGGCGCTTCACGCGCAAACCCTTGGGTTTCGCCATCCGGGCAGTGGAGAGACGGTGCATTTTTCGGCGCCCCTGCCCGACGATATGGCCCAGCTGGTGGCAGCGCTGTAACTCCAACCCCAAACGTGGCCAACCGGGAGGTGTGGCTGCTTAATCGAGCAGAGGTGACCAGGCGGGGTCAGAGGCGAAGGCCGGGGTTTTGACGAGGCGTTCGTTGCGGCCTGTCAGATCGATGGTGTAGAGGCGTGGCCCGCCGCGCTGGCCGGGGCTTTCGCGGAAAAACATCAGCGTTCGTCCATTGGGGGCCCAGGTGGGACCCTCGTTGTGAAAGCCTTCTGTCAAAATGCGCTCGCCCGAGCCATCGGTGCGCATGACGCCGATCAGAAATTTGCCGCCGGCGCGTTTGGTGAACGCAATCAGATCGCCGCGCGGGGACCACACCGGCGTGGAGTAACTGCCGGCACCGAAGGAAATGCGTGTCGGGTTAGAACCGTCCGATCCCATGACGTAGAGCTGCTGGCGGCCGCCGCGGTCGGATTCAAACACGATCCGGCTGCCATTGGGGGAATAGGACGGCGATGTGTCGATGGCGGCTGTGTTCGTCAGACGGGTGGTGCGGCGGGATCGCAGATCCATGGTGTAGATGTTGGCGTTGCCGTCCTGCTGCAGGCTCATGATGACTTGCTGGCCGTTTGGCGAGAAACGCGGCGAGAAGGTCATGTTGGTGAAATTGCCAACAACTTCACGCTGTCCGGTCTCGATTTGCAGCAAATAGACCCGGGGACGATCTCCCGCGAAGGACATGTAGGTGATTTCTTGGCGGGACGGGGAAAAGCGCGGCGTAAGCACGAGGTCGCGCCCGTTGGTGAGATTTCGAACGTTTGCCCCATCCTGATCCATGATGGCCAGCCGCTTCACCCGTTTGTTCTTCGGCCCTGTTTCGCTGACAAACACAATGCGGGTGTCAAAATAGCCGTTCTCGCCGGTGAGTTCCTTGTAGATCGCATCGGAAATAATGTGGGCGACACGACGCCAATTGTTGGGATCGGTGGAATATTGCTGGCCGATCATTTGCTCGTTGCCAAACGTGTCCCAGAGGCGAAATTCGGTGCGGAAGCGCCCGCCGCCTTCGCTCACCAACCGGCCAGTGACAAGGGCTTGCGCCTTAATGGCGGTCCAGTCTGCAAAGCGCGGGACGGCATTGGTGTCGGTGATTTGCTGGATGAAGGAGGCCCGGTCCAGCGGGCGGAATAGGCCGGAGCGTTCCAAATTGGCCTGGATAATGTTGGCGATGTCCCGACCCATGGGGGTGTCGGCCACAAACTCCGGGATCGCGATGGCCAGCGGTTCCACATTGCCTTTGGTGATGTCGATTTCCACCCGTGCATGGGCGGGCTGGATGATGGCAAACAGCACGACTGCAAACAGCGCCACCGCCGTAAGCGCGGCACAGGCCTTTTGGCATGCTCTGGTGATCGCGTGTCCCGGCGTCGAGAGGTTTGGCGTCGAGAGGCTCGGCAATGGGGAATACATGTCCATCTCTTCTTCCTGCTAGTTATCCAGCATGTCGGCGAGTGAGAAATTCACAACCACTTCCGACCAGGTTTCATATTTGTCAGCGGGCAGGCGGTAGGGGGCGCAGCCTATGACGGCGCGGCGGGCACCCCCAGCAAAGGTGCGGTTGGCCCGCGCGTTGCCGCCGGTCGCTTTGGCCTGCGGACGCCCGTCGATCTCACCGTTGCGCTTGAGCCGGAAGACAACACGGGCGCGCAGTTTTTCAGCGTCATCGCTGCCGGCCAGCGCGCCGACGTTCCAACAGGCTTGAATCTGCCCGCGCAAGGCGTCGATCTCAGACGTTGAGAGTTTGGTTGCATTGGTGCCGCGCTTGGTGCCCAGGGCAGCCTTTTGCGTGTTGCGCCGCGCGCCGCCTGCGGAGGCTTCCTTTTTGTCCACCAGAGCCTTTTGCTCTTTTGGTTTTGGCGTCGGCTTGGGTCGGCGCTTGGGGGCGGGCACGCGATCTGGAAGTTTGGCGAATTTTGGTTGCTCTTCGGGTTTGGGCTGGGTTGCCGGTTCATCCTGCGCTTTGCGCAGCAGCATGGCGATGTCGGTTTTGGGTTCGGCTTTGGGCTCCGGTTTCGGCTCGGGTGTGACAGTGGGTTCGGTCTGCACAACTGGCTTTGGCGGCTCGGGCTTTGGTGGCTCCGGTTTTGGATCTGGCAGCTTTGGTTCTGGCTTTGGCTCTGGTCTCGGTTTTGGCCTGGGTTCTGGCGCACTCACCTTTTGAATGGGGGCTGCCTTTTTCACCTGCTGCTCGTCGGTTGCGATATCCTTGTCGGTATCCCCAACGTTTTCAGCCGGTCTGGGCTCCGGCCGCGGCGGCTTCGTCGTTTCGCGTTCCGTGGGCTTTGGCACCTCGGCGGCTGGTGCGGTTTTCACCCCTTTGACGGTTCGGGTGATGCTTTCAATGGGGATGATTTCTGCGGTGACGGCTTCAATTTCGGGCACGGTCATGGGTTTGGGCGCGGCGACGGATACAACCGCCCAACCCAGCAACGCCCCATGGGCGAACAGCGATGTCACCATCCCTGCTTTCATTGCTAACCGTCTTGTTCCTGCGTGGTGACGAGGCCGATCTTTTTATATCCGGCGGCGTTTAACGCCCCCATGACCTTCATGACGGTGCCGTAGTCGATGGCGCGGTCGCCACGAACGTAAAGCCGCTCTTCATAGCCGTTTTTCGCGATGGCTTGAAGTTTGGGGATAAGCTCTTCCAGCGAAATTTTTGTCTCTTGAAGAAATACATCACCGCCGGCGCGCACGGAGACCGTAATCGGCTGCGTTTCACTGTTGAGTTGTTGGGCGCGGGATTCCGGCAGGTCGATGGGCACGCCCACCGTGAGGAGCGGTGCGGCAACCATGAAGATGATCAACAGCACCAACATCACATCCACAAACGGGGTTACGTTGATCTCGCTGATGGGTGATGCGCGGCGTCCGCGGCGGCGTCGTCCGCCCGATACTCCCGATTGCCCCACTGACATGCCCATATCTGCGCCCTTTCTAGAGCCTTTGCCCGTTAGTTTGCGGCGTTTCTTTCATCGATTTGGCGCGAAAGTATGGCTGAAAACTCGTCGGCAAACCCTTCCATCCGCGTTGAAATCTTCGCAGCTTCCGCCGACAATTTGTTGTAGGCGATCACCGCTGGAATGGCGGCCAGCAGCCCTAAAGCCGTTGCCAACAGTGCCTCTGCGATGCCCGGTGCGACCACGGCCAGATTGGTGGATTTCGATCCCGCTATGGCCTGAAAGGATGTCATGATGCCCACCACCGTGCCGAACAGGCCCACAAAGGGAGCGGCGGAGCCAAGCGTTGCCAGAAACAACAGCCGCTTCTCCAGCCGTTCCATTTCGCGGGCAAGGGAAACGTCCAGGACCTTGTCCACGCGGGTTTGAAGGCCAATGGGCGAGCGGGCGTTGCGCTCAAATGAGCGTTTCCATTCCCCCATGGCGGCGACGAACAGGGCACCCATGCCGTTGGGCGGGCGTTCGCTGAGCGTGCGATATAGGTCTTCCAGACTTTGTCCCGACCAAAAGACCTGCTCAAATTGGTTCATCTGCCGTTTGGTGCGCGAAAAAAGCAGGGATTTGTCGATAATGATGGCCCAGCACCAGACCGATGCAACGATAAGGCCGATCATCACGATTTTGACCACGAGACCCGCTTCCATGAACAGGCCGATCAGGGAGGTGTCCACCGTTGCTTCCAGTCCGGCAGCCTCGACGGATTGCGCAAAGGCGGGCGTCCACGCCACCGTCAAAGCGGCACAGCTTGCCAAGAGCGCAGTTGCCAAAGCAAAGGGGGCCGGGACTGTCATGGCTTATTCCTTGGGGTCAGGGATGTCGAAGCATTGGTTGTGGTGACGGTGGACGTCGATGGCTGCAGCGGTCGCCCAGGCTCAGCGAAGGCGGTGCTTGGCAAATGGGGTCAAAGCGTGGCCGGGGCTTGGCGTTCCGCCGGCGGTCTCGTCCTGCAATGGCGTTTGGCTAACCCTGCAAGATTTATGGTTAAAGTTCAGTTATGCCTTGGACGCCCATCAGCTTCCAACTGTCTACCCATCGGATGCTTGAAGGCCCTGCATTCCGCTTCAAGATGCCGCCTCAACCCCGAGGCTGGCCAACAGTGCCGGGGGGAAACGACGGGGTTTGCCCTCCGGGTTCATCAACACCACCGTCACACGCGCGGTCAAAATGAGCGTCTCCCCGCGAAGGATGCGCTGGTTGAACGTCAGCCGCAGGCCTTTCATCGTGCCGCGCTCTGTTTCGATGGTCAGGACATCGTCGATACGGGCAGCAGCCTTGAAGGCCAATTCCATGTGATGGACGGCGAAGGCCAAACTTTCGCCGAACACTCCATCGCGCATTTCCCCGTGGTGAACGCCCAGCAAGCGCACATAGTCGGAGCGGCCGTGTTCCAGAAAATCGAGATAGCGTCCGTGGTAGACGACCCCGGAAAAATCGGTGTGTTCGAAATAGACCCGCTCGGTTCGGGTGTGGGAGTTTTCGTGCAGCGTGCCCGCGTCGGGTAGGGTCATTCGGCCTCTGTCGTTTTGGTGTCGGCGGAAGGCCAAAAATTTGGGTCGAGGGTTTCCTCAATGGTGAAGGGCGATGCGTCCGGCAGGGTCTCTAAATCCAGGCCCGTTTCCTTAAGAAAGAGAACGCTGGCGAGTTCGTAAATACGGCCTTTTTGCTCGAACGGCAGCGTCTTGAGGCTTGGATTTTCCGTGAGCAAGTCCGCTATTCTCAGGCGCTGTTCGCGTATGGTGCCTTCCCAGCTTTTTGACCGTCTATGCGATTGATACCGCCATTTTAGAAGATGTGCCTGAAGCACTTCGAACCGGCTCAGCAAAGCGCGCTTTTCGGATTTTCCCAAGTCCTCCACCTCGTCCATGAGGTTCTCAAAATCGATGTCAGCAATCCGCCGTTCGCGCAAAGCCCGTACCTGCGACTTGATCCAGGCATAATAATCCCGGTCGTAAAGAGGGATGTTGTCTGTGGTTTGGGCGGCTTTGGTCATCGTATCAGCCTATCACACCTTCCTCATGGCAACACGGTGCTTGACTAAATGTTCGCTGTGAAAACGCACACACTTATTTTCCGCACACAGACCGCTTTGGACATATTATCTGGTCATGGTGTCGGCGGACGGCCAGAAATTTGGATCGAGCGTCTCTTCAATGGTGAAGGGCGAGGTCGTCGGGAACTTATCTTTCAACCCCGTTTCGCCTTCTGCCAATGCCAGGGCTCGTTGATAGGCGTGGCCAAATTCTTCCCGCAGGAACGGGGTGAGACTGGGATTGTCCGCCAACAGGTCTGAGAGATCCAATCGCTGGACTTTGATGGTTGCCTCCCAGCTGCTGCCGCGCCTCTCTGGCTGAAATTTCCATTTTAGCAGGTGCGCTTGAAGGACACTCAGTCGGCTTAGCAGGGCGCGCTTTTCGGATTTTCCCAAGTCCTCAACCTCGTCCATGAGGTTTTCAAAATCGATGTCAGC